>JADLCD010000060.1 GCA_020847395.1 Chitinophagaceae bacterium
ACAAATTCACCGGGTTTTATATCAGCACGCTTCACTCCGTGAGCGCCTATTGCTAATGGTTCAACCAATGCAAGCTCATCATAATTCAGTCCATTGCTTTTTAACAGCAGGTCATTGGGTATGGATATATAATTCGTCATTCCGCCATCTGTATGCACACCAATAACCTGTATGGAAGAACAGCAATTTGTTTTACCGTTTCTGCAGGCAATACATTTTTTGCAACTCAGGTAAGGAATAAAAGTGAGTGGCTCACCAGGAGAAAATCCTGTATCATTATTGGAGCTTACAAATTCAGCGGCAAGCTCATGCCCTAAAATTCTGGGGTAATTAAAATAAGGTTGCGTGCCGCGGTATGCATGCAGGTCTGTGCCGCAAATACCAATGCGCTTTATTTTTATAATGCTATATCCCGGTTTTAACTGCGGCTCGTTAATCTGCGCATATTCAAATTCACCGGGTTTTATACATACCAATGCTTTCATCCGTATAATTTTTATTGCCTGCTTTACGAGGCTATCAGAAAGAAAATTTCTTAATTCAAAGCGTGCTTTCCAAAAACAGCGCTTTCTACAATCATATCAGGCCCGGCTTAAATAATTTTAATAAGCCTGCTGAAATCTTAAATCATAATCTGCCAGATATATCTTGCGCCCCATTTTCCCCATCTTTTCAAACTATCCTTTACTGTTTTTTCCATACCGCTAAAAGTAGTTGTTTTGCCTTTTTTAGGTGCTGCTATGGCAGTTTCTTTCACGTCAGCTAATTCAACTTTTGTAGCATACCAACTGGTATACAGGCGGGGAATTACAACACCCAATATCATACCCGGCAATCCATTAAAAGATTCGGGGCCTCCTGGCGCAACTATTTCATCTGTGTAAAATGCCACCACAAAAACAGAATCCATAATTACTGTGGTAGCTCTGCGACACTCAAAGCCTGCTATCTTTCTTGTATCATTTGTAATACGCCATTTGTATTTTTTCAAGCTGTCCTGTATCAGGAAAGACTCATCAAACACCTGCTTTGCAGCGGTAGTGTGTGCGCTGGTAAAGTCTGAAAAAATAATATTATCATTTGCCGGTGGCTCCCCAAACGGGCTTGCTTTGTCATTACTTTCACGCCCTGGCTCATACCTCGCTTTGTCATCAGAAAAAAGCAGGTTATAATAATTGTGTTTGTTTTCAGGAATCTGTTTTTTCATTGTATTAATCCATTCCCTGTCATCATCATCGTCAACAGATGCCATTAGTTGCTTGTGCTGGTTTACTGTTTTTTCAAACTCAATTTTGCCCTTTAAAATAAATTGCGCAGCACAAAACTGCGTGGCAACAACACAAAAAAGTATTATACAAAAAAACTTTTTCATAGTATTTTTTAAGGAGTTTTAGTTTGCGCATTATTCTTTGTGAAATTCCAGGTAAAGCTCAGCATCCAAAACCTGCGAAGCGTAGTGTAGGTATTTTCACTGATGAAATTACTTTGGATATCTCTTCTGAATCCTATGTTCTGGTTAAATATATCGTTAATAGCAAATTTTAGCACACATGTTTCTTTTAATAATCTTTTACTGATGGATGCATTCCATAACAATACATTCCTGTTTTGATCAAAAACACTCGTTGCCTGGCGAATATTAAAATCAGCGTCTGTATTAAAATCAAGCTTGTAAGGCAATGCCACATATATCTCCGCATTATAAGACTGTGTCCAATATTTTGTTTTTACATCTTCGCGGATAGATGAAACGGAAGTATTATAATTTACATTTCCTCTTACATTAATACCGAGTTTATTTTCGATGGAGTAATATGTATTTAAACCCAACCCATAATTATTGTTGTCGGTAATATTCTGCACATTTTTTACAAAATTTATAAACCGGCTTCCATTTGCCTGCAGGTTAAGCCCAACCCTGGTTTTAATAGGAGCAATTTTCATATTATAGCCCATATACGACCAATAGTTATACGTGGTACCCGCATTTACAGATTGATAAACCCTTCTGCCCGACTTATCTATATCGTTGCTTGTTGTAATGGTATTGTCTGTAAGATTAAAGCTTGCATTTACATATATACCTCTTTCTTTAAGCACTTTATAATCGTTAAAAAACAGGTAGAACCGGTGATTAAATGCCGGCGAAATATCAGGATTACCAACGAAAACATTTAATGGATCGTTATTTTCACGCACCGGTTGAATTTGCTGTATAGTAGGCTGCTGCGTGCTTCCGTTATAGCTAAACGACAGCATGGTTTGTGGTTTGAAATTATATCTCAAATTCACTTTCGGAAAAAGGTTAACCCGGTTATAACGAATAGTAGAGTCTTTCCGGTTATCTATCTGCCGGTAAGCCTGGTTAACAACATCACCGCCAAAAGAAAAATTATATTTTTTCCTGGCTATACGGTATGCAACGCCCCCGGCATTGGTGTTGATAAGAAAGTCATAATCATTGGTCAGTAAACTATCTAATGCATCATACTTGTCATTATCATAATTGTATGTTGTTCTGTTGGCACTGCTGGTTGTGTTGGAATATCCGTAATTCAACTCTATGAAATTATTTTTTCCTAAAGGTTCTGTATAGGTTACTTTGGCGTTTAAGGTAAACAACTTGCTGTGATTATATTTTTGCTGATTGATGGTGTCAATCTCGGAAATATTACCCCCCGCATTATAATAGTCATTTATAGCGTCCAGGTATCCTTCTGAATTATTATCATTAAATTTTTGCTCAATACGGGTTGAGATGGTTCTGCCAGCTTTTTTAAACTTTTTTCTCCATAGTATACTGCTGTTAAACGAAGATTCATCTAACTCAGAAGAAGTATTACGGCGACTTTGGTTTACTGTATCTGATTTATCATTCAATGCTTCTGAAAAAAAGTTACTGTTATTCTGCGCCTTTCCTTTATACCCGTTAAAAGTAAATTTTAAAGAAGATAAAGAATCGAGTTGTATTTCATACTTGCCGTTTAATGAATTACGTATGCGCTGTGAAAAATTACTATTCTTCTGATTCATGTAATACAGTGTATCAGGAAGTATATATTGCATTTTTGTTTCATCAATGCCTCTTATGTTCAACTTCTTATACATGTAGCTGGCATTAAAATTATTCTTGTCTTCATTCCATTTATTGGAGAAATGCGCACCTCCTGTCCATGCCTGCGGAAGCCCGTTACCATTAAAGTAAAAGTCATCGCCACTGCCAAAGGAATAAAAAAAGCCACTATTCTCATCAAACTCTATATCATCGTCTTCTCCTCCATATTTCCTGTTATCTTCCCAGTTTAAACCTGTTTGCCCGGTGTTCGACATAGTTGCAAATGCCGCTACTTTTCTTTTTCCTTTAAAAAAGTTAATCATGGCTTCATTATTATACTTATCCTTCAATCCTCCCCCGGCACTTATCTTTCCGAAATAACCATTCTTCTTATCTTCTTTTAGTTTCAGGTTTATTGTTTTTGTTTTCTCACCATCATCAATACCCGTAAATGCTGCCTGGTCGCTTTTTTTATCATATACCTGCACTTTATCTACTGCGTCTGCGCGTATGTTTCGGGTAGCCACAGTAGGGTCATCACTAAAAAACTCTTCGCCATCTACCAATACCTTTTGCACTTCCTGACCCTGCGCTACTATCTTTCCGTTTTTATCTACCTGTATGCCCGGCATTACTTTCAGCAAGTCCTCTGCTGTTGCATTTGGTTTTACATGAAAACTATCTGCGGTAAATTCTGTTGTATCTCCTTTAATCTTCATGGCATTATTCTGCCGTATCACAATCTCTTTAAGTAATGTTGACTTGTTAATGAGGTTAATATTTCCCAATTTAAGCTGCTTACCGGCTTCCAGTTGAAGCTCATCAACATAATCTGCGAAAGACGGATAAGAAATTATGATAAGAAAGTTACCAACCGGTAGCTCCTTCAATGTAAAGTTTCCGGATTGATCTGTGCGGGTAAATTTTAAAAGCGTGGAATCTGATTTATTAATAACAGATACAACAGCATGCTGGAGCTTTTTGTTGTTAACAGTATCAGTAACGGCACCGGTTACAGATGCATGCTGCGCTTTAATGCATTGCATAGAGCATATGGCAAGCAATAAGCAGGTAATTGGTTTTAGCATTTGTTGTTAAAGCATTAGTTGATATTGTAAAAATGTAATAAATACTTTTTTTAAAAGAAATTGCTGCTGATAATTTTACGTTAAAATAAATGGCATTTATTCTTTTTAAGCAGTGCTTATTATATTTATACAAATGAAAACCATTATTACTCTTAACGAAGAATAAATGTGATGAACGAGAATATACTGTGACGAAACCAGGAGCAAAGCAAAATTTATACTTTCAGGATATAGCTTTAATAAACTGCTGCATTTCTTCCATTTTACCAACAGTAATTCTCGACCACTTCCCCTGTTCCTCATAAATGTAAGTGCCCCAGATATTGTTGCGTTTCAGCAGGTCAAAATAATCTTTCTTATAATCAGCCAGTGTGAAGTAAATAAAATTGGTATTGGAGGGGATGCAGCGGATATTCAATTTCTCCATTTGGGCAATAGTATATTTTCTTGCTTCATGAATTTTTGAATAGGTTTCCTTTACAAATTTTTCATCTTTTAAAGAAGCGATTGCTGCTGCTACAGAAACAACGCTGCTGCTTCCGTTTGCCCATGTTGTAACCTGGCTTATCTGTTCTATTGTATCTTTATGCGCAAGCGCATATCCTACTCTTGCGCCTGCCATTCCATATATTTTAGAAAAGGTTTTGGCAATAATGATATTCTTATTTTCTGCTACCAGGTTGCTCAACGAAGGTTGTTCTGTAAAATCAATATAGGCTTCATCAACCAATACCAATGCTTTTTCAGCAACCTTTTTCACAAATTCTACCAATTGTTCTCTTTCTAACATAGTGCCTGTAGGATTATTCGGGTTGCATATATATACCAGTTTTGTATCGTTTTGTATGGCAGCCAGCATGGCCGGCAAATCAATTTTTTTATCTGCAGTAAGCGGGACTGTTATTTTTTTAAAACCCGTTTTTTCAATCATGTTTGCCCAAAATGCAAAAGTGGGAACAGGTATTACAAAGCTTCCTCCTTTCAATGCAGCGCATCGTGCAACAATGTCCAGAATTTCAGTTGAACCGGCGCCCATCAAAATATTTTCACTGCTGAGATTATGCTTTTGCGCAAGCGCTGCAATCAATTCATTCATTTGCGCGCTTCCATAACGGTTGCTTTCCAGCAAATGATCAGCCATTGCCTTACGTGCCATTGGCGAAGGTCCATAAGGGTTTTCATTGGAAGATAATCGTATCGGCTTATCATCAATAAATTCATTGGCAGATAATATTGCGGGAGAGGCGATGGTTTCCAGCCTCGAAATAGTTAAGCCGGCTACGCCTAAACCTATTTGTTTCAGCCAGCTTCTTCTGTTTGAGTTCATAATTGCAGTATTAATATTGTGTTGAAAGTGTGCAGGCAATAAGTCGTTATAATGAAAGTATTGTTACATGCCTTCTATAAATTTACTTTATCCTGCGCAAAACATGAAATGGAAAGATTTGGGGTTTATGTTACCAGCTATATTGCTACTACAGCGCCGGTTGCGTCGCTCACTTGTACGTTCGGTAATACTATGCGGCAAAGTGCGGGCAGCAAAATTAACAGTAGTATTTAACAGAAACAAAGTCTCTGAAGAACATAGCCTGTACGAAGTATGGAGACTTTGTACAGCATACTGCAAACTCTTGCAAACTAATCAGCAGCAGGCGCAGCCTTTAACGGAAGCGAAAAATAAAAACTTGACCCTTTTCCCGGTTCACTTGTTACACCAATTGTTCCATTGCTGCGCTTTACAATTTCAGAAGCAATATATAACCCTATGCCAAAGCCGGGATAAGTTTTGGTACTCTTATTCGGTACCCGATAAAATCTTTCAAATATTTTTTCCTGGTCTTTTTTTAAAATGCCTATGCCATAATCCTTAACCGTAACAATTACTTCATTTCCTTTTACTTCGCTTGTTATATCAATAACATTGGAAGATGATGAATATTTTATAGCATTGTTAACCAGGTTTGCCATTACCTGCCTTATCCTGTCTTTATCGGCACAAACGGGTGCCGGTTTTTTGTAATGATAATTTATTACAAACCCCGGGTTAATCATTCTTTTTTCTTCCAGTACTTCAGATAGATATTTATTAAGATCAAAATACTCTTCATCAAAAAAGAGATTTCCCAGTTTAATTTTTGACAAATCAAGCAATTCGGAAATAAGTTTATTTAAACGAACCGTTTGTTTATCTATAATATTTAAGGAATTAATGAGGAAATTATCTCCGCTATTTTCATATGATGATTGCAACAACTGTGTATATCCTTTAAGAGAAGTAACCGGTGTTTTCAATTCATGACTTGCCATACTGATAAAATAATCTTTCTGTTGATCCAACTCTTTTATTTCATGAATATCAGTACTGGTTCCAACCCACATTTGTATTACGCCTTCCGAATCTCGCTGGGGTATCGCTCTGCTAAGCTGCCACCTGTATTCTCCATCAAATCTCCTGAAACGGTGTTCAAAAATAAAATCTTCCCCTGTTGCAATCGAACGTTCCCATAGTCTAAGGTTTTCCTGTCGCTCATCAGGATGCACAATTTGTAACCAACCCTCTCCCTGCAAATCCTGTAAGGTTAACCCGCTATAATCATATACAGCATTATTATAGTAATTTATATTTCCTTTTTCATCACTCGTCCATATTAATTGTGGCGTTGAGTCTGCCAGCAGCCTGAATTTTTGTTCGCTTTCTTCTAATTCCTGCTCATAAAACTTATCCTCGGTTATATCCCTTATAGTGCCCAGTAATTTTGTTGGTTTTCCATCTTCGGCAAATACTTTACCCTGCACCCTTACCCAGCAAACCGTATTACCAGGCTTAATAACACGCGCCTCGTATGTATATATCTTAGTTATCAGTGCTTCCTCAAATGCTTTTTCAACAATATTTTTATTATCATCAGGATGAATTTGGCTGCGAAGCTGCTGGTGTGTTAATGTTTCAGTTGGGGCATGTCCAAATATTTCGGCCAGCCTCGGGTTAAAATTTATATGAAATGTTTGTAAATCCAACTCCCAGGTACCGAGTTCTGCGGCTTCAAGCGCAATTCTTAATCTTTCTTCAGCATTTTCTACTGTTTTTCTGGCATTTACTTTTTCTGTAACATCGTTAACCGTAACCATAATGCCAGATACGCTTCCATCTGTTTCAAATAATGGAGCATATTCAAAATCAAGATAAAACTTACTCATTCCGTCATCACCCATCACATAGGCTACAGATTCTACTTCTCTATGCGCCTTGCCCGAAATAAATACCTCCTTAAGCAAATCCGGGTATTTCTGTTCAACCAATTCCGGGAAAGCATCAACTATTTTCCTGCCTATAACATCGCCTTCTTTTCTTCTCCACAATTTTTCAAACATGGCTTTGTTAGCCATTTCTATCACAAAATCTTCGCCCCTGAAAATAGTCATAGGTATGGGCGACTGCATAATAAAATTCCTGAACTGCTTTTCACTTTCTGTCAATGCATGTTTAGCTTCAACAGAAGCAGTTACTTCCATTGCCACAACAATTACACCTGTAACATTTTTATTATTGTCTTTTAAAGGCTGGTAAACAAAATTAAAATAGGTAAGTTCTGATTTGCCATAACGGTTTATGGTTACCGGAAATTCATTACCATAATATGGAACACCTGTTTTTAAAACACCTGTAAGCAATTCCTGTACTGATTCTTTCACTTCAGGCAAAGAATCGAACAATGGTCTTCCAACAAAATCTTTTTCTTTGCGGTCAACCAGCTCCAGGTATTTATCATTGGCTATCTCCACTAAAAAATCTTCACCACTAAAAATAGTAATGCCTACAGGCGCCTGCTTTACTGTATTTCTGAATTTCTTTTCCCTTTCTTCTACTTCATGAAACAGGCGCAGTAATTCTGCTTCTGCCTTTTTTTGTTCATTAATATTGGTAAAAGCGCCAATCCATTTTTCTATCTGTCCTTTTTCGTTACGCATCGGCACCCCATTGGCAAAAAACCACTCATATTCATTCTTGTAGTTCTTCATCCGAACTTCACCCTTATAAGTATCGCCGGTTTCAAGAGATTTGCGCCATAGCTCCATCAAACCATTCACATCATCAGGATGCGTCATTTGCATAAAAGAACTTTCACTGCCGGTAGCACTACCTGTATAGGCTTCCCACCGTTTTGAAGCAAAGGTTTGTTTGCCCGCACTATCTGTTGTCCATACAAGAGACGGCAACGAGTCTGCCAGTTGACGAAATTCATTCCTGCTTTCTTCCAGCTTTTTCAGCGCCAGTACTTTTTCGGTAACATCCTGCATTATACCGCTAAACCGGTAAGCAACACCTTTATTATCAAAAAAAACTTTTCCCTGTGCACGTAAATACCGTTTAACGCCCGATGCGGGTTCTGTAACAGCATATTCCTCTTCGTAATTGCCGCCGGAAGGATCATTCAATGCAACCTGTATAGAATTAATTACATCCGTTCTTTCATCGGCATCAATTCTTTGCAATGCCAGTTCTAAATCTATTTCATCACTTGCCGGTAGGCCAAACCATTCTTTTAACCGCTCATTGCAAACAAATTTTCCGGTAGCAGGGTTCAAATCCCAGGTACCCAAATCAGCGGCATTAATGGCGAAGGACAATTCGTTCCTGCTTTCTTCAATTTGTTTGAACGCTGCTACTTCTTTTGTAGTTTCATTACAGGTAACCAAAATGCCGGCAGGCGTAGTAGCTTCATCGTATACAGGGCTATAGCTAAAAGTCCAGTATACATCTTCCATCTTTCCATTTCGGTAAATAGGAATTAACTGGTTTTCGCTCCAGGTAGCTACCCCTTCCTGTAAAACCTGGTCAATAAGCGGCTTAATAATTTCCCATATTTCCGGCCAGGCTTCCTGTGCAGGTTTTCCTAAAATATCCGGGTGTTTACCATTTATGCCGAGGCTGGGGCGGTAAGCATCATTATAAAAACAAATCAATTCTTTGCCCCACCATAAAAACATAGGAAATTTGGAGTTGAGTAAAATATTCAACGTTGTGCGTAAACTTTGCGGCCACTGCCGGGGAGCGCCCACAGGAGTGTCTTCCCATTTTTTTTCACGGATGAGCTTTCCCATTTCTCCCCCGCCCGATAAAAAATGTTTTTGTACGTTGATATCTCCCGGAGATTCCATTAAAATAATTTTATCAATCCTTTTACTATAGCTTTTGTATTCTTCAAATATATTGGTTTGCTTTCAAAGAAATTATAACTGTTGCCAAATACACCTAACTGCCCTAACATTTTAATATGGTATTATCGTAAATTTGCAGATTATTTTATAAATAGCTCATAACGACTGCTTGCAAAGATTAAACCAAATGAAGCAGTTACAATTATCTATACTCGATCTGGCAATAGTTACACAGGGAGGCAATGCTGCAACAGCCATACAAAGAACAGTGGAAGCGGCACGGCATGCAGAAAAATTGGGGTTTAAACGCATATGGCTGGCGGAACATCACAACATGGAAAATATTGCGAGTTCCGCTACTTCCGTTTTAATTGGGCATGTGGCCGATAAAACAACACTTATACGCGTAGGCTCAGGTGGCATTATGTTGCCGAATCATTCTCCGCTTGCTATTGCTGAACAATTTGGTACGCTTGAAAGTCTTTATCCCGGCAGAATTGATCTTGGGTTGGGAAGAGCGCCGGGCACGGATCAGTTAACCGCAATAGCATTGAGAAGAAGCAATGATTCGGTATATAATTTTCCGGCCGAAATCCGCCAGTTACAAACGTATTTCAGTAAAGAAAACCAACAGTCACGTGTACGCGCTTTTCCGGGAGAAGGGTCGGATATTCCTATCTGGGTTTTAGGCTCCAGCACCGATAGCGCCTACCTTGCTGCCGACATGGGATTACCTTATGCTTTTGCTGCACATTTTGCGCCTGCGCAATTCAGAACAGCGATAAATATTTACAGGAACAATTTTAAACCTTCTACGCAATTGCAGGAGCCATATGTATTAGCCTGTGTAAATGTTATTGCTGCCGATACTGATAAAGAAGCGCATTTCCTTGCAACCAGTCTTTTTAGAATGTTTACAGGTATTGTTACAAATATGCGCCGCCCTATGCAACCGCCTGTTGAATCAATGGAGCCTTACTGGAATGAAGAAATAAAGGCGGCACTTTCGCAAATGCTGGCATGCACATTTATTGGAGGAAAAAAACGGGTAAAAAAGGAATTACTTGAGTTTGTTGAAGAAACCCGCATAGATGAATTGATGACGACAACAAATGTATATGATGAGAAAGCGAGATTATATTCGCTGAATATTTTGCATGATGTATTCAGGGGATAATGATAGTCTTTGTTATGATGTTAGTTCTTTTTTTTTGATATTGTTATTTATCCATGAAATAACTTCTTCTACCATCAGGTTTTCAATAGTGCTATGAGAAACTGTTATGCCCCGTATGTTTTTCCTGGTGAGATCGATATTTTCGATTATAATATCAGGGGAGGATGCAGTTGTCCGCATTCCATAAGATCTTAACGGGAAATTGGGAACACTTTGATAAACGTTGATATTCTTTTTGACGTTTTGGGAAACTGTTCGATCAATCTTGTGCGACCATGGACCAATAGCTACATCAATAGTTATCAGCAAATTAATACAAAGTGTATCCTGTAGCATCCTGGCTAATTGAAGTACTACATCTCCGCCTTTGCTATAACCATATAGTACAATATATGTAATGTTATTTTTACGGGATAAATGATTGAACAACTTTTTTACTGTGTTTCCAAAATCAAGAAAGTAGTTGTAGTTAACAAGAATAACCTCATCAAAATGCTCTTTTATAGCTGTATAAATAATTTTTGTTCCTTTTGATACGCCCCGCATACCAGAGAACAAATCAGATCCTCCTACTAACACAGCTATTTTTTCACTCATAGTGATTTTCATTTTTTTAACCTGAGTTCTATTCAAAATTATTATGATAGCGAACCGATAATCATTGTTTTAAATATTCATCAATTGCATCGGGCTTTAGCCCGAAAATGACAATTTATAAATGGGCTAAAGCCCATTTCAATTGATATTATTATGTATTTGACCAATCGAACTCAATTTTTAGGTATTACCCGCAGAAACCAATACCGAATATCTCCGGAAAATAATCCTCCCTGCTATTTACGCTTCCAAAATACATTTACGCAACATATTCAGCGCATATATGGCTGCCATTTCAATATTTCTTTCCCGGTCATAACGAAAATGAAATTTTTCCGCAATGATACGGTTATGGCTGCCCGCTGCCATCCAAACAGTACCAACGGGTTTACCCGGCGTTCCACCATCCGGGCCCATAATACCTGAAGTAGCAATAGCATAATCCGTATGCATTGTTTCCCGCACGCCTGCCGCCATTTGCCGCACGGTTGCTTCACTTACTGCGCCATCTGTAAGCAGGGTTTCTGATTTTACATGCAATACATTTTCTTTTACCTCATTGGCGTAACTTACCACGCTGCCTTTAAAATAAGCGGAAGACCCTGCAAATGAAGTAATCAAATGCGCTATATAACCACCGGTGCAACTTTCAGCCGTAGATACCGTAGCATTTCTTTCTTTCAAAAGTTTGCCAATCACTTTCGCAAGCGGCATATCTTCATCTATAACCAGCCATTCCTTAACATATGTTTTAAGGGAAGCAAATGATTCGTCTAACTGAGTTTGCAAACGCCCGCTGTTGCTATCGCTACCGGTAATGCGCAACCGAACCATACCATAATTGGGTAAATAAGCCAACTTGAAATTTGAAGGCAATGCGTTTTCCCAATCCTGTATTTTTTCAGCTATAAAAGATTCGCCAATACCTGCTGTAAGCAAAGTGCGGTGATTAATAAAAGGAAATGTAAAGTATTGCTGTAGTTTGGGAATTACATAATCCATCACCATACCCTTCATTTCGTGTGGCACGCCGGGCATGCTCACAATTATTTTTCCATCTTTTTCAAACCACATTCCCGGTGCAGTGCCTCTTTTATTAGGAATTACCGTGCATACATCAGGCACTTCCGCCTGTTTCATATTGCGCTCTATCATAGGTCGGTTAAGCCGCTCAAAAATTTTTTGTACGTTTTCCAAAGCGCCTTTGTCTGTTACCAGCTTACCACCAAAATATTCAGCCAATACCGGCTTTGTAATATCATCTGCCGTTGGTCCAAGCCCGCCGGTAATTAATACAATTGAGGCATCCTTCATTTCCGTATTTAATGCATTCACAATTTCATCTTTGCTATCACCTACCGCAATTCTTCTTCTCAACCAGATGCCGGCTTTGTTCAGCTCCTGCGCCATCCATGCACTGTTGGTATCAACTACCTGTCCTATCAGCAATTCATCGCCAATGGTTATTATAGAG
>JADLCD010000061.1 GCA_020847395.1 Chitinophagaceae bacterium
ACTACCAGCCAATGCTGCGAATTAAAATGGTCTTTTATCTTATAATCACCTGCCTTTTGCGGATAAATACTTATAAGCACAGCCTTCAATACAAGGAGGGATAAGGGTAAGTGTATCGTTGTTAATCTGGTAGTGGTGCTCGAAGCTCTCCTCATTATGCAGGAGAAATATAAGCACAGAATCGTTTTTTATTTTAAACCGATCAACCCCATAGGATGAGGCTGGTTCCTGGATATATTGTCCATTATTTTTAAAAGTAATGTACTGGGGGGTTCCGGGATCAACAACCTGCCATTCGCTAAGTCCACCCGGGCTTCTATAAAAAGAATGTAGCTTCCACGATCCGATAAGAGGTGATGAAATTCTTTTTTCTTTTGAACATCCCCCCGTCATGCAGAGTAAAAAAAGAAAGAAAAAGTATCTCATATTGTTTTTTATTTGCTGACAAGGGATTTTCCTTTAGCGTTGCTTTGCTTAACAATATATTAGGGTACTGTACACGGTAGTATTTTAATTCAGACGGTCGCAGGATACTGTGCAGGAACGACACATGTGGTTGGGAAATATGTAACCTGTATGATGGCTTCAATTATTCAGCCTTTCCTCTTTTCTTTAGCCAAACTCTTTGAATAACTTTATGCTCTCCCCTGCCCCCAATGTTCCGAACGTTGAAGAGTGCGACGCAACAGACGCCCCATAGTAGCAACACAGCCCGGCCCATAAAAATCCCCTTCTTCTCCACATTTCTTCCCCTTATCTCATAATCTCAGCATCCCAGTCCCAACATCCCATCATCCCCATCCCATAATCCCAGTCCCTTTTCGTAGTTTTGCCGCTTCCTTTACTTTGATACAACTATACATGGAAACAACAGTTGAAACAGCCGAAAAATCAGGACTTCGCCCGGATGAATTTGAGATGATCTGATCTATCTTTCCGGCACGTGAGGCATGTGCCGGCGATCGAAATAATGCTACTGTATGCCCAACACTTTAATATTTAAAAAACAGCGGGAAAATTGTATCTTTAGAACAAGAAATGTGAATGGAACATGTCAAAAATGAAATACAACATATCATTCTTGGAAATGAACCGCCTGGCTCAAAAAGCAAACTCAAAAAAGCCCAGGCTTTCCTTAGACGAAATGCGGAAGCAGGCTTCTATGCTCAGGAACAGCAGTACCTCAAAAATGAAGAAGCAGCAAAACTGATTGTATTTGCACAGGCTGAAGACTTGCTATATCAGCCAGAGATTAATGAAGCATATTTCATAAGTGCCGGCGCAGAACAAAGAGTATACCGATATGACGATTACGATATACTAAAAACCAACGATAGCATATTTTATAAATACTGGCTTGATTATTTCAACAGCCTTTTGCTGCATAATTACTTTTTCCCCGCTACCTGTTACGAATTTGTTGGCTTTAAAATTATTAATGATGTTTTGCATGCAGTGGTAAAGCAGGGGTTTGTGCATACAACAGAAGCTACAGACCTGGCAGCGGTAAAGCAATTTATGGCATATAACGGCTTTCATAATACCCGCAATAACGATTATATACACCCGCAACTGGGTATTATCTGCGAAGACCTGCACGACGAGAATGTGCTTTGCAGTAATGATATCCTGTTTTTTATAGATACCGTATTTTATCTTACGAAGACGTTTTATGAGTAAGTAAAAGACAATACCTTTTTTAAAACAGCTTATCCTACAGCAAGGTGAATTTTATAAACACTTTTGCCCAATGCCCAATAGCACCCCGAACGTACAAGTGAGTGATCCCGATTTCGCTTCACTCATCGGGACAGGCTCCACAGACGCCCCATAGTAGCGCCACAGCCCGGCCCAGCCCCCTCCTTCTCCACATTTCTTCCCCTTATCTCATAATCTCAGCATCCTAATCCCAATATCCCATCATCCCAGTCAATATCTCAGTCCCTTTTCGTAATTTCGCCGCTTCCTATACTTATACAACTATACATGGAAACAACAGTTGAAACAGCCGAAAAATTAGGACTTCGCCCGGATGAATTTGAGATGATCAAAAAGATATTGGGGCGCACACCAAACTTTACCGAACTGAGCGCTTACTCCGTAATGTGGAGCGAGCATTGTAGCTATAAAAATTCTATTAAGTGGTTGAAAACGCTTCCCCGCGAAGGGGCAAAATTGCTGGTGAAAGCCGGCGAGGAAAATGCGGGGCTTGCAGATATTGGTGACGGCTGGGGCGTGGTGTTTAAAATTGAGAGTCATAACCACCCGTCTGCTATTGAGCCGTTCCAGGGTGCGGCAACCGGCGTGGGTGGCATTCACCGCGATATTTTTACGATGGGTGCCCGCCCGATAGCGGCGCTGAATTCGCTGCGCTTCGGCAACCTTACTGAAGAAAAAACGCAGCACCTGATGAATGGTATTGTGCATGGCATTGGTCATTACGGCAACTGCTTTGGCGTACCTACCGTGGGCGGTGAAATATATTTTGAAGACTGCTATCATACCAACCCGCTGGTGAACGCTATGAGTGTGGGTGTGGGAAAAGCAGGACAAACCGTAAGTGCCACCGCCGAAGGCAGGGGCAACCCGGTGTTTATTGTGGGGTCTGCAACGGGTAAGGATGGTCTGGGCGGCGCCGCATTCGCCTCGGCTGACATTACCGAAAGCAGTGTGGAAGATTTACCCGCGGTGCAGGTGGGCGACCCCTTCCAGGAGAAAAAATTATTAGAAGCTTGTTTGGAGCTGATACCCAAAGGCGCGTTGGTGGGCATGCAGGACATGGGTGCAGCGGGCATTATATGTTCTACCGCAGAAACCAGTGCTAAAGGCGGTGTGGGTATGCACATTGACTTAGATAAAGTACCGATGCGTCAACAAAATATGAAAGCATGGGAATTGTTGCTGAGCGAAAGCCAGGAGCGTATGCTGATGATTGTGAAGAAAGGTCGCGAAAAAGAGGTGCTGGAAGTGTTTGAAAAATGGGACCTGCCCTGTTCGCAGATTGGCGAAGTAACGGATGGCGGTATACTGCAATTTTATATGAATGGTGAACTGGAAGCGGAATTACCTGCAGAGAGTTTGGTATTGGGCGGCGGTGCGCCGGTATATGAAAGAGAATATCGTGAACCAAAGTATTTTGCGGAGATCAAAAAGTTTGACCCGGCTTCGATACCTGTGCCGAAGGACCTGAAAGCGGTGGCGGAGAAAATAATTACTATTCCGAATATAGCGTCTAAACGCTGGATATATACGCAGTACGACAGCATGGTGGGTACAGGCAATACCAGCACCAATGAACCAAGTGATGCACAGATCGTAAAAGTAAAAGGCACTACAAAAGGTTTAGCGGTTACAGTTGACTGTAACAGTCGCTATGTGTTTGCTGACCCGTTTGTGGGTTGCATGATTGCGGTGAGTGAAGCGGCAAGGAATATTGTTGTGAGCGGTGGTGTGCCGCTGGGCGTGACCAACTGTTTGAACTTTGGTAATCCTTACGACCCGGAAGTGTATTACCAGTTTGTACATGCAATAAAAGGTATGGGTGAAGCCTGCCGGAAATTCGATACACCGGTTACAGGTGGTAATGTGAGCTTTTATAACCAAAGCCCGGATGGTGCAGTATACCCGACACCTACTATTGGTATGGTGGGATTGCTGGAAGATATTGACACGAAGATGACGCTTGATTTTAAGCAGTCGGGTGATGCTATTTACTTGCTGGGTGAGGTGAATGATGATATCAATTCGTCGGAATATATCCACAAGCTGCACAACATTGAATATTCTCCTGTGCCGCATTTTGACCTGGAAGAGGAATATCGTTTACAGCAGACCGTTAGTAAGCTGATCGGTAGCAAAGCTATTGCTTCTGCGCATGATCTGAGTGAAGGTGGATTGTTTGTTACGCTTTGCGAAAGCGGGTTTACTAATGAATTAGGATTTAAAGCTGCTACTTCTGCTAAAGTAAGAGCGGATGCGTTCTGGTTTGGCGAATCTCAAAGTCGTGTAGCCGTAAGCGTTAGTGCGGCTGATATTGCGGCATTTGAAAAGATAGTGAAAGATAGCGGTGTGCCGTTTATAAAAGTAGGAGAGGTTACAGATGGCGAAGTGATAGTTGACGGTGCAAGCTGGGGCGATATTGCTGACTGGAAGGAGAAATATGATACTGCTATTGAAAAATATATGCAATATGAAGAGCAACATATATAGATAGAGGCAAACCCATGAATAGGGACGCCATTAATGGCGTCCCTATTCATGGGTTTGCAAATCACAATTGCGCCGCCCTTAAGGGCGGCGCAATTCAATTAACAAGATTATGGCTAAATATTATATACCCGGAATTGTTACAGCTATAACAATATTGCTTTTTGCATGCAATGGTAATACTGATAAATCCACAAATGCTTCCGGCAAAACGGCTGAATTAATATTACTGGAAAAACAGGTAGCTTCCCGCCCTGATTCGATAGGATTAAGATACCAGTTGATGAATGAGTTGCTGAAGAATAATTTGTATGAAGCAGCAATAATGCAAAATGATACTTTGCTGAAGGGAGATAGCGCCAACGCGGTATTTTGGTACAGGCGCGGCGCTATTCAGTTGCAGAAGGGTGATACTGCTACGGCAATCACTTCTATGCAAACTGCTGTGCAAAAAGAACCAATGTTCATGGAGCCGCTGCTGGATATTGCTTCGGTATATGCGTCTCAATCGGATAGTAATGCAATTACTGTTACGAATAAAGTTATTCAAATTACGCCTGATCCTAAACTAAAGTCTGAAGCGAAATTTATCCAGGGATTATATTACTCCAACATTAACAATAAAGCTAAAGCGTTGGCCAGTTTTGACGAGTGTATAAAAAATGATTATACTTTCCTGGATGCGTATGTGGAGAAGGGATTGCTGCTGTATGATTCAAAAGACTACAAAGCTGCACTCGCTGTATTTGAACAAACCATACAGGTGAGCAATACTTTTGCCGAGGGATATTATAATGCAGGAAGATGCGAGGAAGCATTGGGTAATAAAGAAGAGGCTAAATTGTATTACAACAAGGCACATGGGTTGGATAAGAGTTTGAGTAAGCCGGAGTAAAAAGTGTCTCACGCCTCTCCGTTGTGGGTAAGAATAAAATTTAGTACGACGAATCCAAATTACTATTCGCCTTCTCGTTCTTTTCTATTTCTGCAAATGAAGAAAGTAAATCAGGTTTATTTTTTTGCACGCAAACATTATGTTCATAATGCGCTGCCGGTTTACCATCTTTTGTTCTCACCGTCCAGCCATCGGTATCATAATATACTTCTTTTTTACCCAGGTTAATCATGGGTTCTATGGCAATAACTAACCCTTCTTTCATCTTTAAACCCGTTCCTCTTTTACCAAAATTTGGCACTTGTGGGTCTTCATGCAAATGTCTTCCCAAGCCATGCCCTACAAGTTCTCTCACTACACCGTATCCGTATTGGCGTTCTGTATATTCCTGTATGGCAAAAGCAATATCACCTATCCTGTTACCTGCTATAGCCTTTTCTACACCCTTGTTTAATGATTCTTTTGTAACCCTCAGTAATTTCTTCACATCACCGGAAATAGAACCTAACGCAAACGTATAGGCGCTATCGCCATGATAACCGTTCAATAATACTCCCAAATCAACTGAAACAACATCTCCGTCTTTCAATTCAACATTGTTGGGAAAACCATGCACAACAGCATCGTTCACGGAAATACAACTTGTAAAAGGGAAACCTTTATAATTTTTAAAAGAAGGCACCGCACCATTATCGCGTATAAATTTCTCCGCCATTGCATCTACCTGCAACGTGGTAATACCTGGCTTTAAAAATTTTGCCACCTCTGCTAAGGTGGCACTAACCAATAAACTACTTTTCCGGATCAGTTCGATCTCTTCTTTCGTTTTATAATAAACCATGATATCCGTTATAAGGAAACAGGAGAAGAAGTTTGTCTTCCCTGTATACGTCCGCTCTTCATCAATCCATCATATTGACGCATGAGTAAATGCGTTTCTATTTGTTGTAATGTATCAAGTATAACACCAACCATAATTAAGAGTGATGTACCACCAAAAAAAGTTGAGAATTGTGGTGTAACACCCGCTCTTTGAGCAAGCCCTGGTAATATACCAACTACTGCAAGAAATACAGCGCCGGGTAATGTTATACGGTCCATTATCTGCCCGATATAATCAGTTGTTGGCTGACCAGGTTTAACACCCGGAATAAAGCCGTTGCTTTGCTTAAGGCTATCTGAAATTTGCTTTGGGTTAAATATTAATGCTGTATATAAGAAAGTAAATGCAATTACCATTACAGCATATATAATCATGTACCACACATTACTATGGTCAGAAAATATCCTGGCAATACCCTGTCCTGATTCAAGTGAGGTGAAAGAGAACAATGTTGGCAAGAACATAATTGCCTGAGCAAAGATGATAGGCATTACACCCGCAGCATTCACTTTTAAAGGAAGAAACTGTCTTGCACCGGTAAACTGCCTGTTACCAACAATTTGTTTTGCATAGTTAACAGGTATCTTTCTTACTCCTTGCACAAGAACGATTAATCCCATAATGATAGCTATCAGCACTGCTATTTCAATAAGGAAGAAAATTAAACCACCGCCGCCTCTTACATTTTTTGCAGCAAACTCCTGCATAAATGATTGTGGGAGACGGGCAAGAATGCCTATCATGATGATGATAGAAGTACCATTACCCAAACCTTTATCCTGGATTTTTTCGCCCAGCCACATTACAAATAAAGTACCTGCGGTAAGAATGATTACAGTTGATATCCAGAAATAAGGCTGGTATGCCGGAATAAGCGCATCCCTGTTTTGATTGGTAAGATAGGCAACAAAAGTACCTGCCTGCAATAAGGTAACTACAGCGGTAAGATATCTTGTCCATTGATTGATTTTCTTTCTGCCGCTGTCACCTTCTTTCTGTACCTTCTGCATTTGCGGCACAAGAATGGTCATCAACTGCATAAATATAGAAGCAGAGATATATGGCATGATACCCAATGCAAGAATAGATGCATTTGAAAATGCACCACCTGCAAACGTATCAAAGAGGCCTAAAAGACCTTTTTGGGAATTTTGTGAAAAAGTATTAAGCTTATTAGGATCGATACCTGGTAATACAATGTGAGCACCTAAGCGGTAAATAAATACAAGCAATAGTGTTACAAGTATCTTGCTCCTCAGTTCTTCAATAGTCCAGATATTCTTCAGTGTCTGAATGAATTTCTTCACGAATAGTGTATTTTAGTTTGAGCCCAAAATGAAAATAACGCACTTTAAATGCGTTACGCAAGGTAAGAAAAATTACTTTACTAACTCAATACTTCCGCCGGCAGCTTCAATAGCAGATTTTGCTTTTTCGCTTACAGCGTTTACTTTAAAAGTTAATTTGGCTTTTAATTCACCATTGCCAAGAATCTTCACTATATCGGTCTTTTTGATAAGCCCGTTTACATACAATGTTTCAGCAGAAACTTCCTGTATATTATATTTTTGTGATAATTGCTCAATCTGGCCAAGGTTAAATACCGCGAATTCAACACGATGCGGGTTTTTGAAACCACGCTTGGGCAACCGACGCTGAATAGGCATCTGACCACCTTCGTGCGCCATTTTAGATTTATAACCTGTTCTTGATTGCTGACCTTTGTTACCTTTTGTAGATGTTCCGCCATGTCCGGATGCTTCACCACGACCAAGACGTTTTTCTTTATGAGTTGCTCCTTTTGCGGGTCTTAACTGATGCAGTTTCATTGTTTATCTTTTTTACTCAACGCCCGGAAAACGTCGGGCTCGCTTGTTAATTAAGAATCTGAGATTTGAAATTTGAAATTAAGCGATCAACGATCATCCAGCATTTTCAAATTTTCAAATTCATACATTTTCAAATTACTTCACTTCCTCAACCTTAACCAGGTGATTAACTTTTGTAATCATGCCCAGTATTTGAGGCGTAGCTTCAACTTCTACAGTAGCGTTTAACTTTTTAAGTCCAAGCGCTGAAATAGTTTTTTTCTGACGCTCCGGTCTGTCGATTACGCTTTTTACCTGTGTTATTTTAATTTTTGCCATGATGTTATCCGTTAAATACTTTTTTAAGAGCTATCCTTCTTTCTTTTGAAACAACAATTGGCTCACGCAACAAGCCCAATGCTTTAAAAGTTGCTTTTACCACGTTGTGAGGATTAGCAGAGCCAAGAGATTTAGCCAAAACGTCTGTAATACCGGCGCTTTCCAATACGGCACGCATGCTTCCCCCGGCTATTACACCGGTACCATGAGCGGCTGGTTTAATCAATACTTTAGCAGCACCTTCTTTTGCCCATTGGTCGTGAGGAATAGTTCCTTTCATTACAGGCACTTTAATCAGGTTTTTCTTGGCATCATCAATGCCTTTTGAAATAGCCTGCTGAACTTCTTTAGCCTTGCCCAAACCATGACCTACCACTCCATTCTCGTTACCTACAACTACCAATGCAGAAAAGCTGAAAGCACGTCCACCTTTGGTTGTTTTTACCACACGGTTAATCGCAACCACTTTTTCCTTAAACTCTATTTCACCGGCTTTTACCTTGTTTAAATTTACTTTTGACATTATAATACTTGTTATTGGTATTTATGATTTGTTATCTCCAACATTAGAGTGTTAATCCGCCTTCACGTGCACCTTCTGCCACAGCTTTAATACGACCGTGATACAGGTAACCGCCACGATCAAATACTACATTAGTAATACCGGCTGCGATTGCTTTTGAAGCGATTGCTTTACCAACCAAACCACTCAACTCAACTTTAGGAGCTTTCTGTGCTTTAATATCTTTATCTTTTGTTGAAGCAGACAAAATAGTTTCGCCATTCTCATCATTAATGAGCTGAGCGTATATATCAGTATTGCTTCTGAATACTGATAATCTTGGCCTTTGTGCCGTACCAGATACTGTTTTGCGGATGTTGTACCTGATCTTTTGTCTCCTGATAACTTTTGCGTCCATGTTTCTTTATTTTTCCTTCCGATTCTGCCGGAAGTAATATTAAAATTATTTACCAGCAGCTTTACCAGCTTTACGACGGAGCTGCTCACCAGCGTATTTAACACCTTTACCTTTGTACGGCTCAGGCTTACGAAGGCTGCGCAATTTTGCCGCTACCTGTCCAAGCAATTGCTTGTCTGTTCCTTCCAAAGTAATAGTAGGGTTCTGACCTTTTTCCTGGGCAGTAGCTACCTTCAATTCCTTAGGTATTTCAATCAAAATATTGTGAGAATATCCTAAAGTAAGGTCGAGCAGGTTACCCTGGTTAGATGCTTTAAAACCCACACCCACTAACTCTAACTGCTTTTTATAACCTTCTGTTACACCTTTTACAAGATTGGCAGTGATGGCACGATATAAACCGTGTAATGCACGATGCCTGATCTGGTCAGTAGGGCGTGTGAAAACCACTTCGCCATCTTTCACTTCTACTTTAATATCACGATCTACGGATTGTTTTAATTCGCCCTTCGGTCCTTTAACAGTAATCACGTTATCGTTTCCTACTGAAACAGTAACACCTGCAGGAACTGTAACCGGTTGTTTACCTATACGAGACATAATAATTTGAAATTTAAAATTTGATATTTATTGTTACCTGCTGAAAGTGTTCAGCTCCGTATAGAGAGCTTAAATTATCGATCAGCATATTTTCGCAATTAAGAAATATAGCAAAGTACTTCACCACCTACATTCTGCAATTTTGCCTGCTTATCCGTCATCACGCCTTTTGAAGTGCTTACAATAGCAATACCCAAACCATTCATCACTCTTTTAAAGTCTGCCGGTTTTGAATACTGACGCAAACCCGGGCGGCTGATTCTTTCCAAAGACCTGATAGCAGGTTGCTTTGTTTGAGCATCATATTTCAACGCGATTTTAATCACGCCTTGTTTGCTGTCATCTTCAAACTTATATTTCAGAATGTAACCCTGATCGTACAGTATCTCTGTAATACGCTTTTTAAGGTTAGAAGCGGGGATTTCCACAATACGATGTCCAGCCAACTGGGCGTTACGCACTCTTGTGAGAAAATCTGCAATAGGATCTGTTACCATTTTTATGAATTAATCTGTTGAAAATTTAATTTATCAAATTTCAATTCTGCAATTTCAGATTTGAAATTTACCAGCTCGCTTTTTTTACGCCTGGTATTATACCATTTAAAGCCATATCACGAAAAGCTACCCTCGACAATCCGAAGTAACGGATATAACCCCTTGGGCGGCCTGAAACCTGGCAACGGTTTTTCAAACGAACTTTTGATGAGTTTTTCGGTAACGCGTCAAGCGCTTTCCAATCGCCTGCAGCTTTTAAAGCCGCACGCTTTTCAGCATAAAGTTCTACCAGGTGTTCTCTTTTTCTTTGTCTGGCTTTTACTGATTCTTTTGCCATATTGTTTTAATTCAGATTATTGATTGTCACTCCGGCTTTATACCGGATTGATAATTATGTTGATTAATCTTTTTTAGTGTTTCTGAAAGGCATACCCAATTCCTTCAGCAACTCATACGCTTCTTCGTTAGTATTAGCTGAAGTAACAAAGGTGATATCAAGACCTGTGATTTTATTTACTTTATCAATATCAATCTCAGGAAAAATAATTTGTTCAGTGATACCGAGTGTATAGTTTCCACGGCCGTCAAATGCTTTTTCGTTGATGCCTTTAAAATCACGTACACGGGGTAATGAAGCAGCAATAAGGCGATCAAGAAACTCATACATTTTTACACCACGCAATGTTACCCTTGCACCAATAGGTACTCCTTTACGTAATTTAAAGTTTGATATATCTTTTTTAGATGTAGTTGCCACCGCTTTCTGACCGGTGATATTACCAAGTTCTTCCACTGCAATATCAACCAGTTTTTTATCGTTTACAGCTCCGTTAACACCGCGGTTAATACAAATTTTTTCCAACGCAGGAACCTGCATTACACTTTTGTAGGCAAAGCGTTTCATCAATGCCGGTACAACATCCTTTTTGTACTTATCGGCTAACCTTGGAGTATATTTTGTAGTGCTCATCTTTTCAACTTTTAATTTCGTGCGGTATCTTAAAGGATACCAAAATTATTTTAGATTGTTGCGCCTGACTTTTTAGACACGCGAACTAATTTTCCGGTTTCCCTGGTGCGCTTTACTTTAGTAGCTTCACCTTTTTTTGCATCCCACAGTTTTACATTACTGATGTGAATAGGCGCTTCTTTTTTTACCAAACCACCCTTGGTATTTTGTGCTGATGGTTTTGTGTGACGGGTAATGATGTTTGCACCCTCAACTACCACACGGTTTTTTTCAGGAAATACTTCCAGCACCTTACGTGGTTTTTTAACGTCTTTATCATCACCGGCAATAATCACTACTGAATCGCCTTTTTTAATGTTAAACTTGGGTTTAAATCTTGTGCTCATTTTATTTCGCTTTTGGCTGCCAGCTTTCAGCTACCAGCCGATTTAATGTAAATTCTATATTTGCCACAAGCCTATAGCTCATAGCTCAATGCCCTATAACACCTCAGGTGCAAGAGATATAATTTTCATATATCCCTTATCGCGCAACTCCCTTGCCACAGGTCCAAAAATACGTGTGCCGCGGGGTTCATCTGCCTGGTTAAGCAACACTACTGCGTTATCATCAAACCTGATATAAGAACCATCTTTACGACGTAACTTATTTTTTGTACGAACAATTACTGCTTTAGTAACAGTTCCTTTTTTAATACCGCCTGCAGGAATGGCGTCTTTTACCGTAACTACTATTTTATCGCCAATCTTTGCGTAATCCTGGCCGCTGTTTCCCAGCACACGAATACAAAGCACTTCTTTAGCGCCGCTGTTGTCTGCTACGTTTAACCTGCTTTCTTGCTGAATCATCTTTTTGTTATTTGAAATTTGAAATTTGAAATTTGAAATTTGGACCGATATAAATGTTCAGGATGTGTAACATATCAAATCTCAAATCTTAAATCTCAAATCAGAAATAATTTATTTCGCTTTTTCTACTACTTCTACCAGGCGCCAGCGTTTTGTTTTACTCAACGGGCGGGATTCCATAATTTTTACAGTATCGCCTACACCACACTCGTTCTTCTCATCATGAGCATGGAATTTGGTAGTTTTTTTAACGAATTTACCGTAGATAGGGTGCTTTACTTTTGTTTCAATTTCTACCGTAACAGTTTTTTCCATCCTGTTACTGGTAACCACCCCAATCTTTGTTTTACGCAAATTTCTTTCAGCCATTGTATTAGCTTTTAGCTTTTTTCTTTAATTCTGTTTTTAATCTCGCGATATCTCTACGCAATAATTGTATGCTCATTGGATTTTCCAATGGTGAAGTTGAATGTGCAAATTTTAATTTCTTAAGACGCACTTCATCTTCTTTAATGCGAGCCTGCAAATCAACCTCATTCAAACCATTCAGGCTACTTAAAAACTCAGATTTCTTTGACATTTCTTATCTGTTTGAAAATTAAGAACATTAAATATTACGCTCCTGCATAGTCGCGGCGAATGATGAACTGGGTTTTAATCGGCAACTTAGCCGCAGCAAGTTCCATCGCCTCTTTTGCTACCTGAACAGGTACACCGTCAGCTTCAAAAATAATGCGACCCGGCTCTACCACAGCAGCCCAGAATTCAGGGTTACCTTTACCTTTACCCATTCTCACTTCGGCTGGTTTACGTGTAATTGGCTTATCAGGGAAAATGCGGATCCAAACATTACCTTCACGTTTCATGGCACGTGTCATTGCCTGGCGTGCAGATTCAATCTGGCGGTTGGTAAGCCATATAGGCTCTAAAGCCTTTAACGCAAACGAACCAAAAGATATAGTTGCACCACGCTTCGCTACCTCTCTAATTCTTCCTTTCTGTGCTGTTCTGTGTTTTGTTCTCTTTGGCTGTAACATTATATTACAATTTGAAAATTTTAAATATTATTCTTTAACCTTAAACCCTACACCTTCCACCTTAAACCTTCTACCTCTCCCCTATCTCCTGTCTCCGCCTCTTCTATCACCGCCTCTCCTGTCGCCTCTGTCTCCACCGCCTCTTCTGTCATCTCTCCTGTCTTCTCTTCTGCCTTCACCTACACCAGATTCACCTTTATTACCTTCAATGATATTAGGATTAAGATCACGTTTGCTCAATACTTCACCTTTACATATCCATACTTTAATACCGATTTTTCCATAAACAGTCAACGCAAATACATTGGCGTAATCAATTTCCATACGAAAAGTATGTAAAGGAACACGACCTTGCTTGATTTCTTCTGTACGGGCAATTTCAGCACCGCCCAAACGACCGCTAACTTTAATCTTTATACCTTCAGCACCCATACGGAGTGCAGAAGCTATTGCTAATTTGATAGCACGCTTGTAGTTAATACGGTTTTCTATCTGGCGGGCAATAGTATCACCCACAATATTTGCATCAAGCTCAGGGCGGCGAACCTGCAGAATGTTAATCTGCACATCTTCCTTACCGGTAAGCTTTTTCAATTCTTCTTTAATATGGTCAACTTCACCACCACCTTTACCAATGATGATACCAGGCTTTGAAGTATGTATAGTAACGATCAGCTTATTGAGCGTACGTTCAATTACGATTTTTGAAATACCGCCTTTATTAATACGGGCGTTCAGGTAAGTCCTGATCCTGTTGTCTTCAATCAGTTTCTTAGAAAAATCCTTTTTGTTTCCGTACCAGTTGCTTTCCCAACCGCGGATGATACCTAACCTGTTACCAATTGGATTTGCTTTCTGACCCATGTTTATTATTTGAATATTTTCACTTTTATTTCTGGTCAACAATTACTGTTACATGATTGCTGCGCTTACGAACCCTGTAAGCTCTTCCCTGTGGTGCGGGTAACATTCTTTTTAATACTCTGCCACCGTCAACAAAAACGGTTTTTACCAGCAACGCACTGTCAGCCGCGCTTTTACCTTCATTCTTCTGTTCCCAGTTACTAACTGCACTTCTTACCAATTTGTAGAGCGGTGTAGAAGAATGCTGTGGATGATGCTCCAATATTGCCAAAGCCTTCTCTACATCCATACCGCGGATAACATCTGCCAACAGACGCATTTTGCGCGGAGATGTAGGATAGTTTCTGAGTTTAGCTACTGCTTCCATTGTTTTATATTTCTGGTGCAGGCTTCATGTAACTTGTAACATGTAACCTGTAACTGTTTTATTATGCTATTTTCTTGCTTGAGTGTCCTTTAAAGTTTCTTGTTGGTGCAAACTCTCCTAATTTATGACCAACCATAAACTCCGTTA
This sequence comes from Chitinophagaceae bacterium, assembly GCA_020847395.1. GTDB lineage: Bacteria > Bacteroidota > Bacteroidia > Chitinophagales > Chitinophagaceae > Agriterribacter. The sequence continues at coordinate 14,382 of JADLCD010000061.1, forward strand.
CGTATACCGGAATAAACTTGTTGCCATTGTGCACCGCAAAAGTGTTTCCAACAAAATCTGGTGTAATGGTGGAACGACGGCTCCATGTTTTTATAACACCTTTTTTTGATTTGCCCTCATTCATAGCCAGCACTTTCTTTTCGAGGTAATCTGCTACGTAAGGACCTTTTTTAATTGAACGAGCCATGTTAATTAGTTAATTTGAAAATTTGAAAATTTGAAAATGTCCTGGTGATATTCTATTCTGGTAGTGGTGGACTTGAAAAACATTTTCAAATTTTCAAATCCACACATTTTCAAATTCTATTTAGTCAGCTTCTTTCCGTTTTTACGCTGAATAATCAGCTTATCAGAACCTTTATGCTTACGTGTTTTTAACCCTTTGGCATATTTACCGGTTCTTGATCTTGGGTGACCTCCTGAAGCTCTACCTTCACCACCACCCATCGGGTGATCAACAGGGTTCATCGCAACACCACGGGTACGTGGGCGAACACCTTTCCAACGGTTTACACCTGCTTTACCAGCTCTTTCCAAACTATGATCGCTGTTGCTTACCACACCTATAGTAGCATAGCAGTTGATCAATATTTTTCTTAACTCCCCGCTTGGCATTTTTAATACTCCGTATTTTTCTTCTTTGTTGCTTAACTGGGCAGAAGAACCGGCGCTGCGTACCAATTTACCGCCCTGACCAGGCTGTAATTCTATATTGTGCACATTAGTACCAAGAGGCATGTTTTTTAATTGCAATGCATTTCCAACTTCAGGAGCAACGCTGTCGCCACTTACTACAGTAGCACCAACCTGCAATCCCTGTGGAGCAATGATGTATCTTTTCTCACCATCAGCATAGCTTAACAAAGCGATAAATGCTGTGCGGTTCGGGTCGTATTCTATTGATAATACTGTTGCATTAATGCCTTTCTTTTCTCTCTTAAAATCAACTACACGGTATTTCTTTTTATGACCACCGCCAATATATCTCATTGCACGGCGTCCCTGGGCGTTACGTCCGCCGGTGCCTGGTTTCTTTTCAAGAAGGCTTTTTTCAGGAGTGTCGGTAGTAATTTCAGCGTATGAATTTCCTATTCTCCAACGTGTACCTGCTGTAACCGGTTTATACTTTTTTACTGCCATTGTTTATTCTTTTTTGCGAAATTTTCAGCTTCGCTAACTATAATAATTTAATTTCTTATAAGCTACCGTACAGGTCAATGTTTTCACCTTCTGCTACAGTTACATAAGCTTTTTTAAAAGCCGGTTTACGACCGGAAATCACTCCTGCTTTTGTAAACCTTGATTTGCTTTTGCTGGGCGCTACAACGGTGTTCACGTTTACTACGTTTACACCATAAAACTCTTCCACAGCCTTTTTAATTTCAAGCTTATTTGACTTACGACCTACGCGGAAAGCATATGTATTTCTTTTTTCAGAAAGCTTATTGCTTTTCTCGCTGATAATAGGTTTTATAAGAACGTCTGCAAATTTCATCTCTATCTAATTTGAAAATTTCTTAATTTGAAAATTTGAAAATGTTTTCAAATTTTAATTATGCTTCTGCCGGTGTTTCTTCTTCTGAAAAAATCTTTGCTGCATTTTCAGTCAATACCAACACATCGCTGTTCACTATATCGTACGTATTGATATCTGCCAGCAATACACCTAATACGGTAGGAATATTGCGAAGGCTCAACTGCACGTTTTCGTTATAATCAGGCAATACGAACAAGGTTCTTTTTTCTGCCAGGTTCAAATTTTTGATTACGCTTGCAGCATCCTTTGTTTTAGGCGAGTCAAGCTTTAAATCTTCAACTATTACTATTGCATTTTCTTTTGCTTTATAAGAAAGCGCAGAAATTTTTGCAAGGTCTTTTACTTTACGGTTAAGCTTGATATCGTAGCTGTGTGGTTTAGGACCAAATACAGTACCACCACCTTTATATAAAGGGTTACGGATATTACCTTTACGGGCACCGCCGGTTCCTTTTTGACGATGCAGTTTGCGGCTTGCACCATGTACTTCAGCACGGGTTTTTACTTTATGCGTTCCCTGGCGCTGTGCCGCTAAAAATTGTTTAACGGAAAGATAGATCACATGATCATTCGGCTCAATTCCGAAAATATCATCAGGCAACTCAGCAGTACGACCTGTTTTTTTCCCTTCCTTATTTAAAATATCTACTTGCATTGTATAAAAATTTTGCCGGTACACAGCTTAACCGTGTACCGGCAGTGACATTACTTTTGAATTAAAACAATTGAACCATTATAACCAGGAACCGCTCCACTTACAAGGATATAATTCTTTTCAGGGAAAAGTTTTACCACCTTCAATCCTTTCACCTTCACCCTGTCGGCACCCATACGACCCGCCATGCGCATACCTTTAAATACACGAGACGCATCAGAAGAGTTACCAATTGAACCCGGAGCTCTCTGGCGGTCGTGCTGACCGTGTGATTGCTCACCCACACCACTAAAGCCGTGGCGTTTTACAACACCCTGAAAGCCTTTACCTTTTGTAGTGCCAACTACATCAACTTTATCGCCTTCGGCAAAAATGTCGAGTGTAACTGTTTCACCAATATTTTTTTCGAGAGAAAAATCGCGGAATTCTTTTACGAATTTTTTAGCGGGAGTATTTGATTTTGCGTAATGACCAGCTTCAGCTTTTGTAGTGTGCTTATCATTTTTATCGCCAAAACCTAATTGAACAGAACTGTAACCGTCGGTTTCTTTTGTTTTAACCTGCGTAACTACGCAGGGACCAGCTTCAATTATAGTAACGGCTGTTTGCTTGCCGTCGGCAGGATTGAAGATGCTGGTCATCCCGATTTTTTTTCCAATAATACCTTTCATTGTTTTGTATTTATACCCTTTTAGGTTAAAGAGACAGAATGGATATAAATTTCCATGCTTCAATCCCCGTTTGCCACCGACCTTTTCCCGTATTTCCCACTTGCGAAAGAGGAAGTACCAGTGGTAAACTAACCTCGAAGGGCTAGTTCATATTTAATTCTTTTCTGCCGGACCATTAACTGGTTTTACCCGGCTTTTCCAGCGCTGCTTTATTCCTTTTTACCGGCTTTGGCAGATGGAGTATAGTAAGAACTAATTTCTTTTTGTTTGCCCCTATTTGCGGGGGCTTTACTTTTACGCTTTGATCTCAACATCCACACCACTTGGCAAATCCAACTTGCTCAACGCATCAACTGTGCGTGAAGAGGAAGTGTATATATCCAGCAAACGCTTGTGTGTAGCTAACTGGAACTGCTCACGACTCTTTTTGTTTACGTGGGGTGAACGCAATACCGTAAATATTTTCTTTTGGGTAGGTAAAGGAATAGGACCTGTTACCACCGCGCCGGTACCGCGTACAGTTTTTACGATCTTTTCAGCAGATTTATCTACCAGGTTGTGATCGTAGCTCTGTAATTTTATTCTGATTCTTTGAGACATACCGTAAAGTACCCTTTTGATTTTGGGAGTGCAAAGGTATGTGTATGATTATTTATTGCCAAATAGTTAGAAAAGATTTTTAAAAAAATTTATAGCTGTGAGCCGGTCAGCTTTGGGCTATCAGCATTGGGCTATGAGCTTTCAGCACCGGCTTTTGACCAAAAGCCTTGGATATTTTATTGAATATGAATATGTTTGGAATATTAACCACCTAAAAAACACCAACAATGCAACTTACTGTCATCCAGCAAAAGATATTCACTATAAGAGGCGAACGGGTAATACTTGATTTTGATATTTCCGGGCTTTACGAGGTAGAAACAAAAATTTTAAACCAGGCGGTTAAAAGGAACATTGATCGTTTCCCGGAAGATTTTATGTTTCAATTGACCGAAAGTGAGTGGGAGAACTTGAGGTCACAAATTGTGACCTCAAGTTGGGGAGGCAGAAGATACCTGCCCTATGCTTTTACAGAACATGGTGTAACCATGCTTGCCAGTGTATTAAAGAGTGAGAAAGCTGTACAAATGAATATTGCTGTAGTAAGAGCCTTTATTGCCCTGAGAGAAGCCGGGCAACAGTATAAAGAGTTAAACAGGAAGCTGGCAGAAATTGAGCAATCTACTCAAAAACATTTTAAAGACATTTATCATGCGCTCAATTACCTGCTTGATAAAAAACAAAAGGAGGAAGATTTTAGTAAACGGGAAAGGATTGGATTTAAAAAATAATAAGGAACCGCCAACCACCGGCATTGTTTCGGGATATTAGTTGTTTTCAAAATGATTTCATGTTTATACTCATTACTAAAAGAATGAGAAAACTTGAGGATCCAATTTGACACCTCAAGTTTGGAGGTTTAAAATATTATTCAAATACATTCGCTGACTTAATTTTGGTTCATTATTTTTTATCGTAAAAAATTCATCTCTATGCCAACAAACAGCACCACCAGATTCAGTAACCGGGTTGAAAATTATGTAAAATACCGCCCCGGATACCCGGAAGAACTTGTATTATGGCTGCAAACGCATTATACATTTCCGGCTTCAACAGTAATTGCAGATATAGGTTCCGGTACGGGCATTTCTGCCAACCTGTTTTTAAAAAACGGGTATACAGTCTTTGGGGTAGAGCCTAATGCGCCCATGCGCGAAATGTCGGAACAACTGTTAAAAGAGTATACAAATTTTAAAGCAATAAACGGAACGGCAGAAGCTACTACCCTGCCTGATGAAAGTATAAATGCTATTGTTGCCGGGCAGGCGTTTCATTGGTTTGATGCTGCCAAAACAAAAACTGAATTCCTGCGAATACTTAAGCCGGGAGGTTTGGTTATACTGATATGGAATGAAAGGCTTACCCATTCTCCTTTTGAAGAAGCATATGATCAATTTATCATAAAACACAGTAAAGATTATGTGCAGGTTGACCACCGCAATATCAATACGGAGAATATTGAGCAGTTTTTTCAACCTCAAAAATGCCGGCTACAGGTTTTTCCCAACCAGCAGGTTTTTGATTTTGAAGGTTTGAAAGGAAGACTGTTGTCTTCTTCTTACATACCTGCCGAAGGCGATGAAGGATACGATGCAATGATAGATGATCTGCAGCAATTATTTAATCAATTCCATAGCAAAGGTTTTATTACCATTCATTATGATACTAAAATGTATTCGGGAGTGTTCAAATGATCAGGTTGAATAAAAAAAGCCTGGTACAGATTAGTGACCTGTACCAGGCTGTATAAACTCATCAGTTTATTTATAGCATTATTTCACACCGTTTCCATTGCTGGAAATACCATTTGTGCTAAGGCTTTTTTGCGCAGTGTGGTTGGCAGCTTCCTGCTGTTCTGTTTTATTTTCCTTGTATGCAGGGGCATCTGCATAGTACTGCTCCGGCGCAATATTTTGCCTTTCACCAGCCATAAATCCTATTCTTAAAAATGAAGATTCATGTCTGCGGATTATTTCCTGTAATCTTTGCGCAGCCCTGTATGCATTTATTTTTCCAAATTCATAATCATTCTTCAACTCCTGCAATTCAATTTTATACATAATACCCGATGATGATCTTCTTGCAAAATCAAAGGTTTTATCTAACAGCACCACCAACCCGGGAATGCCAGCTATGATAGACAACCAGATATTATTCACAAAAATTTTCTGTCCTGAAGCTACCATTATAGCTGAAGCAAAGCTTGCGATAATGGAAACCCATAGTATAATATGAGCCAGGCTGGAATCCCTGGTAATATCCTTAACGCGTTTTTTTAATTCTTTTTCAATCTCTGATTCGAGGGCTTGGGTGGCTTTATTTGTGTCCATAGAAACTATATTTATTACTTGTGAAATTTTTTTAGACAACATTACAAATACATTTTTACAGGTATAAATTTTTCAACTTATTCCAGTAGTTAAGTAACTGTTTTTTTAATAGTGCTTGCAGGTAAAAAGCCTTGGGTGCCTCAGAAGAATATTCAGATTGGAGATGATAAAAATAAAACGTTCTGTTCAATAAAATTGATGTAGGAGGTTATTTGGAGAGGAAATTATCAATTGGTAATTCTTTAGAAAAATACTCATAAGCGATAAAATATCCCGAATGAGGTTTAATCGTGCCTGCGGCAGACAGTCTTTTACAAAAAGTTATCAACCAACCCCAATCACATAACATAAACCACTACATTTACCATTACTAAAATGTTATTGTGGTAGCACAAGGTTTATATACAACTTACTACTCCTCTCCCATCGGCTTATTGGAAATAAGAGCCGATGAAGAAGCAGTGAACGCCATATTATTTGTAAATACCTGGAAAGGTCCAAAACTGGATGAGTCATCTTTACAACCCAATCCTGAAAAAAATAGTATAGCTGAACGTTGCATGCAACAGTTAGATGAATATTTTGGAGGAAAAAGAATAGCATTCGATTTCCCATTCAGGCAGAATGGAACAGTTTTTCAATTAAAAGTATGGAATGCGCTTTTGGATATTCCTTACGGTAAAACCATATCCTATCTTGAACTGTCAAAACGAACCGGCGATGTAAAAGCAATAAGAGCCGTTGGTACTACCAATGGAAAAAATCAATTGTGTATTGTTGTTCCCTGCCACCGGGTAATTGGCGCAAATGGAAGCCTTGTAGGTTATGGCGGTGATCTCTGGCGAAAAAAGTGGCTACTCGATCATGAAGCAAAATTTGCCAATGGCGTGCGAACGCTGGGGGAATGGTGAGAATGAGCTGTGGGCCGTGAGCTATGACAGATGCGTTTAATTAAAAATTAAATTTTTTTTCTGTTATTATCATAATTTGTTTGCCGACAGCCACAGCTCATAGCTCATGGCTCATAGCCCATAGCCGACAGCGCAAACCCAGCGCAAAATGATTTTAATCTTATCATGAGTATTTAAGCTTAATTTCCATCTCTAATATTCTCTTAATCAAACGAGGCTTATAACGATTGAATACATTTTATGAAACCTATAGTTCAGATTTCTCTTGATCTTACTAATATTGACGAAGCACTTGAAACTGCTGCACTGGCAATGCGTGCAGGCGTTGACTGGCTTGAAGCCGGCACTCCGCTTATTCTTGCGGAAGGGTTACATGGTGTAAAGAAGTTAAGGGAAGCTTTTCCAGGGGTTCCGATTGTTGCCGATCTGAAAACAATGGATGGCGGGTATCTTGAAGCTGAAATGATGGCTAAAGCCGGGGCAACGCATGTGGTGGTAATGGCAAGAGCTCACGAAGAGACCATTAAATGCGTGGTAAATGCAGGAAAAGATTTTGGTGCCAAAGTAATGGGCGATAATCTCGGCTGCCCCGATATGATAGCAGCTGCAAAATGGCTGGAAGATCTGGGTTGCGATTACATAATCCATCACATAGGATATGATGAACGCAGGGGCATAGCTGCACAGGGAAAAAGAATGCCAAGCCCGCTGGATCAGTTAAAGCAGGTAGTCGATGCCGTTAGTATACCCGTGCAGGCTGTTGGCGGGTTAACACTTGAGCAGGCAATCCGTTGCCCTGAATACGGCGCACCGCTGGTAGTACTGGGTGCACCACTTACGATAGACGCAGACGCGTTTAAAACAGCAGATGGTGACCTGGAAAGTTCGCTCAGGCTTATTTGTGAGAAGATACATGCGTATGAGATACCGTGAGCTATGGGGCGATGAGCTATCAGCTAAATATTTATGGTTTGTGGTTTTGGGTTTATAGTTGACCGCAAATCCGAAACTATAAACTGTAAACGACGAACTATAAATAACTACATATGAAATCCGCAGCAGTTGTAAACTACGCACCGGAAAAAGGATCAGTTGAAATACGCGAAATAGAAAAACCTGAAATCGGGGAAGAAGATGTTTTGCTTGAAGTAGTTAATGTGGGGGTTTGCGGCAGCGACCTTCACCAATGGACTGCAGACCACAGTTGGCCGGTAAATTACCCTGTTATACTTGGTCATGAATTTGGAGGGCATATTGTTGCACTTGGCAGCCGGGTTACCGGATGGAAAGAAGGTGATCGTGTAGTTAGTGAAACAGCAGCCGTTATTAACCCCAACAGCCCTATGACCAGGAGCGGATTATATAATCTTGATCCCGGGCGAAAAGGATTTGGCTATGGCGTAAATGGCGCAATGACAAAATACGTGCGTGTGCCTGCACGCTGTTTGCATAAAGTTCCGGATCAGCTTGCGTTTGAACAAGCCTGCTTAACAGAACCATGTTGTGTTGCCTTTAACGCAGTGGTAGAAAATGCAAGACTAAAACCCGGCGACAGGGTAATTGTGCTTGGCCCCGGCACTATAGGAATTTTATGTGCGGCCATGGCAAGATTGTGCGGAGCAGAAGTAGCAGTAGTTGGTTTGGAAGCTGATCGTAACCGTATTGAAATTGCAAAGCAATATGGCTGCGAGGGAATTATTGGTGACGCAACGCCCTGGGCTACCGCAAGAGATGGCATGGGTGCAGACTGTGTAATTGATGCCGCCGGTGCAAGCATTACCTTAAAAATGGCTTTACAATTAGTTCGCCCAAAAGGCACTATTTCAAAAGTTGGCTGGGGCCCTCAGCCCTTGAATTTTTCTCTTGATCCTTTGGTACAGAAAAATGTAACGCTACAGGGAAGCTTCAGTCATAACTGGCCGATATGGGAAAGAGTGATTGCATTACTGGCAAGCGGGCAATTGGATGTAAAGCCCATTATAGGCGGCGTATGGCCTGTTACCGAATGGCATGAAGCATTTGAAAAAATGCATAAAGGTGAAGTGGTGAAGAGTGTGTTGAAACCGGTGTAGGTTTGTGATTTATGGTTTGAGGTTTATGGTTTAACCTCTGACTCTAACTCCAAACCATAAACTATAAACCATAAACTTTTTTATGCGCTTAAAAAATAAAGTAATCATCATCACAGGTAGTTGCACCGGCATTGGTAAAGCCATTGCTATTCGAGCTGTATCGGAAGGAGCTAAAGTGGTGGTGCATGGTCTTGAAAAAGAATGGGGCGAAGCAGTAGTGAACGGGCTGGGAAGTGATAACGCTGTTTTATTAATTGAAGATATTACCAATGAAGGAGCAGCGCAGCAGTTGGTTGATCTTGCCATAACAACATTTGGTAAACTGGATGCTATAGTAAATAATGCAGCAATAGTTGCTTCTTCAAACCTGCATACTACAGATGCAGCTTTACTGCGCAGGGTTATTGAAGTAAATACTATCGCTCCTTTTAATTTAATAAAGGCAGCATTGCCGCATTTAAAAAAACAAAAAGGAAGTGTATTAAATATAGGTTCTGTAAATGCCTATAGCGGAGAACCTAACCTGTTTGCATATAGCGTATCCAAAGGAGCATTGATGACGCTAACGCATAATCTTGGCGATACACTGTTTCGTGAAGAAGGAGTAAGGGTTAACCAGATAAACCCGGGTTGGGTGTTAACTGAAAACGAAACTATCCGGAAAAAGCAACATGGTTTAGCCGAAGACTGGTATAAAGATTTGCCTGCTGTATATGCCCCTGCCAGGAGAATTATCTGGCCTGCGGAAATTGCGGCAGGAGCAGTATATTTTTTATCAGATGAGAGTGGACCTGTAAGTGGCCAGGTGCTTACACTTGAGCAGTACCCCTCCAACAGTAGAAATCCACCAAAAGATACAAGTACCATCCCTACGTAAAATTTAACGTTCATTCCTATGTAACCACCAAATCTCCCGAATTTATCCGCCCTCCCTAGAAGAACGTTAACTATGGAAACGAAATATCATTTTCGTTAACCTCTTAGCTTTTTCATAAATGAACCTTACAAACCAAAACATGTATTGTGAGAGAATGCTTTTGCATGCCCTTTCCAATAATAATCAAAATGCTTTTGAACAATTATTTAACCGATATAAAAACAAAATTTATGGCGTCGCTCATAAATTCACACATTGTGTTATCACGTCTGAAGAGATAGTGCAGGAAGTTTTTATGATTGTTTGGCTCAAACGTTCTGAATTTTCAAAAGTTGAAAATTTTGAGGCTTATATCCTCACCATTACAAAGCACCTGGTTTATAAATTCCTCCGGGAAAAAGCCAGGCAATCTATTAATAGCGCATCTCCTGTAGCTACTTACTCTTCTGTGCATCATGCAGAAATACAATTGCGCGATAAAGAATACAGCCAAATTTTAAGGCAGGCAGTAAAAAAACTTCCATTACAGCAACAGAAAGTATATATGCTGATAAAAGAAAATGGATTAAAAAGAAATGAAGTGGCAAAAATGCTGCAACTAACTCCCGATACAATTAAATTTCACCTTGCACAGGCAATGAAGAGCATCAGAATCCATTGCATGATGTATCTCAATACATTATTCTTTCCTTTTTCCGCATTAATGGTAGACAACTTAATACTATTTGACTTTTTTTAACACTTAACCTACCCATTTCCCTCAAAAAAAGCTCTACGCAGTATACAGATACTATGAATCTATATACAACTGATTGCATGCTTCAACCACGTTTGGAATATTTATTTGGTCTTTACCTCCCCGAAAAGATCAGCAAGGAAGAAAATGCTGAGTTAATGCATCTCATTGCAGATATAGATAATAAAGATATAGTGCTCTCTATCATAGACAAGCTGATTGTTCAGATTAATCCCTATAGAAAAATTACTAAAGAAATATCAGGTAAAATACTAAGGAACATTTTAAAAAAAGAGACCAACTAAAGCATGATAGGTAACATTCAATAACACTTTTATTATTCACATTTAAAACCAAAAACAAATAAAAAAACCAAAATCTACATGAGACATTAACAATTCACTTCGCCATATATCTGCATCAGGTATATAGGACATGCCTGTGGCTGTTGGCCATCAGGCAAAACTGTTTGTTGTTCACTAAACTATTTATTCATCCCAATTCACAGAATTTATGAATGCTTATGCCAGGCACAATCTCAGGCATTGTGCCAACAAAAACCTTAACCGGGTATTATTAGTAATGAAACTAACTTTTGTTTTGCTTTTAAGTTTTACGCTTTGTGCAAATGCGGGAGAACTTAAAGGAAAAAAATTAACGGCTGCACCTCCGCCAATTGAAATAAGAGGTAAAGTGGTAGACAAAAACGGGGCTCCGCTTGAAGGCGTGTCCGTTACAGTTGCCGGTACCTCCCGCGGTACTACAACTAATAAAGATGGCAATTTTACAATTACTATTGATTCAGATAAACGATCACAATTGGTTATATCTATTGTGGGTTTCAAATCACAAACTGTTGATGCTAAAAATAACATAACTATTACGCTCGAAGATTCCGTTGAAGGATTAAGCGATATCGTAGTGGTTGGTTATGGTACTGCAAAGAAAAGCGATCTCGTTGGTTCTGTGGCTCAAATCAAGGCAGACAAACTGGTTGACAGGCCCATTGCCAACGTGGGAAATGGTTTGCAGGGAAAAATCGCGGGTGTGCAGGTAGTTAACCAGGGTGCGGGTGTTCCGGGCGGTAAACCCATGATCAGGATACGTGGTACAAACTCCATCAACACCAGCAGTGATCCATTATTTGTGGTTGATGGCATCATTGGTGTTGCCAATGCACTGTCTACATTAAACCCCGAAGACATTGTGGCAATGGAAGTTTTAAAAGACGCTTCTGCAACTGCAATATATGGAGCACGCGGTGCAAATGGTGTAATTATGATCACTACAAAAAGAGGTGTTAACGGTAAAACACAGGTTGATTATAGTGGCAGTATTTCACGTAATATTTTGCAACGCCACCTGTATGCTATGGATGCGGATCAGCTGATGTATGTGTACGAACAGGCAATGGCTAATGGTGATAAATACGGAACAATCAATCGTGCAAAGGATTTTCGCGGAGCCACTGCTTCCGGCATTTCCTATTCTGAAATGCCCTGGCTGTTTGAAAAAGTTAATAAAGGAGATTATATATTAGACCTGGTTGGTAAAGACGGCAACTATTATAAGCCTATTTATAATACCAATTGGGAAGATCTCGCATTTAAATCTTCTACCAATAACAATCACCATATTGATATAAGGGGCGGAGGGGAAAATGCAAAATATTCTGCTTCCTTAGGCTACACTGATCAAAGGGGGTTAATGACGAGATCATGGTTTAAAAGATATACAGGCAGAATTACCGGTGATGTAAAAATTACCAAATGGCTGGATATGAGCACTAATATTGCATATGCACGCAGCCAGGAAACCAATGATGACGGTATTACCCGTTCTACCGCAGAGGTTTGGAGTATATTGCCCGTGCAATATCCGAATGATCCAAGCCTGGGTACATATGCCAACAGGTGGGGAACCAACGGAGACTTTAATGTGGGTGAACAATGGTACAATATCGTATTCAGGAGATCGCAGATATTCGCGTTTACCAACCGCGATCAAACCACAGGAAGCATCGCGTTGAATGCAAAGATCACTCCTGACCTGAGCCTTAAAACAGATTTCTCTGTTGACTATAATGCTTACAAGTATAATGGTTATAGCGGAAAATTATATGGAGGTAACGGAACGGCCACCATCAATACACAAAATACTTTTTACTGGCAAAATCAATACTATCTCAACTACGATAAAAAAGTAGGCGATGCTCATAAAGTAAATGCTATGCTGGGTTTGGCGTGGACACAGTTTAACTGGGAATACCTTAACACCTCAAACTCTGTATTCTTTTCCAACTTCTACGAGTACCATAATATTGGCGCGGGTGCACAAACACGCCCCGTACCAGGCAGCAGCGATGGTAAGAGTTCGCTTAACTCATACTTTGCAAGGGTAAACTACACTTACAAAAACAAATACTTACTTACTGCAACAGGTCGTATAGATGGTTCTTCCAAATTTGGTCCTAACAGCAAGTATGGTTTCTTCCCATCTGCAGGTGTAGCATGGAGAGTTTCCCAGGAAAAATTTATGGAAAATGTTAAAGGTGTGAGCGAGTTAAAGTTAAGGGCAAGCATGGGTAAAACAGGTAACCAGGAAATTGGTAGCTATGTATCTCAAACCTATGTGGGTGTAGGTAGTGTGGTATTGGGCGGTTCTTCTCAAACAGGCATTTACCCCAGCCAAATGGGTAACCCCGATTTGAAATGGGAATCTACCACCCAGTATGACGGAGGTTTAGAATTAGGCGTGCTGGATGGCAGAATAAACTTCACACTGGATTATTATTATAAAGTAACCAAAGACATGTTGCTTGATGTGCCTTTGCCACGCTCTACCACAACAGGTACTGCAAAAATGAATTATGGTTCTGTTGAAAACAAAGGCTGGGAATTTGGTTTGGGCGCAGCAATAATAGATGGCGCAAACTTTAAATGGAATACCGACATTTCTGTAAGTCTTAATAAAAATAAGATTATTGCATTAGGACCTACCGGTGCGCCTATATATGTGCAAACCGGTGCAGGTAATGGTACTTCAATTTTAAAAGTAGGAGAACCAATCGGCGCATTTTTCGGACTTACCCGCCTTGGCACGTACAGCACAGAAGAAGCTTCATTGGCTGCACGCTATGGCATGCTGCCCGGCGACCTTAAATTCCTTGACAGGAATGACGATGGTAAGATTGACCTGTTTTCTGATGGAGGCATTATCGGTTATTCATTTCCGAAAGTTTTAGGCGGGTTCAATAATTACTTTAAATACAAAAGATTTGATGCCAGCATTCTTATTCAATTTGTATCTGGCGTTAATAAAGCTTTTGTACACGAATCTGCTGAAGACAGGCAGTTGGTATCCGGAGGTTTAAACAGTACGCTGCAGGCCTGGAGACCGGATAATCAAAATACCATGATTGCACAAATGCGCCCGGGTAATGGCGGTGCATACTACCAGTCATATCCTGATACGCATATGATCAGCGATGCTTCATTTATAAGAGGAGGCTCTGCAACCATAGGCTATTCTTTTCCGGTGCAGGTATGGAAACTGCAGAAAATAAGAGCTTATATATCCGCGGCCAACTTCTTCTTAATTACCAATGTTGAGGGGTACGATCCTGAAGGAAGTTCGCTGGATAAGCAGTATTCACTGGTGCCGAACGTGGATAAATACCAATATCCTAATCCTTCTATCTACAGCTTCGGTGTTAATGTTAGTTTCTAATTCTTAAAGCGTATTATCATGTATTCAAATAAAAGAATCATACAATTTTTTAAATACCAGGCAATACTTACCCTTATTGTAATAATGACGGGTAGTTGTAAAAAATTCCTCGAAGAAGTGCCTACCGGCAACATGACAGATCAAACTGTTTTTACTACAGCACAGGAGGGCGCCGCTCTTATTATAGGACCTTATCGTTCTCTGGCATCGTGGACAGGCGGCGCCGATGACTGGGGTAACTATTTGCCAGCTACACTGGAATATCCTACCGGTAAAGCCTATACATCTGACACACACGTGCAGATATGGAAATACCAGACCAACCAGATATCCGGCGATATGCTGGGTAATTTTAACAACCAATGGAATAACTGGTACCAGGGTGTAAGAGATTGTAACTTTGCCATCGCTAAAATACCCGGAATTACTGAATGGTCAGAGTCTGATATTCAAAAAGCACTGGCGGAAGTAAAAACACTCAGAGCATGGTATTATTTCTGCCTTGTTCGCTATTTTGGTGATGTGCCTTTAACTACAACTGTAGTAAGCACACTCGATAGCGTTCAGTTGCCACGCGCTTCATTAAAACAGATATATGATGAAGTGATCATTCCTGACCTTGAATATGCTGTTAACAGCCCATTGTCCGACAGTCGTTCATCTAACGGAAGAGTAACCAAGCATGTTGCCCGCGCAATACTGGCAGACGTATATTTAACCTGTGCAGGCTACCCTTACCAGGAAGTAACAACTGCACCAGAAAAGAACTGGTGTGTGGATGGCTCCTGGTCTGCCAGCGCATATCCTGTAAATTCAGCTTCTGCTAAAGACTTTTTAAAGAAAGCGCAAACTAATCTGAATGTATTATATGGTGCTTATACTTTAGGTTCCTATGATGATCTTCGCGATCCTGGGAAAAACAATGCGGGCGAAGCAATCTTCCAGGCTCAATACCTGAGTGGTGTTACCAACAACAGCATTATTCCGGCTGCATTACCCGGGCTTAGCCACGTATCTATGTTTGGCGATGAATACGGCACTTTTATTCCAAGCACTCCCTATTTTAAATCTTACAACGCTGCCGACAAACGTATACAGGACAGGCAGATGTTTTATTTTTCTGATACCAGGTCTACGAAATACGATCCGTCACAAGGCCCTGCAGATAAATTCGGCATGGCTTACCTGTATAAATTCTATGATCAGAATGCTATTAAAGTTACCGGTCAATCCGGGCTGAACTGGAGCTTTTACCGCTATGCAGATATACTGCTGATGCTTACTGAAGTGAACTGGACATTAAGATCACTTGGCGAAGCGGTAAGTGATGATGATGTTATAAAAGGGATAAACCTGGTAAGGGCAAGAGCATCACTTCCTGCATACAGAGCTACAGATATTAACCTGCTTACTATCATGAGTGAAAGAGCGTATGAACTGGTATTTGAAAACAAAATGCTTTGGGATCAACGCCGCACACGGATGTGCCTGGTTGATGGAGATGGACAGTTTGCTGCAATAGAATCTTTCTTTGGCCATCGCCCTGTTGATTTCAGTTTTGAATTTGGACCTATGAATTTACTTTCTCCTATTTCAGGTACTGAAATTATCAACAATGCGCAGTGCATGCAAAACTTTGGATACCTGCCAAAACAATCTGGTCAGTAAACAAATTGAGTATTTATAATTATCATACAATGAAGACATACATAAAAAATATATTTATAATAGCAGCGGCGGCTTCTATATGGAGTTGTACCAAGCAGCCTTATTATGAAGTACCAACAGACGGGGATGGCAATGTTACGATTACCGGCGTGGCTAAAACCACATCTGCCGGTATTACTACGCTCGACGATGCATTTACCGTAACATCCATACTGCCAAATGCCAAAGCCGGCGATGTGATGAAAGTGGAATTGCTGCAACTGCAAACCCCTCCGGGTGGCGGCGCACTACAGTTATTGCCTATGGCTGGCACACAAAAAGAGGTAACATTGGGCTCCGACCTTACCGCCGTAGTAAATTATACCAGGGCTGAAGCGAAGCTGAATAATACCGGCGATTATGTAACAGTTACCTTTTCCGGAAAAACAGATGCGGCTACTTACAGGGTTAACCTTAAAGATGCTACTACGGTAACTAATCCCCAGTATAATGGTAAAGATGTAGATGTTATAAGAACTGCAGGCATTGCAAGTTTTAAAGTAACCGTAACTCCTGCCTCAGGAACTTATGCAGGAAATGTGGTGGTAAAAAAGAAGAATGGTACAAACGAAGCATGGCAATCCGTAGGTACTTTCGCGCCAACTGACCTTATAAATGTATCAGGTGATGATTTTGCGGTAGGCAAAGACACCATGATTTACTCATTTATTACCACACAGGGAACCTATACCAATGAAGTAATTAAGACGGTAGTAGCCAGCAACCCTTATTTCTTCTTAAAGAAAACAGGCACACTAAGCACTTCAACCGATGGTTTTAATTTACTCAATGGTTCAGCAGTGGCTTCAACCAACGCGAATGCCGTAATTACATTGGGAGCAAACCTTACCATTGCACAGGGATCAGCATGGGCTACCGGTGGAAAAGGCATCAGTTTTGTTCCTTCTACTGTTGCAACATATAACCTTAACAATGTAACCACTGCTAAAAATGAATTTGCAGCAGGTACCGCTGTTACCTCTATTGATCCATCAATGGGCACAGGGATATATGTATTTAAACTGGTAAACGGTGCTACAGCTTCTGATATACTATACGGAATGCTGAAAGTAACCAAGCTTACACCCGGCACATCAGCAGAGTTTGAATACAGGATCGGGAATTTATATGCACACAACAGTGTAATACAATAACGGTAATAGTGCTATGTAAAACGATAAATAAGAGACGGAAGAGTTTGTTTCCCGTTTCCGGTTTCACAACAACGCACAGCCATTTTTTAATTGACATAACACTGGTATAAACCATTAAGAGATTGAGATAAAAGTTAAATAACCTTAATTTCTTAATGGTTTACTTTAAATATTACCCGCATAATGAGTAGCTTGTTAACTACTGTGTCTCCACGATTAGAGGAAACCTCTCTCAATTTTGATTGCTTAAACAAATACTTATGGCTAAAAAACTATTTAAATCCCGCAGAAACTTTATTAAAAATACCGCTATGGGCGCAGCGGGTTTTATGATTGTACCCCGCAATGTTTTAGGTAAAGGATACCTGGCTCCAAGTGATAAGCTGGTGGTAGCCGGTGTTGGAGCCGGTGGTAAAGGCCGTTCTGATATTGCTAATTTTTACAAAAGCGGCAAAGCGGAAATAGGTTTTTTATGTGATGTTGATGACCGCATGGCAGAAGAGTCCAGAAAAGCTTTCCCTAAAGCCAAATATTATAAAGATTGGAGGGAAATGTTTGATAAAGAAGCTAAATCATTTGATGCCGTTTCTGTATCAACCCCAGACCACACACACGCTGTAGTAGCTATGGCTGCCATGCGCAGGAAGAAACATGTATATGTACAAAAACCTTTAACCCACGATATTTATGAAGCACGTATGTTAACAGAAGCGGCTGACAAATATAAGGTGGTAACCCAAATGGGTAACCAGGGCTCTTCAGGTGATGGCGTGCGCCAGATGCAGGAATGGTATGATGCTGGTATAATAGGAGACGTGGATAAAGTATTTATTTTTACTAACCGGCCAATATGGCCACAGGGCATTCCCTGGCCTACCGAAAAACCAGCGGTACCCCAGGGCCTTGATTGGGATTTATGGCTGGGTACTGCCCCTCAAAAAGATTATGTTGATAATCTTATTCCCGGAAGCTGGCGCGGCTGGTGGGACTATGGTACCGGTGCATTGGGTGATCTTGGCTGCCACCTTATGGAAGCGCCTTTCAGAATACTTGGTATTCAATATGCGCTGGATGTACAGGCATCTGTAACCAGTGTGTTTACCGCATTCGGTAAACGTGGCTATTTCCCCGATAGTTTTCCGCCCTCAAGCCATGCAACACTCACCTTCCCCAAAACAAATAAAACCAAAGGCGAAGTAATAATGCACTGGATGGATGGCGGTATAAAACCTGAGCGCCCTGAAGAATTAGGACCTAATGAAGTATTTGGCGATGGCAACAGCGGTATTTTGTTTGTGGGTTCAAAAGGAAAAATGATGGCGAGTGAATATGCTGCCAACCCAAGATTATTGCCATTAAAAAGAAATGAGGAAGTAAAAGTTCCCCAAACCATCAAACGTGTTCCCGGCAGCGCAGACGGCCATTATGCACAATGGGTAGAAGGTTGCATTGCAGGCTATGGCAATATGGAACTTAGTTCTCCATTCTCAAAAGCCGGCCCGCTTACCGAAGCTATCTTAATGGCTAATCTTGGTCTAAGAGCTGCAGATACACCCAAGCCAAGAGCAAATGGAAGAGGCAATGATTATCCGGGTGCAAATATGAAGTTACTTTGGGATTATAAAAACATGCGTGTAACCAATCTTGATGAAGTAAATCAATTTGTGAAGAGAGAATATCGCAAAGGCTGGACACTCGATTTTTAATACATTTGAAGTCCCGCAAAAAAAGCGGGACTCTTTTTTTATTTCATTTAAAGTTATATCGTGAAAAAAAATATTTTTTTTATTGCAGCCATCATATTGCTTGCGGCATGCAGCAACAAAAAAATAAATGGCAGCAAAAGCAGTAATGCCAGCGGCGAATGGATTAGTCTTTATGATGGTAAATCACTCGACGGCTGGAAAGAAAGTGAAGGCCCATCCTTCAGCATTGAAGATGGCGCTATTAAGGTTGCCGGCAAACGCTCTCACCTGTATTACGACGGGCCTGTTCAAAATCATGAGTTCAAAAATTTTGAAATCAAAATGCAGGTAATGACAAAACCCGGCTCAAACTCAGGTGTTTATTTTCAAACTAAATTTCAGCAAAAAGGTTTTCCTGATGATGGTTTTGAAGTGCAGGTAAACAATTCGCACACCGACTGGAAAAGAACCGCGGGCTTGTATGATATTAAAGATACTGCAGCCACTTTTGTAAAAGATGATGAGTGGTTTGAACTGGGTATACGTGTGGAAGGCAAACATGTAATTACCAAAATAAACGGGCAAACTATTATTGACTGGACAGAACCTGAAAATGCTGTTGCGCCAAAAGGTCACCCCGGTCGTTTAATAAAACCCGGCACATTTGCCATACAGGCGCACGATCCTAAAAGCATAGTATATTTTAAAGATATTTATGTGAAGTCTTTGCCGTAAGGCTTTATACTATACACTTTGAGCAGGGGTAGAAGTTAGAATAACTTCTACCCTTTTTGCTGACATTAAAACCAATACACTCATCGTCATTTCGATTCCGCCCTCTGGTTGCAATGAATTAAAGACATGTTTTGGCGGAAGAGAAATCCGTTTGGCAGTAGTACAGAAGATGAACATGAGTACCAATGCCCGGCAGACTTCTCCCTCGCAAAAGAGCGATTAAAGTATAGTGTTCGTGTTGGCTCAGTCGAAAAGACGGTAAAAGTGCTTCAAATATACAACCAGCACTAAGGCAAAGCATATGTGAAAACTTGAAATACACCCGCGAAATATTAATCTGCATCGTTTGTGTTTTAATATCTCGGTGCGTTGCAGCTCCTTAGCGTATTTTATATGTTTTGAAGGCGCCCCTGCTCTCTTAATTTGAAATGCGCCGGTGAAACTTTTCCCTGAACCGCGATACGCAGTTTCCTGTATCTTGCATTATGCTCAATCTGCCCATATATCTTGATAATAATGCCACCACTCCTATTGACCCGGCAGTGCTTAATGCCATGATGCCATATCTTACCAACCAGTTTGGTAATGCGGCAAGCAGGAGTCATAGTTTTGGCTGGGTGGCAGAGGAAGCCGTTAAACTTGCAAGAGAACAGGTTGCAGCATTAACAGGTGCACACAGCAGCGAAATCATTTTTACCTCCGGCGCTACAGAAGCTATCAATCTTGCTATAAAAGGCGTTATTGAAATATATGCTGATAGTGGCAAACACATCATCACCTGCGCCACCGAACATAAAGCTGTACTTGATACCTGCAAACATCTTGAAAAATCCGGCGTGGAAATAACTTTACTGCCGGTACAACACAATGGCATTATTAATATAACAGATCTGAAAAAAGCCATCCGGAAAGATACCCTGCTCATTACCGTTATGTATGCCAATAACGAAACAGGTGTACTGCAACCCATCCGTGAAATTGGTGCAATAGCCAGGGAACATAACATTTTATTTTTTACGGATGCTACACAGGCTGTTGGTAAAATACCGGTGCATGTTATTGAAGATAATATTGATTTGCTATGCCTGTCTGCTCATAAAATATATGGACCTAAAGGCATTGGCGCATTATATGTAAGAAGAAAAAATCCGCGTGTAAGATTATCTCCGCAAATAGATGGTGGCGGTCACGAAAAAGGATTGCGCAGCGGAACTTTAAATGTGCCTGGTATAGCGGCATTAGGAAAAGCAGCAGAACTATGCAGATCACAAATGCAGGAAGAAGCATTGCGCATAAAAAAACTGAGAGACAAACTTGAATATGCCTTAGTGAGCATTGGAGGTGTAACAGTAAACGGCGATACGGCACATCGCTTACCTAACGTAACCAATCTTTCTTTTAGTAATATAAAA
Organism: Chitinophagaceae bacterium; assembly: GCA_020847395.1. GTDB lineage: Bacteria > Bacteroidota > Bacteroidia > Chitinophagales > Chitinophagaceae > Agriterribacter. Next base: position 35,193 of record JADLCD010000061.1, read on the forward strand.
GGAAACCAGTTACTCACAGCTATTACCAAAACCATTGCTGTTTCATCCGGTTCAGCCTGTACTTCGGCCAATCCTGAGCCCTCGCATGTTTTAAAAGCAATGGGTATTGCAGATGAATTGGCTAAAAATTCCATACGCTTTGGCTTAGGAAGATTTACTACCGGCGAAGAAATTGAATATTGCATTGAAGAAGTAACCCGCATTTTGAAAAAGCTGCGTAATGTATAAAACAGCTCATTCTCAGAAATACTATACACAAATTTGTTTTAATTTAACAACCACTTATTACATCTCATTCCATGCATACTTTTATAAAAAATATTTTTCTTACTGCTGTTGTACTGCTGTTAGCTGTTCATGCACTTACCCAAACACATTTTTATGTGGCGGCTGATGGCAGCGATACACACAATGGTTCTATCATTCAGCCCTTCAAAACATTACAACAGGCACTATCTGCGGCCTGTATACAAAAAGGTAAAGCGGTTACCATTGAATTGCGAAAAGGCATTTATTATCTTAACAAAACTATTAACATAGATGCTAAATACTGTAAGCTTTCGTCATTATATATAAAAGCCTACAAGAATGAAGAAGTAATGATCAGTGCCGGAAAGCGCCTGCAACTGCAATGGAAACCCTGGAAAAATGGCATATATGTAGCCGATGTTACTCAGGGAATTGTTTTTGAACGCTTATATGTAAATCATATTCTGCAACCTCTTGCACGGTATCCCAACTACGATTCATCTGCCAGGATATTTCATGGAACCGCCGCGGATGCAATTGCACCAGAACGTGTAAAGAAATGGAAAGACCCCGCAGGTGGTTATATACATGCCTTGCATGCCTATGAATGGGGCGGGTTCCATTATCGCATAACCGGCACCGACAGTAATGGTAACTTACAGATGGAAGGTGGATGGCAAAACAATCGTCCCAACGAAATGCATAAAGAATATCGTTTTGCCGAAAACATTTTTGAAGAACTGGATGCCCCCGGTGAATGGTGGCTGGATAAGAAAAAGCACCTGCTTTATTATTATCCGGCTAAAGGAGTAGATATACATAAAGCCGTGGTAGAAATAGCCCAGCTTAAAAACAGCATTGAATTAAAAGGCAGCATTGCACAACCTGTAAAAAACATTCGGTTGAGTAACCTGCGTTTCGCACACAATGAGCGCACATTTATGAACACCAAAGAACCTCTGCTGCGCAGCGACTGGACGATTTATCGTGGTGGTGCAGTTCTTTTAGACGGCACTGAAAATTGTGTGATTGAGGATTGCGTTTTTGAAGGAATAGGAGGCAATGCGGTAATGTTGAGTAACTATAATAAAAATGATACAGTAAGAGGTTGCCATATATATAATACAGGTGCGAATGCCATATGTTTTATCGGCGATACAAAAGCGGTTCGCTCTGCCACTTTTGGTTATGAAAATTACACTCCCTATGATCAATTAGATAAAACGCCGGGACCACTCACCAACAATTTTCCACAGGATTGTGTAGTGGAAAACAACCTGCTGCATGATCTTGGTGATATTGAAAAGCAGGCTACAGGCGTGGAAATAGAAGTTGCCTCCTCCATTACGGTAAGGCATAACAGCATTTACCACACTTCACGTGCAGGAATCAATATCGGGGATGGATGTTTTGGAGGGCATATACTGGAATTCAACGATGTATTCAATACGGTTCGCGAAACAGGAGATCATGGTTCCTTTAATTCGTGGGGGCGTGACCGTTATTGGGCGCCCGGCAGAAGCTACATGGATAGTCTCGCGGCCATACATCCTGAACTGATTTTCCTGGATGCACAAAAACAAACCATTATCCGCAACAATCGTTTCCGTTGTGATCATGGTTGGGATATTGATCTTGATGACGGTTCATCCAATTATCATATCTATAACAATCTTTGCCTGAATGGCGGATTAAAACTGCGCGAAGGATTTAAACGAATTGTAGAAAACAATATCATGATCAACAATTCTTTTCATCCGCATGTGTGGTTCAAAAACAGCGGTGACGTATTTGAAAGAAATATTGTGATGAAAAAATACGCACCGATCCAGGTAAACGACTGGGGCAACAGCATTAACTATAATTTATTTCCCGACACAGCCGCTTTGCATGACGCGCAATCAAGAGGTACGGATGCAAATAGTATAGCGGGAGACCCTCTCTTTGCAAATCCCCTGAAAGGCGATTATACAGTAGCATCCGCATCACCGGCTATAGCCCTGGGTTTCAAAAACTTTCCGATGGATTCATTTGGTGTACAAAAACCTTCACTCAAAAAAATAGCGCAGCAACCGCAAATACCGGTGCTGATTACAGATGCAGGGCTTTCAGACAAATCTACCGTGGTAGCTTTTTTAGGAGGAAGTATAAAATCAGTTGACGGCTTAGGCGATCGCTCCGCATACGGGCTGCCTGATGAAACCGGTGTAATCATTTTTAATACAGGAGAAAACAGCCTGCTCGCTCAATCAGGGCTTCAGCCCAAAGATGTGATACGCTTTGCCGGGGGTAAAGTTGTTAAAGACGTAAAACAATGGATGGATATTTATCAAACCCTCAACTGGACAGGGCGTATACCGCTCACGATTATGCGTAACCAACAAATACTGCATATCGAGTTAAGAACAAAATGATCAAACTGGTTCTTGCGACTTTCACCTACCAGTTCAACTCCAGCTTATTATTCTTCCTGTTTATATCAGCCATTCGTTGTGTGGGATCAATCTCAATAGATTTAATATTCATCAATCGCTGATTAACTTCAAAAGTATAGGTAGGATGCGTCCATTTCCATGGCTCGTGTACTACCATCGGCGTTGCATCTTCCTGAGGCTTTTTGCCAAACATAATCAACTGGGGTATATAAGCCATTTCTTTTGAGCCATCTTTGAATTGCAGTGCTACGTCTACTGGCATTGGCATTTGCCCTATCATCTTTAAACGGATATTGGTTTTACCATTTTGTTCCCACAAGCTGTCAATAGCATAATCAATGGTTTTGGTGGTGTTCACCCAATATTCCTTATACCAATCCAGTTGTACTCCACTAACCTTTTCAGCCACACGAATAAAATCACCGGCATTTGGATGTTTAAACCGCCATGTTTTATAATATTCCAACAGGGTTTTATTTCTTAATGAATCACTGATAATATAGCCTAACTGTGCAAGAAACACTGCGCCTTTTGAATAGGCAGCGTTGCTGTAAGCGTAATTAGTATTAAAGTGATCAGCATGCGTAGTGAGCGGTTCTTCCAATCCGCTCCTGGTAAGATTAAAATAACCAGCGTATGAATCATCCTGGTATAATGGCAGGTCTGCAGGTTGCCCTGCTTTTCCGGAATCAGTGAGTAATTCAAGACCGCTGATAAGCCCGGCTTTCTTTTGTTTATAAAAAGCAGAAACCAGTCCTTCTGCGTAGCTGGTAAATCCTTCGTCCATCCAGGCATATAATGACTCGTTGGTTGCCAGCATCATCTGGTACCAGCTATGCATCCACTCATGAAAAGCAGTGCCCAGGCTTGGCCCATTAATCAATGTAGCCATCGGGTATTCCATGCCGCCATCACCACCGTGTATAAACGAATATTGTTTATAAGGATACTCCCCAAAATGTTTTTCTATAAAAGGCAATACCGTTACAGCGGCATCAGCCACTTCCTTCCAGGCGGCATCATTACCCGCATTATCAGGTTTGTATTTATACAATACGTGAATGACAGGGCCATTAGGAATATTACGGGTAAGGTGTTTAAACTCAGGATCTGCAGCCCATACAAAATCGTGCACATTGGGTGCACTAAATTTCCAGGTAAGCGTATTGCCGGGAGGGCGTGTTACTTTTGTTCCTGCACTTTCATAACCGTACCCAATTTGATTTGCATTCTGCAAATAACCAGAACCGCCGATAATATAATTTTTATCAATAGTGATATTTACGTCGAAGTCTCCCCATATTCCGTAAAATTCACGGGCAACATATGGCGTAGGATGCCATCCCTCATAATCATATTCACACATTTTAGGATACCACTGGCTCATAGAATATCGTACACCGGTGTTGGGATTATCTCTTCCTGAGCGGCGGACCTGTAAAGGCACCTGCGCTTCAAAGTCCATATCAAATACCACTTTTGATTTAGGAAGAACAGGTTTTGACAAATTAACTTCCAGTATTGTTTCATATACTTTAAACTGCTGGTCAACACCATTCAATTTTAAGGTATTGATTTTCTGGTAACCAATTTCTTCTGGTTTAAGATTTTGTATACGATCTTTCACCCTCGGATCCCAATCACCTACAGGCTTACCGTCTCTTCCGCGAAATTGAGTTTTTCCAAGTTCACGGCTTCTTGCATCCATCATACTATTGGGTTGAAACGCATTCCAGTACAGATGATAAAATACCTTGTGTAAAGTATCAGGAGAATTATTCCAGTATTCCAGTTTTTGTTTACCACTGAATTTATTGGTTTGCACATCCATATTGATGTCCATAATATATTTTACTTTTTGCTGCCAGCGATCAGGCTGCGCAAAAACACTTATACTTATCAAACAAATGATCAGCGTCGCAAATATTCTCATCATTACTATTTTTAAACTGCCGCAAAGGTAGCAAAGCATCTCTATCAATACCCTGCAATTGAACCTGGTGAAATTATTTAACAAAAGCCTATCCTCATTTTCACATTCCCACATTTCCACATTACTCTCCCTTTTTCTCTGTAAACTGAAACCTCACTCCTGCCATAAACCACCTGCCCGGCATAATTGATCCGAGAAGATCGCTATACTTCCTGTTGAATACGTTATCCATTTGAGCAAATACAGAAAACCGCCGGTTAAAAAAATAGTATGCCATTTTAGCGTTCATTAAAAAATAATCAGGTGATACAATGGTATTGATGGCAGATGCAGTTCTTTCATTTCTCTTTTTATACAAACCAGTTGCACTAAAAGAGAAATTATGATATTGATATATTACAGAAAAGTTGCTGAGAAATTTCGCATGTGAAGAAATATAAAAAGAAGGAACACTGTCGCTGCTTTTACTATCAAGCCATACCAAACCTATACTACCGGAAACATGTTGCTTATCGTTAATGGTATGTGTATACTGAATATCTGTTTCAAAGCCCGTAGTATTTACTTCGGCAATATTTTTGGCTAATGCATATATACCATTGGGCACAAGATTTTCTTTACGCGGCATTTCATCATAAGCCGTAGTAGTAAAATCAACCAGCCTGCGGTGAAAGCGCTGGAAGAAAGTGGAAGATATTTTCAGATAATCTTTAACAAACCAGTCTATTCCTGCTTCATAGCTCAATGACCGTTCCGCTTTTAATGCAGGATTTCCTATTGAACCTGATCGTACGATTGTTTTATTATAGTTGTTATATCTTTCCGTGAAATCAGCATCTCGAATTGTTTTTCCTGCACTTGCCCTG
>JADLCD010000062.1 GCA_020847395.1 Chitinophagaceae bacterium
GAAATTGAAATATCATGCTGCTTTGCGGCGAAGCAATCTCATTCTTCAAAGCTTACGAGACTGCTTCACCCGCCGCGATATGCGTTCAATTCAATAGAACCTACGGGCGGGTTCGCAGTGACGCAAGTGTTTTGGTTTTATAACCGGCACTAAAGCAATACATCCAACGATCTTTAAATTATTAAAGCTTTTTTAGTGCTCAGCTAAATGATATTATTTCCGGTCGGTGAGACACCGACCGGTAGGGCGCTCTACAGGTGGGTGCCTCCACCCACCTGCGAAAATTTGAAATACACCCATGCAGAACGGATGCGAAGATTTGAATACACCCTACATAGCAATGTTATTATAATTCAATTGCCTTAATTGGCTCCTGTAAGTATAAGGCATTAATAAATTTTGTATTGGTTGAGCGCATTTTATTTTTCTACTGAGCCTGTAAAAAGGCAATATTATTTTTATGATATAGCCGCCGTTTAAACACAGCAATCTTTTCACGGTATGCGGTGCGAGCAGGCTCTGCACTTCCCTCAAAATAAAATACCGGAATACACCCAATTGTTTTTTGTATTGTTTAAAGAGGTCATCCGTAAACCTGCTCCGCTTCAGATCTTCCTCCAATTGTTTTGCATGCATTTGCTGCCATTCACTATAGTTTGCAGGTAAATTTTTTATCCGCATTCTTTCACCAACAGCGCAAAAAACTTTCAGCACTTCCTCTTTTTCTTCATCGGTTAATTTTCGTTCCAGTAATTCAAACGAAGCAACAGAATAATAAATCAGCATAAACAAAACATCACGATAAGCCCAACCAGGAATTTGCGCGCCTCTCCCCTTTTCTACCGCCTGGTGAATAGTGTTCATTTTGTTTATAGCCGTATGAGCAATATGTTTTTCTGCAAAAATAATCTGGCGTGCATAACCAACGGTAGAGAATAGCCGGCCGATTGGATCTGCTGGTAATTTGCCGGTAAAATACAGCCAGTCTACCGTTTTATTTAATGCAAATTCAGCAGCGGCTCCTGCAAAAATGAAGAGAATAGTATCCGACCTTCCCCATATTTTTCTTACAACTGAATCTTTATCTACAAAGTTTTCCATCTGCTTACATTATTTATTATGGTGTTGAATTTTTTCAAGAAGCAAAGTATTTCTGTACACTATATAAAGCGGAATTATGCCGGTTATTCCGAAAGAACAATCAATTAACCGCCAGAAGATCGGAATCTGTCGTACCTGTCCTGCAATTAAAGCAAGTGGTATTACGAGTATGCAGGCAATACATCCTGTTTTAATTACCCAGATATTCCGCACCGGGTCTTTTAAAACCCCAATAAAAAATATAGCAATTACTATGTGCCCAAAAGCCAGCCAGTCGTACCCATACGCTATAAATGGGTAGTTTGTATTGGTAACATGAACAGCTTCGTAACTCTTATATAACCACTGGTGCAGTATACCGTTTTGTTGCGGCCACCATGTAGTAATCCATGCAAGCCCGGTTTCAACAGCAAAGGCGGTAATGCCGCTTAATATAAGGGAAATGATGAAAAAGATGCTCCATGCTTGAATGAGCTTTTGCAGTTGTGAAACACTATTCATATAAACAATTTAAAAGTACTTTGAATTACAAAGTAAATACAAATTGCGCATCATTCCTAACTTTTTCGATAAAAAAATAGACCCTGCAACACTCTACCTGCAGGCTATTATCATTTTTTGAGTAATCAAAGCACCACCGGTTTGTAGAATATAATACACGTAAATCGCCTGTTTTAATTTGTTATCCACATAGTTAAAGCAAAATGAACCACCACAACCTCCTTTGGCATAGTTTTTCTCTCATCTAAATAAATCAATGATTGCATTGAATATTTAATTACCAATGAAATTTATTTTATGAAAACAAATGAAAAAAATGTTGAGGTACTGAATGACCTGATAAAAATTAATAATGATCGTGCGGCCGGTTATGAAAAAGCAGCAAAAGAAAACGATGCTGTTGACCAGGATTTGCGCACTATATTTAACAGCCTTGCATCTGAGAGCCGTACATATGCCAATGAATTAAGCAGGTATGTAAACCAGTCTGGCGGAACACCAACAGATAGCACTACCACCAGCGGTAAGCTATACAGGGTTTGGATGGATGTAAAAGCAACTTTTTCAGGTAAAGACAGAAAATCAATCCTGGAATCTTGTGAATTTGGAGAAGATGCTGCACAACAAGCCTATAAAGAAGCATTGAAAACTGATTCAGATAACAGGCTTTCTGCAGACGTGAGGCATGTGATTGAAGCGCAAAAAAATAAATTAAAAAAATCTCACGACAGAATTAAATTGTTGCGGGATGCACAACCTGCGTAAAGTATGGGCTGAGCCAATTTATTATATCTCGTGAGATATTGCTATTGAAGAACACGCATGTGGTATAATAAGAATAAGAGGTTCAGCCCTTTTTTTAATTTTTAAAATAAAAGCTATGATACGTAATGCAACTACCGAAGACATGAAATCAATGACCTTATGTTTGAATAAACTTTTAAGCGAAGGATACGAAGAAGATTTTAAAGCAACTGACAAGGGTTTGCAATCCCTTAAAACCAATAACATTTATATACCTGAGCAAGTACAGGTTGTTAATTTTTACAGGTTTGAAGGCGCAAGTGATCCTGCTGATAACAGTATACTATATGCTATAGAAACAACGGATGGAGCTAAAGGAACCTTAGTAGACGCATTTGGACCTTATGCAGATGGTAAGGTTGATAAGTTTATGAAAGATGTTGAGGAAATTTCTAAAAAGAATACCACCACAGAGAAAGCTGAACTGGTATAGATAAATGAATATAGTTAAGATAATTACGATGACTAACACTACGCTGAGAAATGCATCCATTTTATTTGCAGACGATGACGAAGATTTGCTGGAGCTGGCTAAAATGAAACTTTCAAAAGCCGGTTTCAGCGTAAGGGTAAGTCATAACGCACATAATATAGCTAACATGATTGCGGAAGAACGCCCTGATTTGATTTTGCTTGACGTGAGCATGCAGGGTGTGGATGGCAGAGATATTTGCCAGGCATTAAAAAATCATAAACCAACATCAGGTATACCTGTTATTATCATTTCAGCAAATAACGATTTAAAAAATATTGCCTTAATATGCGGTGCCGATGATTATATTGAAAAGCCTTTTCATCCTGACATTGTAACACGAAAAATTCAAAATATGCTTGTTCAAAAAAGTTAGAGGCGAGGAGTTAAAAGCGACAAAGATGGAATGGAATTACACTTACTCCTTACTTCTAACTTCTAACTTCTTCCTCAGACACCCATGCTACAGCCGCTTCCAACTGATCTTTCGAAAAACCACGAAACTCTCCCGGTACTACTATACTGAATATATTGGTAAATGTTTTTAGCGGCTCACTATCACTCAAAATGGCTACACGATTCCAGAAACTGATATTTTTTATCCCCAATAAAGCATCCTGTAACCATGCCCCTGCGGTAAAATTTTGTATTGCCGTATCTATCACCATCAAATAATTCAGTTTTCCTGTTCTTTCAACCAACGCTTTTACCTCAGGCAAAACCTTATTCTCAAAGTCTTCCCTGGTAACGTCTCCCAACGCCTGGAAGCCAATCATATTATCAGGTGTGTTTTCAATTTTTACAATCATAGCTTAAACTTTTTGCTTGTATTGAAAACTTTGTGCCAATCTGATACTGGTTAATATCCTTTTGCCATTTTAACCGCAAGACTGTACATTTGCCGTCCAAATAATAATTTTAATCTTAAAACAACTGGCATGGCAGAAAAAATAAAAGTAGCTAATCCGGTAGTAGAACTGGATGGAGATGAAATGACAAGGATCATCTGGAAATTTATTAAAGACAAGCTGATCCTGCCCTACCTGGATATTGATATCAAATATTACGACCTGGGTATTGAATACCGCGATAAAACTGATGACCAGGTAACGATTGATGCTGCTAATGCCATTAAACAATATGGTGTTGGTATTAAATGCGCAACCATTACGCCTGATGAAGCAAGAGTAAAAGAGTTTAACCTCAAGCAAATGTGGAAAAGTCCCAATGGTACTATCCGCAATATTCTTGATGGAACTGTTTTTCGTGAGCCGATAGTAATGCAAAATGTTCCAAGACTTGTTACCAACTGGACTGCTCCTATTATTGTTGGGCGTCATGCATTTGGTGATCAATACAGGGCAACTGATACGGTAATAAAAGGCAAGGGTAAACTTACTATGACGTTTACACCTGAAGATGGCAGTGCTCCACAAACTTTTGAAGTATATAACTTTAAAGGCGATGGCGTTGCAATGACTATGTATAATACAGATGAAAGTATAACAGGTTTTGCAAGAAGCTGCTTCAATATGGCGCTCAGTAAAAAATGGCCTTTATATCTTTCTACAAAAAATACGATTCTTAAAAAATACGATGGAAGGTTTAAAGATATTTTCCAGGATATATATGAAAAAGAATTTAAAGCACAGTTTGATGCAGCCGGTATAACATACGAGCATCGTTTGATTGACGACATGGTTGCCAGCGCATTAAAATGGAATGGCAATTTTGTTTGGGCTTGTAAAAACTACGATGGCGATGTACAGAGCGATACTGTTGCTCAAGGCTTTGGCTCTTTGGGCTTAATGACATCAGTATTAGTAACCCCCGATGGAAAAACCCTGGAAGCAGAAGCGGCGCATGGTACGGTTACCCGTCACTATCGCGATCACCAGGCTGGTAAACCTACTTCTACCAATCCTATTGCATCTATATTTGCCTGGACAAGGGGTTTGGCTTTCCGCGGTAAGCTGGATGGCAACCAGGCTTTGATTGATTTTAGTGAAGCGCTGGAGCAGGTATGTATTGAAACGGTAGAAAACGGTAAAATGACCAAAGACCTTGCAGTTTGTATACATGGCAATAAAGTAAAACACGGCGAACACTATTTATATACTGAAGAATTTCTGGAAGCAATCAACAATAACCTGGTTGCTAAGCTAAAGAAGTAAATAGTTGTAATAATAATTTTAAAGAGCAAATTTCTGAAAAGAGGTTTGCTCTTTTTATTCCCGCTCATCAATTACGCTTAACTACAAAGCATTTGCATTAACATACAAATTAATGCTGATCAGGCATAATAAGCAGTGGAATAGTGGCGTGATACGCCATGCTTCTTGTTGCGCTCGGGTGAACCAGCCTGCTTAAAAAACCGCGCTGCTGGCTAATCATGGCTACCATTCCTATATTGTTCTTTTCAATATACTGCTGTAGCGCTTCTTCAAACCTGCTGCCCGAAATATGTGCAGTTACCAGGGTTTGCGCCGGAAGTATTTGAGCCAGAAAATATTTATAATCATCCAATCCCCTGCTGTTATCAACAAAATCAGATCCGCCGGCATTGAGCTCATCTGTAAACACAACAGCATGTATGCGGCTTTTAAATAAACGGGCAATTTCAAAAAGCGGTGTAAGTAATGCAGGGTTTTTCTCAAAGCGATTGGTCGCAAAAAGAATTTCACGCGGTTCACTCCAACTGTAACTATATGGTACCGCAATCACAGGTATAGTGCTGTTTCCGGCAATTGCAGCGGTTTTGGTTCCCCACAATTTTTCTGCTACGCTTCCTGAAGATCCCATAGTACCCATTACAATTAAATCAGCTTTTATTTTTGCTACTGAAGACAAAATATTTTCATTTACAGCACCCGTGGAAATTTGCGCTTCAATAGAAATTTTTTCGGTTTCAAGTATTGCGCTTTTCACCAATTGTAATTGTTGCTTTGCTTCTTCCAGCATCTGTTCTTCACGTTCCCTTTGCACGCCCATATAATCCATATAAATACCCGTGTCACTTTCAACCGTATGTATAAGCGTAATATTCCATGACAATAGTTTAGCCATTTGCACTGCAAAATTCAAGGCATTATTTGCACACGCTGAAAAATCTGTAGGAACCAATATCTTTTTCATACCAAAACTTTTACATTAAAAATACTACTGTAAAGCAACGTTTTTATTGCAGCCTGGTTAATGAAAACTATCAAAGCAACAGATGAGAAATATCATACCTGGATTAATATTCCGGCAGCATTACAAAAAAATCCGGGGCATATGCCCCGGATCGGTGAGATATATGTTAGCCTTGTCCAATTGATGATGCTGCGTAATTATTGTTTTATAATTTTTAATTGTTCTACCTGGCCGCGGTATATATAACGGATGATATAAGTGCCATTGGTGATATTATTAAGATTAATGGTTGTGCTGGTATTTACCGTTGTTGTGCGATAAACTGTTTTCCCATCAATGCTTATCAACTCCAGTGTGCCATCACCCTGCAATCCTCTTACGGTAACAAACTGCCTTGCCGGGTTAGGATAAGCCTGGAGTGAAATGCCCGCAGATACTTTTACCAGTTTTATTACAGAGTACGTATAGCTTCCATCAATGTCTGCCATCTTTAACCGGTAGTAATGATCGCCTTCACTTATGCCTGCATGTGTGAACTGGTATTTGTGCACACCGGGCATATTCGCTGCGGCTACATTGCCTACAGATGTAAACTCCCTTCCGTTATTACTATGCTCAATGCTGAAGCTGCTGGTATTTACCTCATCGGTTGTTTGCCATTGAATCAAAGCATCGTTGAGAGGGAAAACTTTTTTAAGCAACGAAACCGCAGCAACACTTCGCAGGCCGGATAATAATATCAGCATTCCTGTTATTACTTCGCGTGAAAAGGAAGTGCTGAAGCTGGTAGCTGAAGGCATGACCAATAACGAAATAGCGAAACAATTATTCATCAGTCCTACCACGGTAGAAACACATCGCAAGAGTTTGCTGAATAAGTTTGCCGCAAAAAATACCGCTTCATTGATACGCATGGCTGCGCAAATGCAATTGCTATAACAGGAGTGTCGCCCGGAGGCGACAGGCGAGTTGTGCGTGGGGAGGACGGCACGCACAGCGGAGGTTTGTCGTTATTAATCGTAATGTCTCTATAGGGTTACTGCTAACGGACAGGTATTGCCAATGGTGGGGAATTTTATATTCGTCCGCCGGAACCGCTGCACAGCAGAATTAGCGCTGCTGATTGCCCCAATGTCAAGCCCCACTATTGGCAATACCAATGTTGTACTAAACTTTCAGTAGCCTTGCGAGTATTAATAGCGTATATTTGACTTCTCTATTTCATGCTCTTTCTTCCGCTTTATGCTGAAAATCAGCCCATTATCAATAACCCCATAATATAGAATAAGGCTACTGAAAGTTTCGTTCAACATCGCTTTCATTTCTCGTCCTGCGGACGAAACGAAAGCTTAGTTATTAGCGATAGGCTTTTTAGTTGTTAAAGTTTGAGGCGTAGTTTATTTCTTTCAAATCGTCAATTAGCTGTTCCCAATGTTCAAAATCTTTGTTAAGTGAATAAACCATAGCCTTTGTTAATGTGTCCCCTTGATAAATTTGTTTTATACTATTCAAGGCAGAGTTGTCGTCCTGAAACTCTATTTCAAAGTAATCTGTCGCCCAATTAAAATAAGTTTGTGGATTGCCATCAAAAATGTTTAGTACCTCTGATGAGCCATCATTGAAGTCTGCAATTTCGCCAACTGTCCACTTTGAGTTAGTGCCTGTCCAAATACAAAAGGTAGTACCAATAGAATTAACAGGCTCGCCAAAAATGAACTTATGATATTTGTCCGGAAGCCCAATTACAAGTTTGTTTTTATCTTTAGGATAATATTCATGTGTCATGCCATTAATAACACAACCGTCAGCTTGAAAAAGAATTAATACCTGGTCACCCTCACCATTACGCATCTCAAAGAATTCTTCTGTGTCCGACCAGTTGCACTGAAAAGAATAATAGCGGTCTAACCATTCTTCGGCGAAAATGGCGTCCAACACAGAAATACTTTTACAAATTTGGTAAAGATTCTGCCTGTCGGGAAGTGTCTTTAAGTTGGCTGTTGAAGTCATAGTGAGATGCTGATAAGCTTACCGCTAACGAACAGGGCTTGGCGAAGTTGGTTTTTGAGCGTTGGCTCTGTGCGTTGGCAAGCCACTATTGCCAAACCGATGTTATCGGCAGTTTTATTGTCAAGCCGAATGATTAAATATTTGTTTAATGGTTTCTTGAATTTTAAATAGGTCGCTACTGGTTGAAGTCCAATCTGGCTTTTTAAGATGTCCGTTTGAAGGTTGCTTTTCGACACAAGTACTAATTAGTTGAACTTGATTGGCAAGGTCTGGCAAAAATTTCATTCCACTTACCGAATAATGCGAAACTCTTTCTATTCCATCATTATACACTTGCCCTATCGCAGTTAGCTTGTCAAGTTCTTTCATTGTAGGCACTTTGTCAAAAATTCCATTGTAAAATTCTAAAATCGGACTTTCATTAACTCCTGTCAGTTCGTGAATGTATGCCGCATAAAATTTGTTGTCCAACTGAAAAGAAACAACATCTTGTGGCCTATAAAAAGTGATGCTTTCTGGAATTGTAGGCTTGCGTTTTAATTGAATTGGCATCGAACTAATCATTGATTTTATTTCGTCAGACTTTCGGAAAAAGTCATCACTCAATACAACCGCTTTGTTCAAGTCGTCAATGGCTTTTAATGATTGGGCTACCAAACTTTTGTCAGCAAACCCATATTTATGCAATTGTACACATAACGCAATCTCAGTCTTTTGTCTGTAAATTTCCGTAACATTTTCTTTGCTTGCGTTCAAAATACAATTCCACCGAAGCATAAGTTTTGGAAAGATATAGTTAAACTGGTTGTCGATATAATTGTTTTTGTCAAAACACATTGCTTCAAATGTCAGTCGTGCCAAATCTTCGTCAATAGATTGAACCAAATGTTTCGCCGCAAGTTTGTCAAGGATTTGTTGATGTGTCATAGTTTACTTTGTCTGTCTAATGCGGTATGCAAAAATTACCGCTAACGTTCGAGTATTTGCGAAGGCAGGGAATTCATTGATTGTCCAGCCCGGAACAAATGCCCATTTGAAAATATGTTGTTGAAGTTAAGAACTAAGGCTGAACATTTAACGTCGAGCCCGAACCACTGCTGATGCTTGCACATAGTTGATGTTACATTGTCAAGCCCTGCTTTTGCAAATACTTTTGTTGGCGGTTTGTGCCTTGTTACGAATTATTCGTTTTGGAATGTGCACTTCGATTTTCTGAAAGTTGTGTCTCGATAAATTCTTTCATTTTGGAACTAACAAAACCGGCTATTTGGGTCGGTGTAGAATAGGCATTGATATCTGAGATATCTTTAATTATAGCATTGTCTGAAGTTTTGCTTCTTGTTTGTACTTGTTGAAAATTCAACATTCTTGCTTCGTATTTGTTGCTACTCATGATGTAAAGTTACTTGAAATATTTTTTAAAGAAATTAGGGTTTAAATCAGGCTTAAAGTAATGTTTTCTCTTAATCCATATAAATCCATCCCCTTTACTAATAATCGCAACATCGACATCTCCGCCAACAGATTCTTCCGCATTTGTTATTCTTCGCTGCAAATAAGTCAAATATATGAGACTTTCAGCCATTTCGGCCAAATCTTCCTTTCCTAATCCTGCTACTGCTTCGTAAAGAGGAGTTATATATTTCTGTGTAATTATATCGCTCATTAACCCATCATATTGGGTTACTAAAGCATCCTTGTCAATTTTGTCCAATAAATCTTTTAATACTGCTTTATCTCCAGTGAACTTATCAAGAATTACTTTCTCTTGTTCTTTAAATATTTCTTTTAAGTTTTTACTGTATGCCTGCTGCAATTCAGGAGCAATACCCGTTAAAATTGTCATCATTACATCAGACTGGGCAAAAGTGCTAATTTGACTTGGGAAATCATCATTGACTGATGAAACTTTATTGGCATCGTCATAATATCGTAGTTTCTTGTCAAATCCAAAGAAAACAACGATTGGAACCAAAGAAGGGAATATTTCATTTTTACCGTAACCAACAAAAACTAATCCAGTATAATTATTACTATAATCTTCAGCAATCAATTCGTGATAGTACGCTTCTATCAATATTTTTTTTGTTTCATCGGAAATTGTCGCACCCTCGTTTCCGAACGGGTACTTTAGAATTTCGTCAATTTTTGTTTCAATATAGGTTTCAAATTCTTTCAAACTATATTTTACCAATTCAGGCATTGGATTTCTTTTCTTAAATATATCTGTTCGGTATTGAGCTGAAACTTGTAGCTCTTTGTTTAAGACATCGTTTTTATCAACAGAGAATTTACCAAATGAATCGGTAAATTGATTAAATATAATATGATTGATTTGATGAACGCAAAATAAGGTTGTCTTAAATAATTGTTGAGAATCGTCGGAAAAGAAGTTCTTGTTCCTCAAAAACTCTATGAAGTCCTTTTTATAATCTTGAACAGAATCAAACTCTTTATCACCCAACTCTTTTCTATACATTTTTATAATTGTTTCCCATGGCACACTCATAAAACTATCAATGTTATGAATCATTATTCCAATAGGATGATATTTTGAAAGTGTAAATATTTTATTTGCTTTATTGAATATCTTTCCACTTCCAGTTGTCACCGCACTGTCTGCGGCAATAGCAACCGCTTTTTTATTTAAAATCCCAACTACTGCTGTCATTGTAATATTTTATGGTTTAAGCTATGATATTTTGTCTCTGGTAATAGGTTAGAATGTATGTATCAGTCAAACTTTGCTCCGTCCATTTATGTCTGTCTTCAATCGAAGGACTGTTGCCACTTGGCATAACCGCCAACTTATAAATATACAAAAGTTTTTACCTGTACAAGCTTTCGCTTTTTTGATTAGTTAAATCATTATTAATTGTAAAAATTGTTTTGATAGTATAAACTTTCGCAAATACAAGTTCTCTCTCATAATAAGGGTTACATCTAATGTATGCCATTTATACGTTCTCTATATATATTATGAGGCAAGAACTATTTTTTTTAAACCAGCATAAATAAAAAAGCAAATCCCTTTTCAGAAATTTGCTCTTTAACATTGTTACTGCAGTTATTTATTTCCTCAGCCTGGCAACCAGGTTATTATTGATTGCTTCCAGGAATTCTTCGGTATATAAATAGTGTTCGCCGTGCTTTACTTTATTGCCGTGTATACAAACCGCGAGGTCTTTGGTCATTTTTCCGCTCTCAACGGTTTCAATACATACCTGCTCCAATGCTTCGCTGAAATCAATCAATGCCTGGTTACCGTCTAATTTACCACGGAAGGCCGGGCCTCTTGTCCATGCGAATATGGAAGCAATCGGGTTTGTAAAAGTGGGGTTGCCTACCTGGTGATCGCGGTAGTGGCGGGTAACTGTACCATGTGCTGCTTCTGCTTCCAGGGTTTTTCCATCAGGCGTTACCAAAACAGATGTCATTAAATCCAAAGAGCCGAAGCCTTGCGCAACAGTATCGCTTTGTACAGACAATTTTAAATGCACCCATAAACGTCGGGCGATATAATAGCTTTTCTTCCTATATTACATTCCCTTTATAATAATGCAAAACATAATCATCTTCTTCCTGTTTGCAGCAGCGCTGCTTGCATTTCTTTTTCTCATATCTGCAAAAAAAGGGGGGAAAAAGATGGCGGGTGAACTGCCAGGTGCTTACAAAATATTGCTTCAGCAAAATGTTATCTTTTATAACAAGCTAAGCGAACCACAGAAATTTCAATTTGAGGACAGGGTACAGCATTTCTTATCATCAGTAAAAATTACCGGCGTAGGTACTGAGGTTGAAGATATTGACAGGACTCTGGCTGGTGCAAGCGCCATCATACCCATATTTGCTTTTCCTGATTGGGAGTATAATAATCTTCATGAAATATTATTATATCCTGAAACTTTCAACGAACAGTTTGAACAAACGGGTAATGACCGGCCCGTGATGGGAATGGTTGGCAGCGGCGCAATGAACCATATTATGATCCTCTCCAAACACGCGTTAAGAGAAGGTTTCAGCAACAAAACAGATAAGAACAATACCGCGCTGCATGAGTTCATTCACCTGATTGATAAAACGGATGGTGATACAGATGGAATACCTGAAACCCTTTTGCAACACCAGTATGTTTTACCCTGGGTAAATATGATACATAAAAATATTAAGGAGATATTGAAAGACAATTCAGACATTAACCCTTACGGCGCTACTAACCAGGCAGAGTTTTTTGCTGTAGTATCAGAATATTTTTTTGAACGCCCTGATTTAATGAGAAGAAAACATCCTGAGCTTTATGATATGCTTGAAAAAATGTTCAGGAAAGATGAAATGAGCCATAGCTGAAATTATAAAAGGTGCGGATAGTCCTCCGCACCTTTGCTTCTCATAGGTCATTCCCGTCCTGCAATATCATCCTGGTTATGTTTGGAAGTTTTCTTTGCAAGTCCCCCGGCTTTTTGCACCAGTTGTATAAATTCTTTACGATATCCTTCAGCATCATTACCAAGGGCTGAACCTGCCAGCGATAATGTATTATTGAAAGATGAATTTTGTTTGAATTCAGAGTTACGCAGCAACATTCCAAACTGGGCAACCGAAGCGGCAAACCTGAAATTATCAGAAGTATTTTTTAGTGAAACATTATTATCAATCACAGGTTGTTCAATTAATTTACTTATATCAGCATCCGGGTTTTTATAGCGGAATTTTATTGTCATTAATTCCGGCGATTGATTGTCAGTATTAACATTTGTGCTTTGATATTTCAATGCATCTACCTTTTCTATAAAATCGCTTTTTACACCAACGGGTATCACTTCATATAAAGCAGTTACGGTATGCCCGCTGCCCATTTCGCCAGCGTCTTTTTTATCATTATTAAAATCTTCTTTATTCAGCATACGATTTTCATAACCAACCAACCTGTATGCCTGTACTTTTGCGGGATTAAATTCTACCTGCAACTTCACATCTTTAGCAATCGTAAACATGGTGCCGCCAAATTCACTTACCAATACCTTTTTAGCTTCACTCATATTATCAATATAAGCGTGATTGCCATTTCCTTTATCAGCCAGTATCTGCATTTTATTGTCTTTATAATTCCCCATTCCATATCCTAACACGGTCAAAAAAACACCCATCTTCCTCTTTTGCTCAATTAATTTTTCCATTTCAGCATCACTGCTCATACCAACATTAAAGTCGCCGTCAGTGCAAAGTATAACACGGTTGTTTCCTTCTTTAATAAAATTTTCTCCTGCAACTTTATATGCCAGTATTATCCCTTCACCACCTGCTGTTGAACCGCCTGCTTCTAATTTATCAATAGCATCTTTTATGGTTTGCTTGTTTGCTCCGCTTGTTGGAGGCAACACCAATCCTGCATTACCGGCATATACTACTATCGATACTTTATCCTGTTCACGCATCTGGTCAACCAATAATTTCATTGATTGTTTTACAAGCGGCAGTTTGTTTTCATCCTGCATTGAACCTGATACATCAATCAAAAAAGTAAGGTTTGATGCAGGAATATTTTCTGTAGGAATTTTCTTTCCCTGTAAGCTTACCAGCACAAGCCTGTTGTCTTTATTCCAGGGCGATTCAGCTATTTCAGTGTAAACGGCAAAAGGTTTATCATCCTTCGGTTGTGCGTAATCGTAATGAAAGTAATTGATCATTTCTTCAATACGCACTGCGCCGGCAGGAGGAAGCTGACCGCTGTTTAAAAACCGGCGCACATTACTATAAGAAGCCGCATCCACATCAATAGAAAAAGTAGAAAGCGGATTATCTTTCACAGCTAAAAACCTGTTTTCTGTTATACCATTATAATCTTCTGTATTGTAGCCTGCATCATCAGATTCATACATATTCATGTCAGCCTTATCATACACTCTTTCGCCCGGTGCAGGTGATTTTCTTACATACACACCACTCATACGACCCCGCAACACAGGAGCTTGCTTGTATTCATATTCAGCTCCTGTAATGTCTTTTTTGCCTTGTATCCCATATCTCATTACCACAACTTCTTCCAGTTTTTCAACCGCTGGGTTCATTACAATATTTAAATTTGTTCTTCCACCAACCTTTACTTCCTGTGTTTCATAACCAACAAAAGAAAATATCAATACCGCATTTTCTTTTTTTACGGTTATGGTAAATGCACCATTGTTATCGGTTTGGGTGATATTGCCTGTACCCTTTTCGGCAACTCCCGCATCTACAATTGCGTTTCCGGAAGCATCAGTTACTTTACCTTTTATAACCAGTGAATTTTTTGGCAGAAAAGCCATTAATGAAGCAATGACGATGGCACTGCATAACAATATGTACTTCATAAAAAATAGTTTTAATGATTTTGTATGATGATGGATGCAGCGGAAAAAGGAAATACATAAAAGCGGATTTTTTTTCGAAAATATATTTGATTGGTTGTTGAGAGCAGGGGTCCGAACCTTTGAAAGATTCGGACCCCTATACTTCCTTATATGTGGCAATAGAATAACAATCTCTCTCAATCAGTGGTAAACCTATAAGGTTTGCAGCGCTGCATTGCGTCCGGCAAACCTTATAGGTTTTCGATTGCGGTTATCAAGTATCAATTGACAATCAAAGCTTATAGCCAACATTACAATTCACTTGGCTTTTAACTTATACATGCTTAACTTTCGCCTTTAAGCGCTATTGACATTTATTAAAGACATATCATTTATTAATAGCAGCGATGCTGAACTGCTGGAAAAGTATAAGCAAACCAAAGACATGCAAATACTTTCCGGGCTGTACCAGCGCTACATGGAACTTGTATATGGTGTTTGTCTTAAATATTTTAAAGAACAGGAACGCAGCAAGGATGCAGTGATGAACATTTTTGAAGAACTTGTACAAAAATTGCAGGTACATGAAGTAAGCAACTTTAAGAGCTGGCTGCATACTTTAACTAAAAATTATTGCCTGATGCAGTTGCGAACTCCGAAAAATATGAAAACCACCGAATTTAACCCGGAGTATATGCAATCTGCAGAAATAGTGCATCTGAATGGTGCATTGGAAAAAGAAGAGCAGTTTAATAAGCTGGGAAAATGCCTGGATACTTTATCAGCCCAGCAAAAAGAAACCATTGAGCTGTTTTACCTGAAGCAAAAATGCTATGAAGAAATTGTGGAAATAACGGGACACGACTGGAATAAAGTAAGAAGTTATATACAAAACGGCAGGCGAAATTTAAAAATATGTATGGATAAAGAGGAAGAATAATGGAGGAAAAGCACAAACATATTGAACATTATACCGCGCAGGATATTCAGCGTTACCTGCATAAGCAAATGACGTCCGCTGAAATGCATGCTTTTGAAAAAGCATCGCTGGAAGACCCGTTTTTAGCCGAAGCCCTGGAAGGATATATTGATACACCTGTTGCCTCAGTGCCTGCTGATATACAGGAGCTGGAAGAACGATTGCAGGAAAAAAATAAACCGGCGCTTGTTATTCCGTTTTATAGAAAAGTGGCTTGGACTGCCGCTGCAGCCATCCTCATTATATTTGGCGCTGCCGCTACATGGCTTTGGCTTAAACCATCTACAGAAAAAACCATCGCCCAGAAAAAGGAAAACCAACAACAAACTGTTGAGCCGGCAGAAAAATCTCCTGCCGCCGCACCAGCATTACAAGATTCTGTGCCACCCGTAGCATCATCTCCTGAAGCAGGTACATCACAGTCATCCGTAACCGAAAAAACCAGGCAATCAACAGGTCGCCTGCCTTCGCCTGGCATAAAAAAAGCGGAAGCCCCCAAAACCGCAGCAACGGAAGCAGAGGCACAACTGAAAGCTGATGATGGTGACATTGCAACTGCGCCATCAAAAGATATACAGCAGCAGGAAGACAAGGCTGTTGCAAAAAAAGCTGAAGCACAGGCAGCAGATAATGTTAAAAGCAGATCTGCTGTAAGTAACGTTGAGCGTGCACAAGGAAACAGGAATGCAGCACCATCTATTCCTGCATATATATTTAAAGGAAAAATTACAGATAACCAGCATAAACCCCTGCCCTTTGTAAATATCAATATTCCAGGCACAGGTAGTTATGCTTACACTGATGCCAATGGTAACTTCAATATGATGCATGGAGATACACAATTGGTAGTGCATGTTAAATCTGTTGGTTTTCAACCGGAGAATTTTACACTGCATTCCAACGTCACTTCAAATAATATCAATTTAAAAAAGGCTCAAAATGAATTAGCGGATGTTGTAGTTGTTGGATATGGCAAACAAGCTAAAAAGAAATTAACCGGTAATACCGACAAAGCTGACGATGAGGAAACAGGTGCGGAACCCGCAGACGGTTGGAGCAACTACGATCTTTACCTGCTGAATAATGAACGTCTTCCCCAACAGGGATATAACAAACTGATGGGTTCAGTAGAATTATCTTTTACCGTAAACAAATATGGCAATATATCTGATATCAATATTGAAAACTCCACCTGCCCTTTATGTGAAAAAGAAGCCATACGGTTAATTAAAGAAGGACCAAAATGGAAATTAACCAAAGGCACTATACCTAAAAAAATTACGGTTACATTACAATTCTAATCTTAATAATTACCGTTTAATATCACTGTATCTGTTATCTTCGCCGCACAATAAAACGCTCAGGAGTTACCCCAATTTAATCTATTATCAATTTTATAATCGCAAAACAAACAACATGAAAAAATTCTTTTTACTTGCTGCTTTTTCAGGTTTCTTTTGTACAGCAATGTCACAATTAAAAACCCCTGCTCCATCACCTTTGCAAACCGTTAAGCAGGAGTTTGGCTTATCATCTATTGAACTTTCTTATTCCCGCCCTGCTGTTAAGAACAGAATAATATGGGGCGACCTTGTTCCATATGGTAAAGTATGGCGCACTGGCGCTAATGGAGCAACAACTATAACTTTTGGTGATGATGTTAGTTTTGGCGGACAAAAAGTTCCTGCCGGTAAATATGGTTTATTAACTATTCCCGAAGCGTATCAATGGACGGTTATCATCACCAAACAACTGGATGTTACAAGCCCTGCCGCTTATAAGCAAGACCAGGATGTAATCCGCATTAACGTAAACCCTATTGATCTTGATTTCTCACTTGAATCGTTTTCTATTTTGTTTGACAACATTACAGGCAACAGCTTAAATATGATGATTGGCTGGGACAGAAAGCTGGCGATGATTCCCATAACAACCGAGGTTGATTCAAAAATTAATGCACAGATTGAAAGCCTGAAAGGAAAAGAAAACTTTCCTTATTACAGCGCTGCGGAATATTATCTTAACGCCGGCAAAGACTTAAATACCGCCTTAACCTGGTTTGATAAAGCCGCACAGCAAAACCCTGAAGCATTTTGGGTTTTATATAAAAAAGCCATGTGCCAGGCTAAGCTTGGGAAAAATAAAGAAGCAATTGAAACTGCAAATAAATCTATAGAAATAGCCACCAAAGCTAAAAATGAAGATTACGTTGCGCTGAATAAAAAGCTTATCGCTTCTATTAAATAAAAATTAACCATCACAAAAAAGCGGATGAATATAATATTCATCCGCTTTTGATTTTATATATAGTTATTACCTGGCTTGTTTTATACCATTATGTATAGATGTTTCTTTACCATGTTTAGCAATACTTACTTTTTGCAAATAGCTGGCAGCAACAAGCAAAAGCGCCGGTAAAACAATCGCGAACAAAAAAACTTTAAGTTTCTTGGCAATCATATACTAAAAGCGTAGAGTTAAATATGTAATGCTGAATGTAAAAAGATTATTATTAAAATTTGATGTTCTGCTTATTATATAACATATGATAAACTGTGGTGGTAAGCATTAATTAGTGTTTCTTTAATTGTAACACAATAGATTTACAACAACTTACGTTGTAGAAAAAAAATATCCATGAAATCACTGGCGTTTACTCTCCTGCTCTCCATCGCACTTTTTTCATGCTCAAAGAAAGATAACAATTCAACCCCTAAAGAAGGCATTGCAAGAATAGAAGGTAACTATTCCGGTGAAAGCCTTAGTTGGGAACGAACTGTAGATGGCGCTAAAACTTCAGGCACCGATGCCAATGCTTCTTTCAGCATCGTATATAAAAATAAAAAGGCAACCGTAACGGTAAACACCAGTGCAACGCTTACAAATAAAACATATGAAATGGCATTAATAAGCGATGAAAATTCCAACAACGGCTATATTTTTCAGTCGTATGAAAATTCAGAAACTGTGCAAAACAATTCAGCGCTCAGGGTAACCATTACAACAAAAACATCTGCGCAAATTGATTTCAATAAAACATTCATAAGCGATGGTAAAACCATTTCAGAAAGATATTCTCTGAATGGTTATCCGCAGAATAACTAAAGAAACTTACACTAACCCAAATCCATAAAACAACAAAGAGCTCGGAGCAATCCGGGTTTTTTGCATTTCTATATAAGCTGGGCGCATTCCAAATTGTGGCTGGCTGGTGAAACACCAGCCAGGGCGCCTGCCGTGGGCAGTGTCTTCACTGCCCACATGAAGCCCAATGCGACAATTTGGAATGCACCCTATAAGCTTCTTCTTCGCAAACAAGCAATCCTTATCTTTGCCGCCATAAATTTTATACATGCAAATACCGGAAAATCTGGAACAGGCGGTTGCTTTTATAAAGAAAGCATATAATCATCCTGTGCAGGTTGGTCTTGTTTTGGGCAGTGGACTGGGTAATTTTATTAAAGAAATTAATATTGAAAAAGAAATCAGCTATACTGATATTCCGCATTTCCCGGCTTCAACGGTTCAGGGGCATTCGGGTAAATTAATTTTTGGCGAGATTGCCGGTAAAAAAATAGTGGCGATGGCAGGCAGATTTCATTTTTATGAAGGTTACCCGGCTTCAGAAGTAGCATTTCCCATTCGTGTTATGAAATTGCTTGGCGTGCATACCTTGCTTATCAGTAATGCGGCGGGTGGTGTAAATACAAATTTTAAAGTGGGCGATCTTATGATCATTACCGATCATATTAGTTTTGCAACCGTTAATCCTCTCATTGGAAAAAACGATGAAGCATTTGGCCCACGTTTTCCGGATATGAGCGAACCCTATTCAAAGGAACTTGTGCAAAAAGGAAAGCAAATAGCCAAACAATTAAATATACAGGTAAAAGAAGGTATATACTTTGGCGTTACAGGGCCAACATTTGAAACCCGCGCCGAATATAAGATGATTAATTTATTGGGAGGAGATGCTGTTGGTATGAGCACTGTTCAGGAAGTTATTGTTGCAGTTCATGCCGGTATAAAAGTATTTGGTATGAGTGTTATTACAGATATAGGAATAAGAGAAGAGGAAAATATTATAACACATGAAGAAGTTTTACAAGCTGCGGCTGAAGCAGAGCCTAAATTTTCGGCAATCTTCAAAGAGTTAGTTAAAGCTATCTGAATTATGATATTTTTTATCTGTCAAATAATCATTTCAGGTATTTTCGCCCGTTACTCAAAAACTATATGCTGCTTTTGAAAAAAGTACTCACATATATAATTACCGTTTTATTGATATGCGCTGCTGCTGACGCATTTGGCCAGTTACCAGGCAGGCTTAACAATCTCAGGAACATGGGCGGTGGTGGCGGTCGTGGCGGTGGTGACTCTATAAAATTTGAACATCGTGATCCGTTCTTGGATTCTGTGAGCATACGCTTTAAGTACATAGATTCTGTACGCTCCTATACTTTTGATTCATCACTCATTGATTATTCCCTTAAAATTCCGCTAAAGCCCGAGCATGTATGGCTGGGCAATAATGGTACTGCTGTTGCATCATTGCTGTTTAATCCTAATATGAAACCGGGTTGGGATGCAGGCTTTCATGCACTAGATCCTTATGCTTTAACGATAGAACAAACAAGGTTTTTCAATACAACAAGACCTTTTACGGAACTTGACTACCAGATTGCCAGCGGGTCGGAGCAGTTTATACAGGTATTGCATACTCAAAACGTAAAACCAAACTGGAACTTTGCTTTTCAGTTCCGGCTCATCAATGCACCGGGTTTTTTTAAAAGTCAAAATACCAATCATTCCAATTTAAGATTCAATACCTATTATCAATCTCCCAATAAGCGTTACGGCATATACTTTATCGGAATAAGCAACAGCCTGCAATCTGCAGAAAATGGTGGTATAAAAAGTGATACTTTTCTTACCAGCAAAACCGGTGTATATAATACGAGGTTTAATATTCCCATAAACATTACCGAAAGTGCTGTATACTCTACTGACTTATTTAACGCCGCTCTTAAAACCGGCAACAGGTATACCCAGCTTAAATTACTGGTACGGCAGCAATATGATTTTGGCAAAAAAGATTCCGTGGTAACAGATTCATCCGTTATTAAATTATTTTATCCGCGGTTCCGGTTTGAACATACTATTCAATACAATACTTACAAATATTTATTCCAGAACGTTTCGCCAGATTCCTCTTTTTATGCGGAGAATTATAATATTACTTCGTTTAATGTTGATGATACGATAACGTATAGCAATAAGTGGCGGGAAATTATTAACGACTTTTCTATTTACCAGTTTCCTGATATAAAAAACCAACAGCAGTTTTTAAAAGTGGGGGCAAGTGTTCAAAACCTGTCATTACAATGGCAGGATACCGTTCGGGACCGCCCCTATAATATTTTTCTTCATGGAGAATACAGGAACCGTACAAGAAATCAAAAATGGGATATAGAAGCATATGGTCATTTATATGTAACCGGATTTAATGCCGGCGATTACAGTGCCTATATCAGTCTTGAACGTTTATTAAGTAAAAAACTGGGCTCCTTGCAGGTAGGTTTTCAGAATGTAAACCGAACGCCATCTTACCTGCTGAGAAACTATACTTCATTTCCGGTTAAGGCGCCTGTAGCCGGAACCAATAAAGAAAATATTACGCACCTCTTTGTTTCATTGCAGTTACCCGCACTTAAAATGGATTTAAGCGGGCATTATTATTTGATGGGCAACTATACTTATCTCAAAAACTTTTATGAAGCAGAACAGGCAGAATTGTTCAATGTATTACAGGTAAAAGCAAGTAAAGATTTTCCTATTGGCAGGCATTGGCACTGGCATACAGATATCGTTGTTCAAAAAACTGCCGGCAACACCCCAATAAATATACCATTAGCATATACACGTAACCGTTTTGTATTCCAGGGCAGATTTTTTAAAAACCTTGTGCTCGCCACAGGATTAGATACAAGATATTATACAGCATACACGCCTGATAATTATTCACCATTGTTAGGCCAATTTTTTCCGCAAGACAGCATAAAAATTTCTAACCGGCCTGACATAGCGGCTTTTCTCCATTTCCGTATAAGAAGTTTCAGCGGCTTTGTAAGGCTTGAAAATCTGAATACAGTAAATTTTGATGGCTTCACCTTCACCAATAACAACATGGCCGCACCGTTATATCCATACCAGGGATTGCTATTTAAGTTGGGCATTTTCTGGAATTTTGTTAATTAAACATTGACTGGTATATGAAAAAAATTATGCTTAACGATGGTAATAGTATTCCTACTATTGGTTTTGGTACCTACAAAGCAACAGAAGAAGAAGCTATAGCAGCCATTAAGTTTGCTATACAAAAAGGCTATCGTTTGTTTGATACTGCTGCAAAATATGAGAATGAAGTGGTAGTGGGCGCAGGCATTCGTAACAGCGGCATACCCCGTGAAGCATTATTTATTACTACAAAATTGTGGCGCGAAGAACTTGGCTATAATGAAGCGAAGCAGGCATTTGAAAAATCACTGCGTTTATTGCAGCTCGATTATATAGATCTCTATCTTATACACTGGCCGGCTAATGCACGCAATTATGATAACTGGCAAAAAGCCAACGCAGATGCATGGAAAGCAATGGAAGAATTACAGGCGGTTGGAAAAATAAAATCTATTGGTGTAAGTAATTTCTTTCCCGCACATCTTGATGCGTTAATGCAAACAGCTACAATAAAACCGGTATTAAATCAAATTGAATTTCACCCCGGCTATTGGCAACCGGAAGTTACGGCTTATTGCAGGCAGCATGATATTGCTGTTGAAGCCTGGTCTCCATTGGCGCGGGGAAGAGTTTTTAACAACCCGTTACTTCAATCATTGGCTGAAAAGTATAACAAGTCCGTTTCGCAAATTTGTTTGCGTTGGATAATAGCGCATGGTGCAATTCCAATTCCAAAATCAACCACTAACAACAGGATTGAAGAGAATATAGATGTGTTTGATTTTAATCTTACAAAAGAAGAAATAGCCGCAATTAATACGCTGCCGCAAATGGGCTTTAGTGGCGAACTACCCGATATTTGGCCAGAACGCTTACCATTGGTTGATTAAAGCGGCTCTTATTACTTCCCTGCTTATCACCAGCAGCATAATCATTAAAAGCACTATAAATTCATCCAAAAAGGAATAATCAAAAGTGGCTGATGGAAAATATTTTTTGTGCAACGTTTTTACTATGGCAAGATCAGCCGGTTTAATCTTTATTGTAGTGGTATTAGCTTCTTTTGCACGATCAACAGATAAAGGCTCCAACTCAAGTACGGCATGGCAGTCCTGTGAATCCGGGCCATTTAAAACGGGGTCGATATTTTTTTTGCTGATACCGGTAAGTTTCTTTTCAAAATTTTTAAGATCCGTTTTTTGTTTAAACACCCGTAACCAATAGTTCCCGGCTATATTGATCAAAGGTTGATTCGTTATATACATACAAAAAAGATGATGATGCAGGCCGCTATACCAATTGACAGACCTGCAATATTGATTAAAGAAATCGTTTTGTGTTTCCTGATATTTCGCCAGGCAATTTTCAGGTAGTTTTTGATCATATAAACAGTTAAGCAGGTAAAAAAATACGGAGAAAAAAGCAAGAGATACAATTTCGGAAATCAAAAAGAAAAGAGGATTTGGTATCTTTTTTTAAGAAAGAAATAACAGCTTTTTTAGTACCAACGGGCTTCACTATATAATAAAGAGCGCTTAGCAAAATCAAGCGCGGTTTCCACATTATGTTTAATGAATATATTGTCTTACCTTATATAAAATCACCCGTTCGGGTGATTGCATTTAATGCTTGTGGTAAGTTTCTTTACCCGTTTATGAGAAGCTGGAAAACTATATTATTACTGACTGTTTGCAGTATATTTTTCTCATTGGCGTACGCACAAAACGCCTGGCTCGATTCATTAAAAAAAGCCGCACTTACACAAAAAGAAGATACCAATAAAGTTTGGACTTTAAGAAGCATTGCTGAATATTATGTATGGAATGATCCGGATTCAGGCATTATTTACGCAAAACAAGCTTTGTCCATCGCTGATAAATTTAATAATGATAACTGCAGGTTTTGGAGTATTCAAACACTGCACAATGCACTACATGTAACAGGCAATTATACTGAAGAATTGGATTATGCATTGAAAGCTTTGCCTATCGCTAAAAGATTAGGTGACTTGTATTCTTATGGATGGAGTAACGGTATGATAGCAGATAGTTATATCAGTCTTGGCGATTATACTTCAGCTATGAAATATATGGGTGCTATAATGAAAAATATAAAAGAACATTTTCCAAATGAATTATTTTCTGCTTACTCTGCTTTTGTACCGACATATATTGGCTTGCATAAATATGATTCTGCAATATATTCAGCGAGAAAAGGATTGGAATTATTGAAATTACAACCTGCTTTATATGACAGTAATACCAATAATAGCAAGGCATCAAGAAGCCTGGCATATTTATTTTTGGGGGTAGCCTTTGAAGCTAACAATCTCTATGATTCGGCATTATATTACTATCGTAAAAGCATACCCTTTAGTATTGAAACAGAGTTAAAAATAAATGCCCTGGATGCTTATAACGGAATAGCCCATGTTTTTAAAGAACAAAACCTGCCGGATTCTGCAATATGGTATGCAAAAAAAGTATTGGCCGATAAAGTAACCAACGCTTACCCGGCCGGCAAATTAAAAGCAGCTAACCTGTTGGCAGACCTGTATGAAAACAAAAAAATAGCCGACAGCAGTTTAAAATATTTGCGCATTGCAGAAAACCTGAAGGATAATATTTACAGCCGCGAGAAAACAACTGCATTTCAAAACGCATTATTAAAAGACCAGGAAAGGCAAAAAGAGATAGAAGCTGCCACAACTGCATTAAAAAATCGCTACAGCTTATATTTTTTAATAGCATTATTCATCGCCCTGGCAATTATAGCTGCATTTATTATACGAAACAGGAGAATCAGGCAACTGCAAAATATCCGCAACAGTATTGCCGATGATTTGCATGATGATATTGGTTCAACGCTCAGCAGCATCAGCATTATGAATGAGCTGGCAAAGGAAAAATCGCCGGAAGCCCTGCCGCTGCTCACTTCCATTGGCGAAAGCACGGCTGCCATACAGGAAAACATGAGCGATATTGTTTGGACGGTAAATCCCAATAACGACCATTTTGAAAACCTGCTGCAGCGCATGAATATATTTGCAACAGAAATAACAGACGCGAAACATATACAGCTTGTATTTAACAGCAATGCTGCTTTACATGATATAAAACTCACTATGAAGCAGCGTAAGAATATTTACCTGTTTTTTAAAGAAGCCCTCAACAATGCAGCAAAACATTCCGGTGCAAAAAAGATAACGGTAACCGTTGGCAAAAAAGAAAATAATATCGAAATGAATATTACCGATGACGGCAAAGGTTTTATA
>JADLCD010000063.1 GCA_020847395.1 Chitinophagaceae bacterium
GGTGCCCGTGCAGGGTTTTTAACTACTTTCTTTCGTTTTCCTTGCAGCATCTTTATGGCTTTTAATCCCAAAAGATACTACCTTACTTCTTAAATTTCAAATGAGGGAGTTAAACAGCAAGCCCTATATAAATTATTTGCCTGTTATTACAGCGAAATAAGTAACGCTTTGGCAGCCGCGGTTCAATTTTAAAATTGTCCTATCGGCATTTAGAATATGTGCATATGATTCTAATATGTGTGCACCTAAACTTAGCATGTTTGTTGTTTGTCAATTTTATTGCTTTCCAACGCTCATTTTGTCTCCTCATTTCCCCTTTTTGTCTACTCCCCTGCCACCAAGATGCCACGCTGGTTATCTTGCCGTAATTTTATTGCCAGAATCATGAATATAAGAGAGCAAAAATATTTTGTACCGGGAATGCACTTACTGGTGTGGGGATTGTTGTACATTATTCCCCTTGTTACGATAACAGCAAAGCCCTATGGAGGGCTGCCCGCGGGTTACTTTCCTATTACCAACCTTTTTCACATCGGCATTTTTTATCTGAATGTGTACATTTTATATCCCTATTTGCTTACCCGAAAACGCTGGTGGATATATGTCTTCAGCCTCATTGCAATTGTTGTAATTTCTTACCGGGTAAAACTTTTTATTCTTCAATTCAATCCTGCTTTTCAATTAACGGAGGAAAATAAGCCGGTGATATTTTTTGCCGTAATGCCTTTCCTGTTGGCCGGTATTTTGTACAGGCTTATCAGCGATCGTATAAGGTTTGAGCGGCTGGAAAAAGAGGCTCGTGCACAGCAACTGTCTTCGGAATTGAAATTCCTTCGATCTCAGATAAGCCCGCATTTTCTGTTTAACATGATGACAAACATGGTTGCCCTGGCAAGACAAAAATCGGATATGCTGGAACCATCCCTGATCAAACTATCTGAACTATTGCGCTATATGCTGTATGAATCGCAGAATAGCAAGATATCCATAGCGGCTGAAGCCGAACATCTCAACAATTATATTGCATTGCAAAAACTCCGCTTTGACGATGAGGTGAAAGTAACGGTAAACATTAATACCCATGATACTAACAGGCAGATTGAGCCGATGCTGTTAATACCTTTTGTGGAAAATGCTTTTAAACATGGTATGGGGCTGGTTGAAGATGCCTTTATTGCTATTCAACTAACGGCAAAGAATAATGCATTAACGTTTAACATCACCAATAATTATTCCGGTAATAACAGCAGCAAGGATAAAAGTTCAGGTATAGGGCTGGCGAATGTTAAAAGCAGGCTGCAGCTTTTATACCGAGGCAGGCATGAACTAACCGTTACCGACCGTGGTAATATTTTTTCTGTTCATTTAAAACTCGATCTTGTATGATAAACTGCATTGCCGTTGATGATGAAAAGCTGGTGCTGGATTTATTAGTGGACAATATTCAGCAAGTTCCTTTTTTGAAACTTGCAGCCCGTTGTAAAAATGCAATGGAAGCCGCTGAAATATTGCATAAAGAAAAGGTAGATTTAATTTTCCTCGACATTCAAATGCCGGGGTTAAACGGCTTGCAATTTGTGCAAACACTCAAAACCCCGCCGATTATCATTTTTGTTACTGCCTATAAAGAACATGCCCTCGAAGGTTTTGAGCTTGATGCTATAGATTACTTATTAAAACCTGTATCATTTGAACGTTTCTTAAAAGCATGCAACAAAGCACAGGAACTTTTTACGCTTCAACAAAAAGCGGGGCAAAAGGAAGAGCAGGCAGGATATTTTTTTGTTTATGTGGAATACAAGCAGGTAAAAGTTACTATTGCGGATATTCTCTATATTGAAGGCATGAAGGACTATATTAAGATCTTTCTGGCTTCATCTTCTAAACCTGTTATTACTAAAATAAGCATGCGCCATATAGAAGAAAAATTATCGCCCTATCGTTTTGTAAGAACGCATAAATCCTACATTGTGGCGGTAGATAAAATCGTTTCCGTAAAGAGAGACCTGGTCAACCTTGGCAATATTGAATTGCCATTGAGTGATAATTTTAAACCCGGGTTAACAAAGTTGATTTCGTTTTAAACATACACCGGAAAGTATTTTTTTTATTCTCTATAAAGACATTTTCTTTTCTCTACTCATATTGCCCTCTTGTCTATTCTCTCATAATCACCCTTTCATAGCAAGGTAGTTTTGGATTGTTAAATCTAAAACGATAGTTATGAAAATGATTTTAACTGCAATCCTCATTATCACCGTTGCAACAACGCAAAGTCAAACGGCGATTACAGGAAAAGTAAGCAATGAAAAAAACGAGCCCCTTCAATCTGCAAACATTCGCATTAAAGAATCCGGTACAGGAGTAAGAACAGACAGCGCCGGAAACTTTAAGATCATGGCAACGGGAAAGGGAACAACATCACTGATCGTTTCCTGTATAGGCTATGAAACAAAAAATATTTCGTTACAAATAGGAGATTCAGCAGTGCAATTGTTAATTGTGTTGAAGGACGAAGCAAAAGTATTAGGCGATGTAGTAATTATGGGTGCTGGTACTTTCACTGCCAGCGATAAGGCCAAAGGCGCTTCGCTTACGCCTATGGATGCAGTTACGGTTGCCGGTACCGGCGGGGATATTGCTAATTCCATGCGGGCATTACCAGGTGTGCAGCAGGTAGGTGAGTCGGAAGGCTTATTTGTAAGAGGCGGCACCAGCGATGAAGCAAAACAATTTATTGACGGCGTAAATTTTCCTAACCCAAACTATGCTGCAGTGCCCGGTATTATGCAGCCTGCAAGAATTAACCCATTCTTATTTAAAGGCATTTTATTTAATACAGGTGGCTATTCCGCGTTATACGGAGATGCATTAAGCAGTGCTTTGATTCTTGAAACAATTGACCTGCCCGATAAATCCGAAGCAAGCCTGCATATATTCCCCACCAGCCAGGGGTTGGGCATTCAACAGCTTGCAAAAAACAAGCAAAGCAGTTTTGGAGCTACCGCTAACTATGGTAATGCAGGCAATTTTTACAATAAGGTAGTGAAACAATCAGCTGGCTATTTTCATGGCCCTGAATATGGTAGCGGCGATTTTAATTTCCGGGTTAAGGCAGGTAAAACCGGCATCCTGAAATTTT
Organism: Chitinophagaceae bacterium; assembly: GCA_020847395.1. GTDB lineage: Bacteria > Bacteroidota > Bacteroidia > Chitinophagales > Chitinophagaceae > Agriterribacter. Next base: position 3,143 of record JADLCD010000063.1, read on the forward strand.
ATGCCAATTATGGTTACAACAATACCGGGTTAAGCAACCCGGATATTGACAGTGGCAACCTTATATCCTCCTTTCAAAACAAAGGGAATAATCTTTATTCAAATCTTTCTTACAAAGAATCTTTTAGAAATAACTGGAAAATAGATGCAGCCATCAGTTACAATTACAACCAACAGAATATTGAAAGAGGATTGCGCAACGGTAACAATGAAAAAGTATTTGTCAACCAATTTCCCTTTAATGAAAAGAACAGCAGCTATGCCGGCAAGCGTAATTTTTTAAACGGCAAACTTGTATTCAGTAAACGGTTCATAAAATCACAGGCACTCAGGTTTGGTGCAGAATATATCAATCAGTCTGTGTTCGATAACATATCCAATCCCAATGCAGGAAAATATAATTCGTATACAGAAAATGAAATTGTGCTGTATGCCGAAACAGATATCCGGTTAAATAAAAAACTGGCAGCAAGGGTGGGTTTGCGATCAGAGCATTCAAGCCTGTTACAGAAAATAAATATAGCCCCAAGAGTAAGCATTACCTATAAGCTTTCGAATGAGAACCAGTTGAATGTTGCTTATGGTATATTTTATCAGAAACCTTCAAGCGAATACCTGTTGCAAAATGAACATCTCGGTTTTAGCAGGGCTGCACATTACATTATCAATTTTCAACGCAAAGTTTCCAACCGGTTTTTGAGAGCAGAGATATTTTATAAATCTTACAAAGGCCTTGTTACCACCGATTCAGTAATAGGGAGCAACGGCGATGGTTATGCAAAGGGGTTCGAGTTTTTCTTTAGAGATAAACGCTCTATCAAAGATTTGGATTACTGGGTAAGTTACAGCTACCTGGATACCAAAAGAAAATTTTTGAATTATCCTTATAAGTTATATCCGCCTTATGCCACACCACATACCCTTTCGCTGGTGGCTAAGCGTTTCTTCCCTGATCTGAATTTTATGGCCAACGCAGCGTACTGGTTTACTACCGGAAGACCATATTACAATATACAAACAGAAAGCGATGGGCATTCAGTTATCCAATATTCAGGTACTACAAGAAATTATCAAAGCCTGAACGTAAGTTTCGCTTACCTGTTCAATATCTCAAAAAAATCGAAGGATTTTTCGGGAATAGGTTTTGGGATGAACAATGTGCTTGGCACAAAACAAATATTCGGATACAATTTTAGTCATGATGGCAACAATAAGACGCCTGTGACATTACCGGCTACACGATTTTATTATATCGGGTTTTTTATGAGCCTCGGAACAGACAGGAGAGACGATTTTATAAATCAAAATCTATAACAACTTTTTAATCAAAAACAAAAACAATGAAAACGTTAATCGCATCTGTGCTGCTTGCAGCCATTCTGCAAACTACTATTGCACAAACAAATTCCGGCGGGTTTGAGACTGCCGTTGCAAAGCTGAACAATGCAAAAACTGCAAAAGATTACGAAGCAACGGCGGAGGATTTTTTGAAAATAACAGAAACCGAAAGCAACAATTGGCTTGCCTGGTATTATGCAGCTTTTTGTAACGCGCAAACCGGGTGGCTGTATCAACGCGATGGAGAAAAAATTGAACCCTTTGCCAATACAGCTGAAGAACAAATCAACAAGGCTTTATCCCTGATCGATACCAGCAGCCAAAAGAAAGAGCTCTCTGAGGTTTACTGCATCATGGCAATGGTAAACCAGGACAAGGTGTTCATTAATCCACAAACCTATGGGCCAAAGTTTGGACCTGCAGCATTCAGATATATGTACCTGGCCCAATCAGCAAATCCGCAGAACCCAAGGGCATTATACCTGGTTGGCTGGCAAAAATTTGCTACACCAAAAGCATGGGGTGGAGACAAAGCAAAAGCAAAAGAGCTACTGCTGCAGGCAAATCATTTGTTAGTACAGGAAGTTACTACCGGCACTTCACCGCATTGGGGAAAAACAGAAGTGGAAGCGCTGCTGAAGCAAATCAGGTAAACGTAAATCAAATTGTAAACTTTAAAATCTATTATTATGCCAACGTTCGTATTTATCATTTCCAGGATAGTTATTGCTGCATGCCTGGTTTTAATTCTTGGTTATGTATTTGGAAATTTTTCAACAAAGCCCTTGCTGGTAAAGCTTACTAAGGTAGCATCCATCCTGGTACTTGTAGGTTTTATTATGGGAAGCATATTCATCTTACGCTTTCGCAGTGTAAAACACGAAGGAAATATCAGCAGAAGCGGATGGTGCCAATATCAACATTTACAAACAGACTCAGCAAGGAATAAGTAGATCATTTAACAGCAATCAGCATGGCGTAAGAGAAATAATAAATAACGATTATGCTGATTGCATTTTAAACAGGCCTGGTAAACAAAAGCGCATAAATTATGAAAGCTTCTCAACAAAGAAAATTGCTCAGATGGATGCATATACTCCTTAGCATTCCTATTATCGGGTTTATTTATGGTCCCGTTTCCCAAATCCCTGTTGCAGTCATATTTGTGCGCTGGGCTTTTGTGCCGGCAGTTACCCTTTCCGGATTCTGGATGTGGAAAGGACAGGTATTGAAAAAATGGTGGAAAAAAGCCGTCAATAGCAGGCAATCCATTCCAAAATAATTCTGCATTTCATTGAATTCATTTTGCATTCATTTTAATGTGATTGAATCCAGTCCCTCATTTCGTTCTCACTAACCACAAAAAATGAGTTCAAAAACCTTCACATAACTTCAAATTCGGAAAGGTCACCTTGCTTGAAACCCTTTTTTATCTTTTTCTAAAAGTGTCGGCAGCGTCGACACAATCTTATTCTGCCTGTCACCAATTGTTTGTAAAAGTGTCATCACTGTTGACACAAACTTATTATCAGAATAAACCTCAAAAAATTGTTTCATCCTGTACAAGCCCCTGCAGTTAAATCCCGTAAGATTAGGCATCTGTGCCTGTATATAATTTGCCAGTTCCTGCACGGCATTTTCGCCCCATTTTCCCATGGTTACTTTTTCGGAAACAAACCTTCGTACCTTAAAGTAAAGCAGCACCAGTTCTTCACTTACTTTATGAAAAGCCCTGTTCTGGGCTTCTTGTATCAATGTTACAATCTGCTTAAATTCAACGTTGGTATTTTTTAGTTTGCTCATGTACTCTATAATAAGTGTTTCCAATAAAAATTTTGCTCCCTGTCAAGTGATAATTTCCCTTCAAACATGTATACCAAATGTATCGTTTGTCTTGAAATGATAGTCTAACCAGTTGGCAAACCACTTTAACCGTTCATTGGGCTCTATACCGGAGATTTTCTGAAACCCGACAATCATCACAAAACAGAGTTCATAAAATATGTAAATGGCTACTTTTTTAAAATGGATGTTAGTATCTCGGTATGTCTATGCCGAGCTTTTACTTTATATTAGAAGCTAAATATGTACTTATGGCCGATCCTAATGATCCTGAAGAAATAGCACGATATTATGGCTGGATGGGTATTGAACATTCTGAAAAAATGTTTATTGAGTGTGAAACTGTCATTAAAACAATGAGGTGCCGTGTTCACAAAAAAAGAGCTTATGCGGAATGGGAGTATACGGAAAATTATGAAACTCATTCATGGGTAAGAAAAGCCTGTTGTATGGAATTTGCAAGGGAGGTAGCTGCAGTATTAGTAAATAAGGCAGCTTTTAATATTGTATCAATAGACTTAGGCTGGCCTCATTTAAAAAAATAATTTGATAAATCTTTGTCAAGTTACAACCTGCTCTGGCACAGGTTTGGTAGCCTTGCTTGTGCTTAGCCAGACCTGCCGCCTTGCTGTTACTTATCTTAATTTCTTAAATGGGCATTATATAAATTATTTGCCTGTTATTATTGCGAAACAAGTAACGCTTTGCCAGCAGGTCAGCCATCACACAATACCATTGCTACAGACATGCGCCAGCCGCGTATCAATATTACAATCTGTTTAAATTCAGCATTGGTATTTTTGAGTTTGCTCATGTACTCTATAATAAGTGTTTCCAATAAAGGTTTTGTTCCCTGTCAAGTGATAATTTCCCTTCAGACATATATACCAAATGATAGTCTAACCAGTTGTCAAACCGTTTTAACCGCTCATTGGGAATCTTTACTTTCCTTGCCATCTCGTTATAACATTTGAAAGATTCCCAACAAACGGAATAGCGCCATAACGCCCTTCTATATAATCTTTCTCAAAAGAGCGATCTTTACGAATGGTCTTACCTTCTTCCTTGTATTCAACCAATGAATACATTTCCGATGCGCCATATTTATCTTTTTCTACAAAATAAATCTGGTCTCTTCGATAATTACCATAATTGAGTAGATTGGTATCGTGTGTGGCAAAAATCAGTTGTGCGTTTTTTTGATTGAACGCTGCAGAATTGAACAATTTAGTAATAGCCAATGTGAGCAAAGGATGCAGGCTGGCATCCAGTTCATCTACTACCAGCACGCCACCATCGTTCAACACATCAAACACCGGCCCGGAAATATTAAACAGTTTGTTGGTGCCGGAAGACTCCTGGCTGCGCATATCAAATTCCACTTTCCCGGCTATTTTATTTTTTGCATCATATTTTTTATGAATTGTCCTGATGTCGATACGGAAAGAATCCTGCAAGTCGGTAATCAACTGCTTTACCACAGTTTCAGGAATGTCATCCGGTAACTCTTTTGGATTGAAAGCTGTTTTATCTGTAGTAATATCATCAAAACCCAGGTCAAGTTTTTTGTAAAAATCCAGTAATAGCGGGCGTGTCTTCTTGTCTTCCAGCATTGAGAAAGTAACGCCTTTGTAGTCTTCATGACTTAACCCGGATACCGTAATAAAACTATTGAACCATTGCATGATCTTTTTCGCCGTCTTGCCATTGAACTGATCAACCACTGCCAGGAACAATGCATTATCTCTTGTTCTTTCTTCCAGGTCTTTGCCTTCGGGAAAGAGTTTTTCCATTACTTCAATGCCATCTTTTTCCCGGATAAACAATGGCTTCTCCGCTTGCTTTGTTGCTTCGTATAGCCATTCTGTATGCACTGCTGTATCATCTACTTCAAATCCATAACGATATCGGACATTATCGATCAGAAAAACCATTTCAAATAACGAAGGCGCATTTTCAGTTTCAGTACTCAATAGAAAGGGAGTGATGCCTAATTCTTCTGCCGAAGATTTTTCAAAGGAAAAAAGCACCAGTCTGCGCATGGTGGACATGGCTTTGATAAAGTTGCTTTTGCCGCTTGCGTTAGCGCCATACAGCACTGCACCCTTAAGCAGATCATACCTTTCCGTAGAAAATATATTGGTATCCAGGTGCTCTTTAATAGAAGCAGCCAGAAGACTTAAAGATGTTTTATCCCTGAACGATAAGTAATTGGATACTGAAAACTCGATTAACATAGACTGTCTTATTTATGAGGTATTTTCTCAAAAATAGTAAATTATTGTCAATTTGAGAAATTTTCTCATATATTAACAAATGCATTATTCGAATGAAAACAGCGTATTTATATATCCGTGTGAGCAGAGATGAGCAAAAGAAAATAGGATACTTACTATCGGTTATTGAAATATTGTGACTACAAAAAGAGAGATGAAGTAGTTTTTCATACAATCTGCTACTAAAATCCAAGGACTTTGGTTGTAAAAATCGATAAATGACCAGATAGTAACATTCTGGCAAAGACTCCTATCGGCATAAAAAAAAGAAACCCGTTGATCGGTTTCTCTCAAGTCGGGATGACTGGATTCGAACCAGCGGCCTCTTCGTCCCGAACGAAGCGCGCTACCGGGCTGCGCTACATCCCGAATAATTCCGGATTAAACAAATATCTTGTAAATACTTTATAATACACCTTTAGTGCTCGGCAAATAATTACTCATCGGGTCGCGCCTCACTGCCATTCGTATAGCTTTGGCAAAAGCCTTAAATATCGCCTCTATTTTATGATGCTCGTTTTCACCATTGCATTCAATATTTAAATTGCATTTTGCAGCATCAGAAAACGATTTGAAAAAATGAAAGAACATTTCAGTAGGCACCTCTCCTATTTTTTCTCTTTTAAATTCTACATTCCATACTATCCAGTTCCTTCCTCCAAAGTCTATCAGCACTTTGGCGTCTGCTTCATCCATCGGCAAGGCAAAGCCGTATCTTTCCATCCCTGTCTTGTCGGCAAGCGCTTTTGCAAAAGCCTCGCCCAGCGCAATACCCGTATCTTCAATAGTATGATGTTCATCAATATGCAGGTCTCCTTTTGTGTGTACTTTTAAATCTATTTTACCATGCCTTGCTATTTGCTCAAGCATATGATCAAAAAAGCCAAGCCCTGTTGAAATATCAGCCTTACCATTTCCATCCATGTTTACTTCAATACTGATCTTTGTCTCATTCGTATTGCGCTCATGGCTGGCTCTTCTCAAGCCAAGCTTTAAAAACTCATAAATTTCTTTCCATGATGTTGTTTCCAACGCTATAGTATCCTGCAACGCCGATACCTTATCAGAAATTTCTGCCGCTCCCAACCCTGCGTCATTATTGATCCAGATACCTTTACAGCCGAGATTTTTTGCCAGTTGTATATCTGTGATCCTGTCTCCTATTACAAATGAATTGGGAATATCGTAAGCGCCGTTATTCAGATAGCCTGTCAGCATTCCGATACCGGGTTTACGGGTTGGTGCATTTTCATGCGGATAGGTGCGGTCAATATGTACAGCGCTGAAATAGATATTTTCTCCTTCCAAACTCTTCATTACAAGATTATGCAATGGCCAAAAAGTATGTTCAGGAAACTTAGCCGTACCCAGCCCGTCCTGGTTGGTAACCATTACCAGTTCATAATCCAGCTCGCTGGCAATTTTGATCATGTATTCAAACATGTGCGGATAAAAAGTAAGCTTGTCGTAAGAATCCAGCTGGTATTCAGGAGGATCTTCATAAATCAGTGTACCATCACGATCAATAAACAAAATACGTTTAGCCATTTATATATGCATTAAATATATGGAGGCACAATATAATAAAACCTCATCTACCAGGTTAATTTTTAAAACCACAATGTTTGAATGAGAAAAGTTTTATTTTTCTTTAGCCAGTCTCACTTTTTTTATATCTGCCGGAGTTATTGGCTTAGCAGTGTTTCCAAAACTATTGCGAATAAAAGTAAGCACATCTGAAAGTTGCTGATCGGTTAAATAACTATATGCATGCATTGGAATGCCCGATGTATCATTGCCTGTTTGGTTGCTTACACCTGAGCCATTTAACAATGTTTTTATTAAAGGTTTTTGAGGGCCCATTACAAGCTTCGTTTTTGAGAGCGTATTTCTTTTTTCCTGTTCATTACCATGGCAGGATTGACATTCCTGGTTATACAATGTTTCTCCCCTGTCTCTTACAGCCAATGGCAATGTATGCGGGTCGGGCTCAAGACTAAGCAAAATAAAAAGCAATGCCGCAATTACAACATTTACAGGGAACAATCGTCTTCGCATAACTTTTGCCGTTATTAATACATTAAATTGCAATAGCCGCTAAAGTAAAAAACCTTATCTGTACAAAACATTAAACTACATAAACGGTAAGCCTGCTGATATTATACCCCGGCTACTGTAAAACTACAAATTAAATATTGAACAAAGCAAGACTGTTTACCAGCACAATATTCTCTTCAGGCGTTCCTACTGTTATACGCAGGCAATTTTCACACAATTGTACATTACTCCTGTCTCTTACAACAATACCTTTATCAAGCAAATAATGATATGCTTCCTTTGCTTTCGTAACCTTTACGAGTAAAAAATTAGCGTCAGACGGATAAATGTGTTGCACCTGCGGAAGCGCTGATAATTTTTCTTCCAGTGATTTCCGTTCGGCAACTATTACCCTGATCATATCATTCACTTCTTCCACATTATCCAGTGCCTGTAAAACAATTTCCTGTGTTGACTGTGCTATATTGTAAGGTGGTTTTATTTTATTGTACACATGTATTATCTCCTCACCTGCAAATGCCATTCCAAGCCGCAGGCCGGCCAGTCCCCATGCCTTTGAAAGTGTTTGCAGCACCACCAGGTTAGGATAATCTGAAAGCTCCTGTACAAAAGAACGGTGACGGGAAAAATTTATATAGGCTTCATCGATTACAACAATACCTGGAAAATTATTCAGTACCATTTCAATATCCTCCCGGTTAAGCGAATTGGCTGTAGGGTTATTGGGAGAACACAACCATATGATCTTTGTAAAATCATCTGCCAGTGTTTCCATATGCACAAGATCGAGCTGGTAATTTTCAAGCAAAGGCGCTTTCCGGATCTCTATATCATTGATCTCAGCGCTAACCTGGTACATGCCGTATGTAGGCGGACAAATAATTACATTATCCTTTCCGGGATTACAAAAGCCACGAAACAACAGATCAATACATTCATCGCTGCCATTGCCGATAAAAATGTTTTTTGGGAGAATGCCTTTGATCTTTGAGAGCTTTTCCTTTATTTTTTGCTGATGCGGGTCAGGGTAGCGGTTATACCACCTGGTCAGGGGCGAGCCCAAACTGTTTTCATTAGCATCCAGGAAAACGTTTGCTTCACCGCTGAATTCATCACGGGCTGAAGCATATGGAACAAGCTTTTTTACGTTTTCTCTTACAAGGTCATCTATATTAAAATTCATTGCAGTATAATTTTATAATATCATTGCTGAAGCCTGATTTTTACCGCGTTTGCATGTGCCTGCAAACCTTCCGCTTCTGCCATTTGAATAACAGTGTTACCTACGCGTTGCAAACCTTGCCGGGATAATTTTTGAAAAGTGATCTTCTTAACAAAACTATCTACGCTCACCCCGCTATATGCTTTGGCAAATGCGTTGGTTGGCAATGTATGGTTTGTTCCGCTGGCGTAATCGCCAACACTTTCGGGAGAATAGCTCCCGAGAAAAATGGAGCCTGCATTTACAATCTGCTCGCTTATCCATTCATCATCTTTACAGCTTATGATCAAATGCTCAGGCGCATATGCATTTATCAGGGATATGGCTTCGTCAATATTCTTAAAAATGACCGCCTTGCTATTAGAGAGCGCAGCAACAGCCAGGCTTTTCCTTGGCAACAATTCCAGTTGCTTTTCTATTTCTATATTTACTTTTTCTGCAAGGCTTTGTGAAGTGGATACAAATAATACCTGGCTATCGGCTCCATGCTCAGCCTGCGATAATAAGTCAGATGCAATAAAGCCTGCGTCTGCGGTTTCATCAGCCAGCACACAAACTTCACTGGGCCCTGCCGGCATATCTATGGCTATGCCTTCACGCTGTATCATTTGTTTGGCGCAGGTTACGTATTGGTTGCCGGGCCCAAAAACTTTATATACAGATGGTATAGTTGCTGTGCCGTAAGCCAAAGCAGCTATTGCCTGCGCACCGCCTGCTTTAAAAACCCGGGTTATACCTGCTGTTTGTGCGGCAAATAATATGGCAGGATTGATTTTACCGTTTTTACCGGGTGGTGTGCAGAGTATGATTTCTTTGCAGCCCGCAATTGAGGCAGGTATGCCCAGCATTAGTACGGTAGAAAATAATGGTGCCGACCCGCCGGGAATATATAACCCGACTTTTTCAATACCCACAGATTTTCTCCAGCAGGTAATTCCAGGCATTGTTTCAATCTTTTCGATTGAAGATTTTTGCGCAATGTGAAAACGATATATATTTTCCTTTGCCTGCAGCATTGCATTTTTAAGCTCATTGCTCAGCAAATCACCGGCTTCTGTAATTTCCTTTTCTGATACCTGAAAATTGTCAACCTCTACCCCATCAAATTTTTTTGTAAATGCTTTTAAAGCTTCATCACCTTTTTGCTTTACAGCATTCAGTACTTCCATTACAGCACTTTCAAGTGATGAAGTATCCAGTGAAGGCCGTTTGGTTAAAGCATTCCACTCATTTTGTGCTGGATTAATAATAATTTTCATTGATAGTTGATTACAAATTACATCACCATTTTTTCAATAGGTATCACCAGTATACCCTCGGCTCCTGCTTCTTTAAGCCTTTCAATCTTGTCCCAAAATTCATCTTCATTTAAAACACTGTGAACAGAACTCCAGCCCTTATCGGCAAGCGGAAGCACGGTCGGGCTTTTCATCCCCGGCAAAAGGGAAATTATTTCCTGCAGTTTGTTATTAGGTGCATTAAGCAAAATGTATTTATTGTTCTTTGCTTTTTTTACCGCATGTATCCTGAATAAAAGCTTATCGAGTAGCTGTTGTTGCGAAGCATTGAATTTTTTATGACGAACCAGCACGGCTTCTGAATTCAGTATCGTTTCTGTTTCTTTCAATCCATTGGTGAGTAAGGTAGAGCCACTGCTAACCAAATCGCATATCGCATCCGCAAGACCTATGCCCGGTGCTATTTCAACCGAGCCGCTGATTTCATGAATCTCTGCATTCACTTTATTCTTTAAAAGAAATTGTTGCGTAAGAAAAGGATAGCTTGTAGCAATCTTTTTTCCTTCCAACGATTGTACAGAAGCGTAATTCTCCCCTCTTGCCACAGCAATACTCAGGCGGCATGTTCCAAATCCTAATTTTTCAACTATCTCAACAGGTTTATTTTTTTCATACACTACATTTTCTCCAACAATGCCAATATCAGCTACAGCATCTTCCACGTATTGCGGTATATCATCATCACGAAGAAAAAACACCTGCAATGGAAAATTACCTGCTTCTGTTTTTAATTTATTGGCGCCGTTTGAAATACCAATGCCACATTCTTTTAAAAGCCGCATGGAATCATCATGTAACCTGCCGGATTTTTGCACTGCCAGTTTAAGCATCGTATAAAATTTTATAAATAAAAAGGGCTTACACCAGTAAGCCCCATGAATGTTGTATTTAAAATGTACATACAGCACCGGCTTACCCCTTCGGTAAGAAATGATGGTGATGATGTATAGTATAAATCATATTTTAAATTTTCCGCGGCAAAAGTAAGGTACAGTTTTTAACCTGCAAAATTTTTAAATTAATGATTTGCGTTAACAGACTAATTTCAATTGCCAGTCCGTCTATGCATATGTACTCCATATATTTGTACAAATTGTAACCATTTTATACAAATTAATATTTCGTGATTATGATCATCCGATTATCAAAGTTTGCCATGAGTGTTTGCCTGGCTTTAGGAAGTTTATATTCTTTCGCTCAAAAAGCGCCAAGACAGGGCGATCCCAAATTAACCGAATACTGGGAGCCTGAAGTAAGGGTAGTTACCCCGGGTAAAACCAATGCCAATCCTCCCTCTGATGCCATTATATTATTTGATGGAAAAGATGCCTCAAAATGGAAATCTCAAAAAGACAGCGGTGCTGTTAAATGGAAAATTGAAGACGGCGCATTGGTTGTTGCCGGCGGCACAGGCGGCATTGAAACCAAAGAAGCGTTTGGCGATTGCCAGTTACATATTGAATGGCGCACTCCCGCAGAAGTTAAAGGCGAAAGCCAGGGACGTGGTAACAGCGGTATATTTTTAATGAACCGGTATGAATTGCAGGTATTGGATTCATATAAAAACCGTACCTATTCAAACGGGCAGGCAGGAAGCATGTATAAACAATTTCCTCCGCTGGTAAATGCATCACGCGGACCAGGCGAATGGCAAACCTATGATATCATTTTTACTGCCCCGGTATTTTATGAAGATGGTGCATTAAAATCACCGGCACGCATCACTGTTTTTCACAACGGCGTTTTGATACAAAACAATACTACCATTTGGGGAGCTACGCAATACATTGGCACCCCTAATTACGAGAAACATAATGCTAAAGAGCCTATCTCTCTTCAGGATCACGGTAACCCAACTGCATTTCGTAATATCTGGATAAGGCCAATTTAATAATTTGAATTTTTTCAATAATAAATGCTTCCATTAGGAAGCATTTATTATTTACAGAAAAGATTTTACTTTGATCAGCATATATGTTATACAATTAGTTATTGGCAGATCCTCATATCTAAACTTTCACTGCTTATCCCGGTATAACTTTCTACAGTTTTGACCTTTTATTTTTCATCCGCAGATGGTCCATACATTCCAGGCACTGGAATATTTAACAACCGCAGGTAAACAGATAACTGGCCGCGATGATGTATTATATGATTCATCAGCATAGTTCTCAGCGCTACTTTTTTGGGCAGGTTTACAACAACAATTTCTCCCCTGCAAAGTATCCAGTTTTCATTTAATGTTTCGTCTGCAGCAGATTGCAACACTGCTACTGCCTGCTCAAGGTTTTGTTCAAAAGCTTCCAGCAGTTCTTTGCTATTAGTGGCTTTACATCGGTTGAACGCTGTTTTGGCAAAATCAAATTCATTCGCATTTGTTATTAATCCCGCCCATAGTGTAAGTTCGGCAATATGGCTGGCAAGCCTGCCAATCGTCATGCTTTTTTCATGTGGTTTCCAATCAAAATGTGCTTCGGGTATACGTGATAGTATCTTACGTGTGTTGGATGCTTCATGTTTCAATTCAGCAGCCATTGATGTACCAAGTGCCATAATACAAGTTTTTTATAAAGATAGAATTGATTTTGTAATGGACTTTTTCTTTAGGGTGCATTCCAAATTGTCGCATTGGGCTTCATGTGGGCAATGAAGACACTGCCCACGGCAGGCGCCCTGGCTGGTGTCTCACCAGCCAGCGACAATTTGGAATGCACCCTTTTCTTTACTATCTTTTGCAAAAATATTCCTGTATGTTTAAAACGATTGTACCGCGTTCAGCTTTCTTCCTGCTCACATTATTTATTGCGTTTAGCAGCTTTGCCCAGGTACGCCTTCCGGCAATATTTTCCGATAATATGGTGTTACAAAGGGAATCTGAAGTAACGATTTGGGGATGGTCTTCTCCTGCCGAAAAAATATTTATCAGCAATACATGGAGCAGCAATATTGATTCTGTGCAGGCGACTGGTTTTGCAAAATGGAATGTAAAAATAAAAACACCGGCAGCTGGCGGCCCATATACACTTACCATTAAAGGCAGCAATACTATTGCGTTGCAGAACGTGATGATAGGTGAGGTTTGGGTTTGTTCGGGTCAATCGAATATGGAATGGAGCAGCGTGAACGGGCTGCCGGAAATGGATGCTGAATTGCCTAACAGCGCTAACGCTAATATCCGGTTATTTCATATTCCCAAAACAACTGCCATTTACCCGCAGGATAATAATGCAGGCACCTGGAAAAATTGCGATGCCGCATCATTAAAAAATTTTAGCGCGGTTGCTTATTTTTTTGGTAAGAAATTACAGAAAGAATTAAATGTTCCTATAGGGCTTATCAATACCAGTTGGGGCGGCACACCCGCTGAAGTATGGACGCCTGCTGATGCCGTAAACAACGATGCCGAATTGAAAGAAGCTTCTGCTAAACTGGGCATTACCAGTTGGTGGCCTACTGTTGCAGGTGCAACGTATAATGCAATGATTTATCCTATAACCAATTTTAATATTGCCGGTGCAATATGGTACCAGGGAGAAAGCAATACAGGCACAGCAGCTTCTTACAAAAAACTAATGACTACAATGATTGATAGCTGGCGCAAAGCCTGGAATAAAGATTTTCCGTTTTATTATGTGCAGATTGCACCGTTTAAATACGGCAATAAAAATATAGCCGCCCTGCTTCGCGAAGCGCAAACACAAACACTATCGCACCCTAAAACAGGTATGGCTGTAATTACTGACCTGGTGGAAAATATAACAGACATTCATCCACGCCAAAAAATTGCTGTTGGCGAAAGGCTTGCTGCATGGGCATTGGCAGATACTTACAATAAACAGGGCATCAGTTATAAAAGCCCCATGTACAAAAACATGGAGGTAAATAAAAATAAAATAACCGTATACTTTGATAATGCGGCAGATGGTTTAATACTTAAAGGAGCAGGCAAAAAAGCAACAGAATTTTATATTGCCGGCGAAGATAAAAACTTTTTACCGGCAGACGTGAAGATAGAAGGCGACCATGTTATACTGAGCAATAAACAAATTAAAAACCCGGTTGCAGTACGATTCTCGTTCAGCAATACTGCTATCGGAAATATTTTTAATAAAGCCGGCTTACCTGTAAACCCCTTTAGAACGGATAACTGGGATGTGGATACTGGGAAGGAAGAATAGATAATTGATCGCTTTTGTTCGGCCATTCCTACGCTTGATGCTATAGATTTTTTGAAAAAACACAAAACATTTTATGGCTAATTTCTTTATTTCTTATTCAAGAAAAAATACGGATATAGCAAAAAGGATCAGGAATCTTATATCCAGACTTGATACAGCTCATGATGTATTTTTAGATACAGAGTCAATAAAGGCAGGTGCAGACTGGAAAAAGGAATTAGAGAACCGGATAAAAAAGTGTGACCATTTTATTTATATTCATTCGCCGGAATCTTTACAATCAAAATATATAAAGCAGGAACTTGCCTGGGTGCGGCAATCTGAATTGAAAACCGGTATTCGTAAATTAATTGTTTACCGGCTGCAGTTTGCAGACATTATACCGCAATTAGCAGCATACCAGATATTGGATGCAACCGATGATTTTACGATTGATTTTTTTAAATTAATGTCAGGCATCTTACAAAATAATAGCTTTTATACTGTTGAGCATGAGATACAGTTGGCAGATGAATGGTGGTATAGTGGCAAATTCTGGATAGACGCTCCTCCTGAGTTCCTTAAAAAAATTCAGATGGTAGAATACAGGTTTGACTACGGCTGGGATACAGACGCTATTGAAACTGTTAAGGCTTCACCCACATCGCTAAAAAATAAGTTTAAAAAGAACTTTGAGACCAAATATCATTTTACAGTGTTTGTAGTAATATATTTATTGAATACGAAAGAACTGTATTTCGTTAAAACCATCCCTGTTTTTCATTGATATCATGCCTAAAAAATCCTCAGCAGTAATTGAAATCATAGGTATCAATCCATTTGTATTTGTTACTGATAAAATACTGGCGTCTATTTTTACTTTATGTGGAAAAGATAAAGACCAGGGATTTGGCTTTAAAAAAAATCTAAGATAACCTTCTTTATAAAAGTTGAACGAGATTGCTTCACCCGCCGCAACCTACTTTTAATTCAAATTTCCTGCGGGCGGGTTCGCAAAGACGCAAGAGTGTTTGTATTTTACTATCAGCGCTGAATCCAGATGTATAACTATTCAACCCCCTGCCGTGCTTGCGAGCCCCGCCTCAACCATTTATAAATATAAGGTTATATGCGGGCGAAGTTAATACAGTGATGCTAAAAAATTCTCCTGAATTACTATACGATCTATACCATCACTATCTCGCCACTACGGTTATAAGATAATGCGTATCCACTACAGATGGTCGCGTTTTATAATTAATAAACTTACCGGTTAATTTGCTGGCGTGATAATAAGGAAAAGTATGCGTATCCATTATTTCAAAACCATTGCTTCGTATTTCTTCCAATCCCTCCTGCGTAGTGTATATTAAAAGCGGTTGTTTTGCATATACTTTTAATTGGGTAAGGTTACCATATACTACATCTTTTTTTGTATAGAATGTAAACGAATGAGAGAATGTGCCATATACCGCCGCATGCTTAACACTGTTACCTGTTAGGGTATTGGAGAATTTTGCCGCATTGCTTCCGCTTTGATAATCTATTAATGAAGTATAGAAAAATATATTTAAAAATCCATAAGCCCCAAGTGCAGCCAAAAAGCTTTTTCCTATAGTACTAAAGAGGTCATTTTTTTTGAATACAAGAAAAGTAGCAACAATAACTACCAGCATATACATTACCGCCAGCATACTGTGATGAGTATGATAAAAATAAATCAGCAGTATTGGTAATAATAACAAAGCAACAATGATAATATATTGCACTATCGTCATCACCCGTATCCATGCCGGCTTTTGCAACTGGTAAAGATATTGGGCAGTGATAATACAAAAGAAAGGAAATAAAATATTGAGATAATGCGGCAGTTGAAATTTTGATAATGAAAAAATCAATAGCATGGTTAACCCGCTGCCTATTGTTATATATTCTTGTTTATGATAGAATTTTCCTGATTTAAAAATCTTCCAGCCTAATGCCATATAAAATACCAGCGACCAGGGAAGGAATGCCCACAGCATTGTGTGTAAATAGAAAAAAAGATCGCCTTTACCTTTGATTGGACCGTTATTAAGAAATCGTCCGAACTGACTGTCCCAAAAAAAGAACCGAACGCCTGATACGCCCGTTGTACCAAAAACTTCTTTTTCGGGATGCAAATCAAACTGCACATATAAAGTATATACTTCGGGTAAAGAAAATACAGCTATAAGTATAAAAGCAACAATCCATTTATAATTGAACAATTGATTAAAATCTCTTTGTATAATCCAGTGAATAATAAAACCGGCGCCAATAGTAATCAATACAAAAGGGCCTTTTGTCATAACTGCAAAAGCAGCTAATAAAGCGCCCCACACAATATGCAAACTAAATTTTTTATGCAGAGAAGCAATATAAAAATGATATACACTACCAATAATAAACCCGGTAAGATAAGGCTCTGCACGAACATCATTATTTGATATTACAAGGTGGGCTGCTGATAAATATAACAATACACTCAGTTGTGCAACGCTTTTGTTATAAGCTTTAAATGCAAACTTATATGTATAATAAGCGCCCATCAACCAGCATAAAAATGCAGGCAGCTTATAAGCAAAAGTATTTATTCCAAAAATTTTATAGCTTATTGCGATTAACCAGAAAGGAAAATGCGGTTTATCCAACCAGTCTTTTCCAAACACCATCAGGTTCACAAAATCATTGCGCTTAACAATTGTTTTGGCAACCATTGCATATAGTGTACCATCCGAATCAAGAATAGTTACAAAAAAACCGGTGGCATTAATAATTATTCCCGCAATACAAAGCGGCGTAAACCATTTTGCAAGCCAGGCTTGCCATCCGTTAAACCCGTATTCATTTTGTGATAAAAGCATGCCCACTTATTAAGCTGCAAAATATTTAAAAATTTTCTTTATAAGCAATCTCGTTCAAAGGAACCTGAGATTACTTTGCCGCGCATCAACCTGATATGGCAAGTTTGATTATGCGGCGCGCAATGACGACTAAGAGGCTGGGCAATTACAAACTTTGATTTAGGGGCTGACAGTAATAAAAAAGAGATTGGCAATTATAAGCAGGACTGCAAAATACAAACACTCTCGCCATCCTTGCGAGACCGCCATCATGAAGATTGAATTAAAAGCATCTCGCGGCGGGTGAAGCAATCTCATGCAACTTTTATAATGAAGATTACCTTAGATTTTTTTAAAAGCAAAATCCCTGTGCGCCCATCCCGTTTTTGTTTTTAAATCTACATAAAAGCATAATGGCAGAATATTTGCATAGCTGTAATTACTACATCTAAACTATTCCTCATGAGACCACACTTTCTTACCAGGTTGCTACCAACCTTATTGCTGCTTGTTTTACCGTTTTCATACAGTATATCACAACCATCAACATGGGAATCAAGGGGTGTTGGTGGCGGTGGAAGTTTATTTTATCCAACCATCAATCCGGCAAATGATAATGAGTTCTATATCACCTGCGATATGAGCCAATTGTTTCATAGTACGGATTTTGGATTGAGCTACACACAGGTGCCTTTTACGCAATTGCAAACCGGCAGCTCATCTACCTACGAATTTACAAACAACAATAATATTGCTTACTGTATTGCAAATGATGGAAACATTAATTATGCAGTAAAAACTATGGATGGAGGAAGTAACTGGACTATTCTCCCGGGGAATCCTGTTAGTGAAGATGTGTATACATTAAAAGCCGATTATACTAACCCAGGCAGAATAATCATGGGTTACTATGACGCTATCTATATCTCCAATGATTATGGCGAAAATTTCTCTCTTGTAAAACAAGCTGCCGATGCAGGAGCAGGCATTACTATCGGCGGTGTTTTTTTTGATGCTGATAATATTTATATCGGCACTAATGAAGGTATATTCTATTCTTCCAACGGAGGTGCAGCCTTTTCTATTTTAAGCACAACAGGTATTCCTGCTGCCCAGGCAATTTTTTCTTTTGCTGCTGCAAAGTCTGGTGGCGTTACAAGATTTTGTTGTATAAGCATCAACAAAACTGATATATACAATGGCATTCAGCCCTGGGAATATTACGGATTGATAAAAGGAGTGTATACAATGGATGCAGGCACAAATATATGGAGTTCAAAAATGACTGGCATTGATATAAACAATGATTTTATGATGTTTGTTGGCATGGCTAAAAACGATATCAATACTATTTATCTTGGAGGCAGCGATGCTACAACAGGAGGCAACAGTGTTTTAAAAACTACAAATGCCGGTAATACCTGGAGCAAAGTATTTATTACAAGTAACAATCAAAATATTCGCACCGGTTGGTCAGGCCAAAATGGCGACAGAAGCTGGGGATATGGCGAAAGTTGTTTTGGTATTGCAGTTGCGCCAAACAATGCCAATAAAGATTTATTTGGCGATTTTGGTTTTGTTCATAAAACAAGTGATGGCGGTGCTACATGGCAACAGGCTTATGTTAATACCTCTGATGAACATGCAGCCGCTGCTCCTACGCCGGCTAAACAATATTATCACAGTATCGGGCTTGAAAATACTTCTGTGTGGCAGGTGCATTGGCAGGATGCTGATAATATGTTTGCATGTTTTTCAGATATAAGAGGATTGAGAAGCAAGGATGCCGGTAAAACCTGGGGATTCGACTATACAGGTTATACCGCCAATACTATGTACCGTATTGCTAAACACAATACAGCAGCAACAATGTTTGCAGCAACATCAGGCGTTCATGATATGTACCAGAGTACACGCCTGGCAGATAATTTGCTCGATAATAATGATGCCGGCGGAAGCATTATTTATTCTTCTGACAATGGAGCATCATGGCAATTGCTGCATCAATTCAATCATCCCGTGTTTTGGGTGGCTACCGACCCGGGAAATGCAAATCGGCTATACGCCAGCGTTATACATTATGGCGGAGGAACCGGCGAAGGCGGTATATGGAGAACAAACGATTTGAATAATCTTGCCACATCATCATGGGCGAAACTTCCCAACCCGCCACGCACACAAGGTCATCCCGCATGTATTGCTGTATTGAATGATGGTAAATTAGTTTGTACATATTCCGGCAGGAGAACGGATAATGGATTCACTGCAAGTTCCGGTGTTTTTTTATACGACCCGGGTACAAACACATGGTCGGATGTTTCGGATGAAGGCATGCATTACTGGACTAAAGATATTGTGATTGATCCGGCTGATGCAACCCAAAACACCTGGTATGTTGCCGTATTCAGCGGATGGGGCGACGCACCAAATGGTAAAGGAGGTTTATACAGAACAACCAATCGTGGTGCATCCTGGACTAAATTAACAAATGAACTGTTTGACCGTGTTACATCTATCAGTTTTAATCCCGCTGTAAATAACGAAGCATATCTTACTACTGAAACACAGGGGCTATGGAGAAGCGCTGATATTCGTGCAGCAACGCCAACATGGTCTTTGGTTAGCAATTATCCGTTTCGTCAACCGGAAAGGGTTTTCTTTAATCCTTATAATCCCGCTGAAATATGGATAAGCAGCTTTGGCAACGGCCTCAGGCTGGGGCTTCAATCCACTACCCTGCCCATTCATTTACTAACGTTTTCGGGTAACCGCGTTAAAGAAACCTCAACGCTGCAATGGACAACTGCCGGGGAAGAAACGGGTGATATTTTCATTATAGAACGAAGTATGGATGGCAGGCAGTTTTACAGTATTGGCAACCTTGCCGCAAAAGGAAGTGGCAATAATCAATATGAATGGATGGATAAAAGCGATGTTGCCGTAGTATATTACCGCATCAGCATACACAGCGCCGCTGGAAAAATTATGTATAGCAATACCATCAAACTTTCAAATAATGCAGACACAAAAAATAATATCCGGTTGTTGCAAAACCCTGTACATTCAAATATTTTTTTAGAAGTAAATTCGGAAAGAAACGGAATTATAGAAATACAACTGGCAGATATAACAGGGCGGAATGTTTTAAGAAAGATGCTGAACATACAAAAAGGAACCAACCAGTTATCAATCAATATACCGCTGAATCTCAGTAACAATATTTACATTCTCAAAGCAAAAACAGCAGATATTGAAACAACAAAACGTGTGATGATTATGCATTAAATCTGGTTAGTTACAACTACTCAAGCCTGCAAAATAATGCAATCGTAAGGCAGGAAATTTTATGCGCTTTTCAAGACTGAATTTTAATCAATTCAACCTATATTTAATGCCTGCATTTTAAATGATATAAGCGATTCACTACATGAAACGTATTTGCTATATTTTTTTCCTGGGTCTTACTATTACAGTGCATGCACAAAAGCTTAGTGTACCCGGCACTGTTATAATGCATAGCCCTGCCAGCAGCGGTTTATATATTGGTTCGCCAAGTATTTGTATACTTGAAGATGGAAGCTATCTCGCCTCTCATGATTTGTTTGGGCCTTCATCTAATGAATTTATTAAGCCGGTATCAAAAATATATCGTTCAACCAATAAAGGAAAAAGCTGGAAGCAGGTAGCGGTTATTGAAGGGCAATTCTGGTCGAAACTATTTACGTTCAGAAGCAAGCTGTACTTTTTTGGAACAAGCAAACACCATGGCAATACCATCATAAGAACATCTGCTGATAATGGCAGCACATGGTCTGAACCGGTGGATGGCAATAACGGGTTATTGTTGCAGGGCGAATATCATTGCGCCCCTATGCCATTTGTTGAATACAATGGTAAACTCTGGCGTGCAATGGAAGATGCAATGGGAGAAATTAAAAAATGGGGAAAAAGATATGGCGCATTTATGATGAGTATGGATGCAGATAAAGACCCGATGCTGGCCTCAAGCTGGCAAAAGAGTAATGTATTACACTACGATTCAACGATGCTGAATGGCAATTTTGGAGCATGGATTGAAGGCAATGCTGTTGTAACGCCGGAAGGAAATATCGTTGATATTTTACGGGTAGATGATAAATCAACACTGGATGAAAAAGCGGCGATAGTAAAAATAAGCAGCGATGGAAAAACTGCTTCATTTGATACAGCAACAGGATTTACTGCATTTCCCGGTGGCAGTAAAAAATTTACCATTCGCTATGATAGTGTTTCAAAACTTTACTGGACAATTGTTAATTATATTCCCGACAGCATCAAACAAAAAAATACCGGCAGAAATCCCGCGAGTATACGCAATACACAGGCATTATTCAGTTCACCTGATTTAATTAACTGGAGTTTCCGAAAATTATTATTACAGCATCCTGATGTTATTAATCACGGCTTTCAATATGTTGACTGGCTATTTTATAAAAAAGATATTTTATTCGTAAGCAGAACGGCTTATGATGACGGAGTAGGCGGTGCGCATAATAATCATGATGCTAATTTTTTAACGTTTCACAGGATTAAGAAGTTTCGAAAGACTATTGATAAATAACAGGAAGGCTTCGAAGTTTTACCAGTTCATAAAATCTTTAATCTTAGGATATGTAATCAATTTATACAGTAGCAAAACAATTCCCCAAACGCTGCATATTGTTGACAACAAAAGCACTATGTCGGCAGATGCCCTATGCATTATTTTCATAAATGCACCAATAAAATTTAAAGAATAT
Organism: Chitinophagaceae bacterium; assembly: GCA_020847395.1. GTDB lineage: Bacteria > Bacteroidota > Bacteroidia > Chitinophagales > Chitinophagaceae > Agriterribacter. Next base: position 24,975 of record JADLCD010000063.1, read on the forward strand.
CCCAAGGCAAGAATAATAACAGCATGTTTTACTTTCATAGCAGGTTATTTTAACTAACTTTTACAAACACTTTTTTAAATCCTGCCCCCCTCAAAAAATTTTCCATCAGCATAATACTTCTTTCATCGGCCTTATTCAACACCTGCTGTTGTATAGCTCTATCTATCATTTTATTCCGCGCTTTAATTTTAACGGCGGTTATTTCCCTATCATTCCATACTCCAACCTCGCTAAAGATTTCTATATCAGAAGGGTTAATGATAGCATCTAAAATTTCGGCTGCAGGAAGGGTAAGTGAAACTGAATCTTTTTGAATAAATACAGACTGCGGTTGTAATTTTTTCAGATCAGTGCCTGCAATTATTTTACCCTTTGCAATTATTACAATTCTTCGCCCTGTTACCGGCAGTGTTCCAAAATCAGAAAGATCGGGCAATAATACTTCGATAGTTGATTTTTTCCTGATCTCCGATGAATCGGTTACAACTTCGTCAAAAACTGTAATAGTACACAGTTGCGCCAGCTCATTTATTTGTTTGATAAGAATTGGCGTTTCTGCAATAACAACCGGCTTAGGTTTAAAAACATTTGCAATGGAAGAAAACCATTTATCCTTAAAAAGGATTACCATTAAAATAACAATTGCAGCAAATACAATATACTTAATCAGAGTCTTTAGCATTGTTAATTGAGTTTTGCAGGGGTGGTTGTTGCTCCAAATTCTACAGTCACCTTTTCATATCCCAGGTTGCGCAAAAAATTACTTACAAAAAGGCTTGCATTTGTTTCAGCCGTTTGCAAAACGCCCAACGAATCAACACTTGCTTCAATTTGGTTCTGCGCCTGTGCTGCCATCATATTTCTTTCCTGTGATGAAAATCCATCTCTGAAAGCACCTATTTCCTGGTAAGCAACCTGAATATTTTCAGGTTTAATATTCAGTGAAAATAAAGCAGCATGGGGAAGCATGATCGTAATTTGCTTATCATTAATATTAATACCTGAGCTGTTAATTTTTGAAAAATCGATCCCGGCTCTTAACGTTGCTTCGCAAGTCATTAAAATTTTTCTATCCCCTAATTTATACCAGGTTTGATCATCACTTGCTTTGATAATTTTGTTAACAACATACTCTACGGTTACCAGCTGGTTCATTTCTTTCAACGCAAGAATCTGCTGCTGCCTCAGCATCTTTTCATTTGTGCAGCAAAAAAACAATAAACCAATGATACTATAAAGTAATACCCGCTTAAGCATAATGCAATTTAAGTATTGTATATAAAAAGATCAGGCAAAATACAGGGATACCGCTTTTAAAGTAACATACATTTAGTGCAAAGCAACATTCTGGCGGATGCCAATGACGGTGCGGGTCTCGTCTTTCCTATAGAACAACACGAAAGTTGAAGTAGTATGCTTATTTGTGGTATCTCTTTCAAAACTTACAGCAGATTGCTTTTGCCGAATAGAATTCCTACAGTACAAGTGTGCGACGCCTATATCGCTTAATAGTAGTACTACCGCTAAGTGCACAAAAGAAACCGCTGTACTACCTTACCGTTTTTGAATACTCATCCAGTATTTCTTTTTCTTTTTTAGTGAGACTGTTTATACCGCGCTTGTGAATTTTTTCAAGTATCTGGTCTACCTGTTTTTGTGTGTCTAACTTTTTTGAATTGTATTTGTCTTCGATGGTATAATATTTTGAATGTTGTTTGTAAAACAGGTTATCTATCATTAGCAAATGCGGCTTTTTAATAATCACATACAGGAATGTTAACGAGGGAATTAATATAACGAGTATAGGAAATAAATTGTAGCGTAGTACAGAAGGATCGAGCAGTATACCGATGAGCATGCCTGTTATTGCAGAACCGAGATGCGCTTCGTGACCAACATTTGTCTTACGGGAACGGATACCGTAAATGGAATATAATACGAATGCAAGTCCGAATATCCAGCCGGGAATACCGATGGGTATAAAAAATAATCCGATACTGAAACCCGGCGCAAGGGCTATAGCAGCAAATATCAATCCACTTATTGCACCGGATGCGCCAACGGAACTGTAATCACCATCTTTTTTATGAATGAGCAACGCGAATAAATTTCCGCATATTAAACTTCCGAAATATACCAGCAAATACGAGAATGGATTTAATATGGCGGCAAGACTTCCGCTGAATAAAAACAGCGAAAGCATATTGAAGATTAAATGCATCCAGTTTACATGCAGAAACCCTGATGTAACAATACGGTTGTATTGTTTGTACAAGGTTACTTTCTCCACTTCAAATGAGTAGCGGCTGAAAAATTCAATACTTTTAAAACCTTTGTTTGATACGATTACATTGGCTGCTATAATCAGCAGACTGATAATAATGGTATATTCCATATTGCAGACGAGGGTACTCTGTTTCCACCCGAAACAAAAATAATGAATATAGTGTTTGGGTGAGCTGTGGGTGTGGGCTGTGGGTGTGGGCTGTGAGCAATAAGTGAAGGCTGATAGCTCATTACTCCCTACCTTCACTCTGCTTTCAGCAACCATATATCATATATTTTAGACTGGTTGCGCCAATTCAGATTTGATTCTTCTGGTTCATCAAATGAAATAGTTATTTTACCATCGGCATTGGCGTTGAGTGGCACTATCCATTCTTTAAAGGTTTCCGGCTCTTTGTTATACAATATCGGAGAAAGCCTTTGCCCGTCTGCACGGATAAGTGCATCGCCTGATCCGCAAACACGAACGATATACCTTATATTGGGATCGAGATTGGCATATTCAATTACAGGACTGCGCTGAAAAGTCTGGAACGACAAACGTTTCCGGCTCTTTCCATTTTCCCACCAGGCTATATCTGTAGCGTCATCAGAAATTGTTTTTACCCGCGGGCCTTTGCTAACGCTTGATATATCATCATAATAATTTCCATTACCGGGGTTTTCCCATTTGCTTATTAACTGCAAATGTTCCACCTGTTTTTCAGCAGGCTCCTGTTTTATCTTTTCAAATTCATCAGCGAGCCACCAACGATTATTCAAAGGATAATCTATAAAATCGAGTATTGCGCCACGTTCATACCCTTTGGCTTTATATTTAGGAACACTGGTTTGCAAACCTATGGAATGATATAAATCTTCACAAAGCGTTTCAATACGTTTTCTCAAATCAACTGATATGGGTTCACTGTTGCCTTTAGTAACCAATGCTAATGACTGCTGCATTACAGCAGCAGTATTTGATGTATTTGCAGTTTGCAATATTTTATTAGCCTGCTGCTCCAGCGATTGTTCATATATTAACCTGCGGCGTATATATGTATCATAATACGCTCTTAACAAAAGCATTTGCCAGCGCCAGTTATTTTGTAAAGATGAATTTGCTGTTTCAAGATTTTTCCAGAATGAAAAACTTGCCTCAACGCCACCATTTTGTTGCAGCGGGCCATACCAGTTTTGTTCCAGCGCGGCAATCCCGGCAGCGGCAGGTTTAGCAACAGCAGGATTGAAAAAAAATTGTGTGTATTCTTCCAGTATTGTATTTACGTTCATCTGCGGATCCCAGGCACGCATGCTCCATATTACTTTATTCACATCATCATGGCAACCGTCGGAATAAGAAACAAAACCATCTGTAAACGGCGCATAGGTTTGATGAATTTTTGCGAATGCAAAAGGACGTGGATTTACCGACTCACGGCCAAGCGTAAGCGCATAAGCCTGATCCCATTTTTCAACCGGAAATTCGCAACGTATAGCATGTGTAATATCAGGATATTGCCTGTGCTTATATTTTGCAGGCAAACGAAAACGGGTTTCTGCTATGGGCGGACTACTGGGCCCTGATACCACACCTTCCAGCCAATCCGGATTTTCACGCCTGAGGTATTGGTAAAAATAATCTACCTGCTCTTCACTAAAGCCCTGTAGTGAAATCCAGACTTTTGCATTGGGGTGATATTTTACCAAACGGCTTTGTAACTCTTTTAAGAAGGGCATTACTTCTGAGGGATGATTATCGCCAGGATCGCCACCCGGAAAAAATATATGATCAAGCCGCGGACATTTTTTGTAGAATGCTTCGTGCATATCAAGTTCCGCCTTTCTTTTTTCTTTATTGCTTAGGTCGATAGTTGCCGGTGTCCACACCCAGTAATCCATATCATAAGCCTGGCAAATTTCGCTTATGCGCACATTCATTTCAGCAGCAGGTATTTTAAAATGCGGACTGGGTGAATCATCTTCATGGAAAGGAATACCTTCTACGGAATTGCTTCCGAAAATGGCAAGTTCTCTTATATATTTTTCATACTGCTTCACATCCCACGCATCATAAGAATTGGCAGTAGTGCGATAGCCCAACTGGTGACCTCTTATGGCATATGCAGGAGAGGACGCATAATTAACAGGCGCATCAAGCTGCACTAAACCTTTTGCCATATGCAGGTTACGCAATAACCATCCTGCACCAAATAAAACGCCGCGGGCATCTGCGCCTACAATCCATATTGTATTACCAGGCATGCTAACCACACGAAAGCCTTCTTTCTTATATTCTGCCCCGTTTTTATCAAGTATAGAAAGTATTTGACTGTTGAGTGCAGGGTCAGATGACAAAGCGATCATTATTGTTTGTGCAGATTTTACTGCACGATTATCAAAAGCTTTAAGTGTAATACCTGTGCGCTGTGCTATTTCTTCGGAAAGAACTTTAAATACCGTTTCCCGCATGGGCGAAGGAACAGAAGGAGCAATATTAACTACTGCATTTTTTAATGATACGGGCTGGGCAAAAAGGCTCGTATCTGCAACAGCAATAATAATCAAACAAGCAACAAAACTTATTAATCTTTTAAGCATACAATTCTTTTACAAAACCAAATGGCTGGCAATATACCAAAGGAGATATGGTATGTGCCTACATACTTATTTGCTAAAAGAAAAATACGTTAAAGTGTATTTAAGATTCGTTAATAGTGGATTCTTTAATATCGATTACATAGGTTTTGGTCCATTTATCATGCCAGGGAAAAGAAGGAGACCCAAGAGCACTGAACGCCTCAAATGGTACAGCGCGGCTTAAGCCACGTAGAAAAGCGGTACCCGCGGCGATGGTAGAACCATCCTGGTTAACGGCCCTGGTACGGGTAATTAACTTTCCTAACGAGCGCCCTTTTGTAACAGCCTCAACCAAACCCATAAATACGCCGTACATAACAAGACCTATGAGGCGATCAACCAATCTAAATCCGGGGCTGTTATTGCCATTATTGATCCAGTCAATGTAAGCAGGGCTAATCAATGCCAATATAATACCCAGCGCGAAAACAGCAACATAGAAAGTAATAATATCAATAATATAGTTGGCAAACCGTTTACCTGTACTTGCCTGAACAAGATGGGTTGATTCAATATCAGCAAGAAGATTGATCTGGGTATTTTCTTCCATAGTGTGTTTATTTATAAATTTAAAGCCTTTTATTCCATTAATCATAGAAATTTTAATACATTATTAAAATATAGAAGTTGCTGCCAACGGTTATAGACTGAAATTGAAAAACCTGCTTTCAATACTCTACCCTAACGGTTTTCCTGACTCAAACCATTCCCACATTCCCACATTCTCACATTCCCACATTCCCACATTCTCACATTCCCACATTCCCACATTCCCACATTTTCAAATTTCCAAATTTTCAAATTTCCAAATTTCCACATTTTCAAATTTTCAAATTTTCAAATTAAATGATACTGTCGCCTCGGTACTTTCTTTATAATCTCAGCCAGTGCATCTTTCAACAATGGATATTTAAACTTAAAACCGGTTTCAATAATTTTTGTTGGCACAACCCAACGGCTTTTTAATACCAGTTCTGTTTCAGTGCCTATTAATGGCGCTCCCAGTTTCAGCATCCACTCATAAGCCGGCAACCCAAAAGCATGACCGGTTGTTTTGCGTAATGTGCGCATAAACTCTGCATTGGTTACAGGGTTAGGCGAACAGCAATTAAATATGCCTGAAAGTTGTTTATGTTCAAACAACCATTCAATCATGCGGCAGGTATCTTCCGCATGTACCCAGCTATACATTTGATTGCCGCTACCCTGTTTTCCACCCAAACCAAATTTGAGCAAATTAAAATAAGGAATAAGCACGCCGCCGGGTCCTAAAGTGATTGCCATACGCAGCGCTACCTGGCGGGTGTGAGCTGTATCCTGTTCATACAATGCCTTTTCCCATTTTTTACAAACCTGCACAGAAAAATCGTTATGATATTCACCCGTATATTCATCCTGCCTGCGATCAATAGCATTACGGTATATAGTAGCCGAAGAAGCGTTTATCCAAAGTTCAGGCGGCTTTTTACACAGCCTGATGGCTTTACCAATGGCGTTAACACTATCAGTACGGCTGCCAAAAATTTCCTGTTTATTTTTGGGTGTATAACGGCAGTTTACAGATTTGCCTGCGAGGTTAATGATAATATCTGCCCCGTCAAGCTCAGCCACCCAATAGCCTGTATTAATACCATCCCATTTAACGTATTGCACGTTTGTAAGATCAGCGCTATTGAGAGAATAATACTTATTACGGTTATTTAACGCATTTATCATTTGCCGGGTAAGAACAACCAGCTGATTTTCTTTTCCAAAATACCTGATCATTTCTTCACCAATAAAACCCGTACCTCCGGCAATAATTATTTTTTTGTTTTTCATATTGAAATATTTAACTGATGATGTAAAGTATAATTCCGGAAAAAGATGTGATATTAATAGCTGCCAGCCAGCGATTGCAGGTTATGATGCCTGCATAGTTCATACGCCGCAGGTATTCACTTATTATAAAGATGGTAAGCAGCAAAAAATACAGACAAACTATCCATAGTGCAGAAGAAAAATACGCAAGCAAAGGAATGAGCGGTAGCAAAAGCAATACGGTTTCTAGCGCAAGCATATTTACCTGTCCTAAATATTCAAATGCTTTTTTAGCAGGCAACGTAAAAGCAAGTGTATAGTTAAGCACTACTAAAATAAAATGCGCTGTTTCCACTTCATAAAAAGATTTGGTATAAACGGGTATAGCTGAAAGAATATAACGATGAATAGGATATACCATCGCGGAGTTGAATGCCAGGGATAATACCAGAAACAGCAGCCGGTAAAATACATTGAAAGAAGGCGCACAATCAATATCTCCTTTTCCGCATTTTTTTGCCACAATTACTTTGCGATTGTAAGATATGAGCTTATATAGTTTTCGCAGAAACCAATTAACAGGTTTTACTTTAGTTACCGCAGGCAGCCAGGGCATTTTTGCAGAGAGTATAGCCACCAGCGCATCAATGCCGTATAGTACGTTACCAGAAGCTGTATCTACATAAGGTATCTCATCTTTTGCTTTATCAAAATCTATTTTTACAAGAATATCATGATCGATTGTTGAAAAAGGTTTTCTTTCTTCTGGCTGTAGTAAACCATATTGTACAAACAGGTTGCTGTACCATGCGCAGAGCGGGCAGTTATCATCGTAAATAAGCAGCTTTTGTTTCATACTAAATTATTTAAATTTTCAGAAAAAATTGAATAATCAAAATCAAATAAAAGCCGCAATTTGCAGCCGTGGGAAAGGTGTAGGGTTTAGGGCGTAAGGTGTAGGCAAACCAGCTTCCATATAATTTGCAGCTCTATGTATCGCCGAGCTCACTGTTCTTAGTGCTTTCCCTATGCCGTATACCCTACACCCTTAACCTTATATCCTATACCTTTCACCCTACACCTTACTTAAACATCTTCATCATATTACTCACAAACCAATGCTCTTCTGCTTTAATTAAAGTATCGAGTGTTTTATCCGCATATTTACCGAGTTTTTTAATGCCTTCAATTGTATCCATAAACGCTTTTACATGCCTGTCTCTTCTATCGCCTTCTGTTTGTTCCAGTTTATCCACCAGTTGAAGCATAGGTTCAAGCTCCCGCTTTTTTCTTTCTTTCACAATCTGTTTTACCACTTTCCAGATGTCTTTTTCGCCGGTAAAATATTCTTTGCGTTCGCCGGGTAATATTACTCTTTCTGCCAGTCCCCACCCTATCAGGTCGCGAACATTCATATTTACATTGCCGCGGCTGATGTTCAGCGCCTCCATCATATCATCCTGTGTTAAGGGATCCGGGTTAATCAGCAGCAATGCATGTATCTGCGCCATTGTTCTGTTAATACCCCAGTTGGTGCCAAAGGCTCCCCAGCTATTAATGAATTGTTGTTTTGCTTCTTCCAGTTTCATAGTTCAAAGCTATAGTTAATTTTTGAATTTTCAAATATTATTGAAAATATTATTAAATTAAGATTTAAGAAATAACGTATGCTAATGTTTTGGATTTCAACTTTCACTAATATTACATAAAAATCAACCTATATGTCACCCAAATCAATCATCCCTGTTATTGCCCTTGTTTTCATCAGTCAAATAGTAAAATCGCAAAGCTTCATGCATAGTGCCGGAGCTATAATTTCAGTTCTCGACGGTAAATCTACCGATGGGAATAATAACTCAGTATTGCTTTATCAAACGAGCGCCTCTTATTTTCCCAGGTATAATTTTGTTGAATATGATAACAGTTCAGTAAGCGTGGGAATGCCATTGGGTGTTGGTATTGGCATAGCCAACAGCCTGTACAATGATTATGGACTTGCCTTCGCTTATGATATACCGTTAGTGCTCGATTACAACTTCGGTTATAAATCAACAATGGAAAATGATAGCCGTGTTGGCGGTTATTTGGGAGCAGGCTTCGGCTATTATGGCATTACTGTTTCCAAGAGTTCCTACTCTGATTTTTCTGCGCGGTCTTATGGTCCGATGGTAAGAGCCGGTTTCAGATTCACTACGCCACGAGACAGGGAGAACGGGCATGGCGTAACTGTTGGACTTTTTTATAAAAAAGGATTAGAAAAAGAAAAATTTAATACTTACGGCTGCAACGTATATTTTGATTTTTGATGAAGCTTAACAAGTCCTCTATCTTATATAAACATTCCGGAATGTAGTTAGGCAATTGGAGCTACGATGTTTGGGTATACCATCAGCGGGAGCATTTATTTTTATGGGCGATAATTTATACTGCAGGTGAGAGACAGCATTATTTTATGCTACCGCTTACCACAATTCAATAATACCCATACATACTCCTCACCTCTCTCACTATATCCTCAATAACCGCATCATCACCCTGGGCATTATAGGTTTGTTTTAAGCTGCTGCCAAATACCCATGCAATACTTTGAAAAAACCCGGCAGAGAAACTGCCTTTATAATCTTTGATGATCTCGTAGCAGGTATTGCCTGTTTCTCTCGCAATTAATTTCATCAATACCTTTCCCTGGTAAACCGAGAGATCAGTAAGCGGTTTGGTAAACTCGGAGCGCAGGTCTTTTTCACGGCTTTTTACATAAGCTCTTCGCTTCTCTTTATCCGGAATAGTATCAAGATGCGCCTTAATATCATTAAAAACGATAGAAGCTTTTCTGGCATAAGGATAGGTAACATATACCGCGTTCCTCAACCTGGTCCATTCTTTATGCGCTTTTCGCTGCGCAGGTGTAAGATCAAGAAAAATATATACGGTGGAAAGTTCCCGGTAAGGAATGGTATCGCCCTGGTAAATAATAGCAGGAACAGTAAGGGTATCATTTACTCCGTACCTGCTTTGTGATTGCGCTGCAAAAAAACATGCTGTAACAAAGAGTACGGTGAGGGTTGATGTACGATATAGTTTACACACACGCGTCATTCAATAATTAAAATAAACGATTTTTCCTGATTTTTAATACGTGTGAGACAATAATGGTAACCCAACCGCTGCCAACACGAAATAATTTAACTAAAGCAAAGTTAAAAAGCCTTACCAGGGAATATTATTTTGTGTTATATATTAACAGATATAAATATAGCTTTTGAGTATTTGGCGTGTTATTTATTCTTTATCTTCAGTAAGCGCATGAAACAATTGATTGCATTTTCTTTGGTGGCATTACTCCTCATTGCATGTAAAACCAAACAAAAAAATGATACCCCTGCAATAGAAGAACCCCCGGTTTCTTCTTTTTCAGGAAAAGAACTGGCCTTAACCTATTGCAGCAGTTGCCACGCTTTTGTTAGTCCGGAATTATTACCCACATCCAGCTGGAAGCTTTCGGTACTTCCTGCTATGGGTTATCGCATGGGCATATACAACCGCGGGTACAGACCAGATAGCTTATTTGATCCGGGCATAAGCGGCGAAGTAGTGCGCAATGCCAACATATTTCCTGAAAAACCGGTTTTAGCAAGGGAAGACTGGCACAAAATCGAGGAATATTTTCTTAAAAACTCACCTGGTACCATTTTACCGCCTGTCCGGGAAACCCCTATCCGCGTGGGGCTTAAACATTTCCGGTATAAAGAAACTTCATTTTCGCATCGCCCCGCATTAACCACAATGGTTAAAATACTTCCGGATAATAAGGGTATAGCGTATGCAGACGGAAAGCCCGGCCGAAATGTCCTGACATTTTTAAACCCTGATTTGCGGGAGAATTTCAGCCTGCCACTGAGGTCAACGCCTGTGCAGTTCAGGGAAAAATCAAATGAGTTATACCTTACTATTGCAGGCAATGGTATTTTCCCTACTGATGCACCCGGCGGCTCTTTACAGTTACTGATAAAAAATGATACCGGGAGGGGATATCACTCCGGTGATATGCTTATTCCAAACTTAAAAAGACCGGTTTGTATAGCATACGGGGATTTGAATAAGGATGGACTGGAAGATGCTGTGGTTTGTGAATTTGGTAATCAAACTGGTGAATTGGCCTGGTTTCAGCACAACCAAAACGGCGGCTATACCAAAAATGTGCTCAGGAGTAAACCCGGCGCAATTACTGCAATTATTAAAGATGCCAACAGAGATGGATTGCCTGACATATATGTATTAATGGCCCAGGCTGATGAGGCCATTTTTTTATACGAGAACCTGGGAGCAGGCAGGTTTAAAGAAAAGCGGTTATTATCATTTCCTCCTCTCTATGGATCTCAGCATATTGAGCTGGCTGATTTCAACAAAGATGGTTTTGATGATATTGTATATGTGTGCGGAGACAATGCAGACAAAACGCCAATCCTGAAAAAATATCACGGCATTTATATTTTTTTAAATGATGGTAAAAACAATTTCCGGCAGTCTTATTTCTATCAAATGAATGGTGCGTACAAAGCCATAGTAAGCGATTATGATTTGGACGGCGATCCTGATATCGCTGCAATTTCTTTCTTTCCCGATTATCGCAACTACGCCACCGAAAGTTTTATTTACCTGGAAAATAAAGGACACCTGAAATTTGACGACTACTCATTTCCGGAAGCAACAAAAGGGAGGTGGATTGTAATGGATGCAGGTGATATGGATGCAGATGGAGATACAGACCTGGTTTTAGGCTCATTTGTGTATTTTATAGCAGATGGAGATACAACAGGGCTGGGAAAAAAGTGGCTAACCACGGGTCCTTCTGTTATTGTACTGGAAAATACAATAAGATGAGCGGGATAAAAAATGTAGGGTGTATTCAAAATTGTCGCTCTGAATCCAGGGTTGCCAACCTTTGGGATAGGTATTCTTAATACTAAAGCGAACGTGTTGAAGGTTGGCAACCTTTACAACATTTTTAAATGCACCCAAAATTTATGAACCTAACTGGCAGAAAATCTCCTGAACATGCTTATAAAAAAGCCTGTTGTCATAATAATAACACCGAGCCAGAGCAGCCCGATAAATGGAAACTGAAAAGCTTTTAAAGTAATATACTTCATAACAGCATTAGATTCTTTTACTCCTAACGCTATACCATTATTGGTTTTGTCAACCTGCAATATAAGGCTTTGCGAAATAACGGTATCTCTTTTGGGTATTAAACTATTGCCTTTGGCAAATAAAGCAGGGTTTGCTTTATAACTCATACCATCATTACTCACAACGCTTACATCTGCAAGCCATGCACTATCAACCAGCGGTAAATCTTTATTGGAGTTTTTATTCGCTTCAATAATCTGGTTAACCAGAATATAGCCTTTGGAATAGTAGATGGTATCGCCTGCACGCACAACTATATTTTTAAACGTAGCGGTATCTTTTGCGGCCTCAGGGTCGGGCATGGAAGTAACGAAAGTAAAAATATCTTTATTCCAGTAATGGCGTGAGTCGGGGTTGGCAGATAATTGTGTTCTACCCTCCTCTCCTTTCACTAAAAATGCATCAGGGTATAATGTAAACTGCTCTTTAATTTTTTGTGTTGCCGAATCCATACGCACATAGTTTACCTTAAAATACAACTTCTCATCATTTGGCAAAGTAGTATCGCCTTCATAGGTAACCGTATACTTACCCATTGGTGCAGGCACGCCCATTATCAGTGTAATATTTTCAAGCCCGTTATCCGGTCTTCCTTTCGGATCTGTTAAGCCTGGTATCATTATGCCTGTTCTGTTAATAGATATCACTTCTTTTTTTGAAGAAGTAATTAAAATCGCCGCCAGCACTAATCCAAAACCTATATGCGCAACAGAACCGCCGGCTGCTTTCAACTTACCTTTTAAGCCAGACCATATATAAGCAATATTAGCCACTACTGCATAAATGGATGCAAACAATGCAAGATGAATAGCGCCAAGATACCCGGCGCCATATTTGTCATAACTTATTTTTCCAAAAATGCTTATTGCTAAAGATATCAATGCTGCTATAACTGTAGGAACAGCAACTTTTTTCATCCAGAAATCCCTTGGCGTTCCTTTATACTTCAGGTATTGTGTTATAGCTGTAAGCAATCCTATAATCACTGCTATCAATACCATTACCCTGTTATAAATATATTCAGGGTCTTCGCCAATAGCTTTATTGGTACCAAATATTTTGTTGACGATGGGCAGCGAAGTATAAAAAGTAATATACGCCGCGGAAATAAAAAATACCAATGCGCCCACAAACATCCAGAACTCTCTTGATGAAATTTCTTCTTCTTTTTTTACTACAGGAATATGTTTGCTGTTTTTAAAATAGAGAAAAATGAACAGTAGGGAGAATAAAGACATTTTTGTAATCAAATGCCAGAATAATGAATCGCCCTCTCCCGTAAATGAATGCACAGAAGTATCGCCAAGCACACCGGTGCGGGTAAGAAAAGTAGAATATACCAGCGTTAAAAATGCAAGAAACAAAAACCAGAAACTGGCTTTGGATGAATGCCCTGTTGATTTATTTACCAGCATAATGTGCACCCCTGCAACCATAATCAACCAGGGAACCAATGATGCATTTTCTACAGGGTCCCAGGCCCAATAACCGCCAAACGTAAGCGACTCATAGGCCCATGCTGCTCCCATCATTATGCCTACACCCAGCATTGCCGCACTAAAAAGCGTCCACGGTAAAGCGGCTTTTATCCACTCCCTGTAATCTTTTTTCCATAATCCTGCCATGGCAAATGCAAAGGGAACAACAGTAGAAGCAAAACCCAGGAAGATTACCGGGGGATGTATAACCATCCAGTAATTCTGTAACAGGATATTCAGGCCGTTTCCATCGCGAAGATATTTCTGAAGATATTGCGGATCCTGGAAGATAGGCGCCCAGGGATTTTCATTTCGCACCAACACAAAAGGGCTGCTGCCGATTTTAACATCAAAGAAGTAAAGTCCTACTACAAACGAAGCGAGAAAAACCTGTGCAAGCGATATAATCGTCATAACAGGCGCTTCCCATTTTTTTGCGGTACTCATTACAATTAATCCAAGTACGCAATGCCAGAAATTCCAAAGCATGAAGCTTCCTTCCTGCCCTTCCCAAAAACAGCTCAGTAAATATTTTGTGGGCAGGCTACGGCTTGAATGCCTGCGGGCATACTCATACTCAAAGTAATGATTGTAGATAATAAGATACAACAGTACAAAAGTGAACAGTACCGATAAAGTTTCGATGATAAAGGAAATGCGTGCAAGTTTTTTCCAGCTATTATGTTCCTCAACCAACTTAGCCTGTGTAGCTTTAAAATAAGAAAACGTTGCAACCAAAGAAGCGATAAAAGACAGGAGAACAAAAAAATGTCCTAACTGCCCAACCCATAAATGTTCACCCTGGTAAATCATGTCTGATTAATCCTGCATTTTATTTTTTAATTCCTTTTCTCTTTGCGCAGGATCATCTTTGTACTTGGAAGGACATTTTAATAATATCTCTTTACATTCAAATGTATCCCCGTTCATTTTCCCTTTTAAAACAATTCTTTCGCTCATTTCCAGTTCAGGCGGTTTGGTGCTGTGATATACCACTTTTGTTTGCCCGCCAAGTGAATCAACCGCATAAAATGCCAAATAATTCGGGTCATTTATGGGATTGTAATCAATATCTTTTGTTCTGTCTAATTTAGCAATCAGGTGAACATATTTACCTTGTTTCTGGCGTGCAGAAGCGATCGTATCATAAGTAGTAAGATCTTTTGACATGGTAACCAGCATATATGCAATGGCTGCCGCAATCAATATTAATGTGATTATATGAATTCTTTTCATAATGGAAAATACGGTTGAACACTGCAAAATTAGCTTAAAAATCAACGCAATAATTATTTAAGCAGGCAATAAAATACACCTGCCATACTAAAAGCAGGTTTTATAAGTACAATCACAAAACTTTAACATCTTATACTGGCATAAACCTTGAACACTATAATCGGGAAAATAAAATCTCAGGCATGCTTGCAACTAAAGCTGCATGAGATGCGTTTAATAAAGAGTTTTTTTATTGTGTTTAATAGAAAAACGGCCATAACTTGCACCGCTTTTTTGAAGTCATAGATAAATTATTATGGACCTTTCCAAATTTGACCCCAATTCGTCCGGTAATCCTAATTACAACATCTTCGGGTTGCCTTTTACGGAAGAAGAAGCCAGGCTGGTTATACTCCCCGTTCCGTGGGAAGTAACGGTAAGCTATCTTGCCGGCACTGCCAGGGCGCCTGAGCGTATACAAAAGGCAAGCCTGCATGTAGAAATTTTTGATGCCGACGTAAGAGAAGGCTGGCGGCAGGGTTTCTTTTTACGTGAGCAGGATAGAAAAATATTGCTTAAAAGCGATTACCTGCGTAAGGAATCCGAGCTATATATCAACTATATCTCCCAGGGCGAAAACATTGATGAAAACCGCTTTATGTGTAAAACACTTAAAGAGGTTAATGAAGGCAGTGCTTTTTTAAATCAATGGGTATACGACCAAACAAAAGATTTGCTTGCTAAAGGTAAACTGGTTGGCGTATTAGGCGGAGACCACAGTGTACCGCTTGGTTTTTATAAAGCTATAGCAGGAAAATACAGTGAGTTTGGCATTTTGCAGATTGATGCGCATTGCGATTTAAGAGAAGCGTATATGAATTTAAAATATTCTCATGCTTCTATTATGTATAATGCGCTTACAGAAATTCCGCAGATTACCAAATTAGTGCAGGTAGGTGTGCGTGATTATTGCGAAAGCGAATGGAATTATATTAACAACAGCAATGGCAGGGTAATCGCTTATTTAGATAAGAAAATCAAAGAATCGATATTTGAAGGACAAACCTGGCAGCAGATATCCGGTGATATCATCAGCAATCTTCCGCAACATGTTTTTATCAGTTTTGATATAGACGGGCTGAACAGAACCTTATGTCCGCACACAGGTATGCCTGTGCCGGGAGGTTTTGAGCTGGAACAATTATCTTATTTATTCCGCAAAATACTCGAAAGTGGGCGTACATTAATAGGTTTTGATTTATGCGAAACCGGTGTAAGCAGTAATGAATGGGATGAAAATGTAGGCGCGAGAGTATTATTCAAATTATGTAATTTAATGGTAGCAAAAAACTAATGGCAGATCCAGGTAAACAAGCAGATCTTTTTCAATACATACTCATTGTAAAAAAAGAGAAAACGCTTAACATTGATTTAATCAGCATCTTACTTTGCTTTATTTCTTTTGCGTTTTTTATTTATCACAGCTTTTTGCAAAGCAATTTCCTCAATGTTATTTTCCTGGGCTCTTTGCTTATTCCCATAACTATAGCGCGTGCTATATGGCTTAAAAAAAGTTCCGGCAAATCATCTGTTACATTTAAACATCCCTTACTTATAACAGGAATTATATGGTTGTTTATCCCAAACATGCGTTGGGTTTTTATTTTGTTTGTACTGTTTGTTTTGTTTGATCACCAGGCGCGTCATCCCCTGGAGGTAGGCGTATCTGACGAGCAGATTGTGATCAATACTTTTTTCAGGAAGAAATATAAATGGAATGAATTTACCAATGTAATATTGAAAGACAATCTGTTTACACTTGATTTTAAAAACAACAAAGTACTGCAAAGAGAAATTGAGCCTTATATCAGCAATGTAAATGAAGCGGAGTTTAATGTATTTTGTGCGGAACAGATACAAAAAAGCTATCAGCTGTGAGCCATAAGCTATTAGTTTCACATGTATAACAATATACATAATGATGTGATTTGCCTGGCAACTTGTACAAGCGAATGAAACACAGATAAATAAGACAGCATGTCATCAAATTCTTTTGAAGAAGGAAAAGTTTTACTAATCAATAAACCATTATACTGGACATCATTTGACGTGGTACGCAAAATCCGCAACCGCATTAAAATTAAAAAAGTAGGACATGCAGGCACACTCGATCCGCTTGCAACAGGCCTGTTGATTGTTTGCACGGGAAAATTCACTAAAAAGATTAATGAATATATGGCGCAGGAGAAGGAATACACGGGCACCATTACCCTTGGCGCCACTACCCCAACCTACGACCTGGAAAGTGAACCTGAAAATTTTACTTCTTTTGAAAATATCACACCTGAAAAAATATACGCCGCCACCATACCATTTACCGGAGAGATTCAACAGGTGCCTCCTGCACATTCTGCCATAAAAAAAAACGGGAAGCCTGTGTACCTGCTGGCACGCAAGGGCAAAGAAGTACAACTGGAGCCACGCACTATTTATATAAAAGAATTTGCTATCACCCATATTGAAATGCCGGTAATACATTTTAAGGTAACCTGCTCAACGGGAACGTATATACGCAGTTTGGCAAATGATTTTGGTGCAGCAATTGGCTGCGGCGGATACTTAAGCAGTTTATGCAGAACAAGAATAGGGAACTATACATTGAATGAATCACAAACGATGGATGGGTTTTTGAAAGCGGAAAGCTGTGAGCCGTGAGCTATGGGCTGTGAGATGTTAAACCTATAAGGTTTGCAGCGCTGCAAAACCGCCCGGCAAACCTTATAGGTTTCACAACCAGCTGATAGCTGAAAACTGGCGGCTCATAGCCCATAGCTCACCGCTCACAGCCCCTCAAAACGGATACCCTATCCCAAACTGGAATGTTGGTAATTGCATATTGCTCTTTATAAACCATCCGCCATCTGTTGTTTTTGCAGATGCATCAGAAGCATACAATGGATCTTTTAGCCGCCAGCCTAAATCAAATCTTAAAAGGAAATAACGGAAGTCGAGCCGCAGTCCTGCTCCTCCCGCAACAGCAATATCCGCATACAGCCGGTTTAATTTAAACACCCCATATTGAAATTCCGGTTCTTCAGATTTTCTGATCCAAACATTTCCAATATCACTAAACAATGCGCCTCTTAACCAATACCCGTATATCGGCAAAATATCAAAGCGGTATTCAATATTTCCTTCCAGTTGAATATCTGCGTACCTGTCGTCAAATCTTTTTTCAATAAGGTTGCCATCCGCATCATAACTTCTAACTCTTAGGGTATCATAAAAAATACTTGAACCCGGTCCTAATTTACGCAACCGCCATCCACGCATACTATTTGGCCCGCCGGCAAAAAACTGGCGAAAAAAAGGCAGTGTTACATCGTTATCCTTCCTGCTCTCCGTTTCGAATGCGATACCATAACCTGCAAAAAAACGAAATGCCCACGATGTTTTAGGTTGTGTTATATAATGCCTGTAATCTGCACTTAGCTTAATAAACCTGTAAAGATCCTGTAGTACTTTTCCCTGTGCTGTAAGATTTTTAAATACACTACCTATTATCAATCCGGATTCTTCGCCATACAATCTTACAATGCCAAAACTTCTTGCATTTGCAGGATTTAATCTTCGGGTATACGTTCCATTTATACCAATTATTAATCCATCATTATAAGAGTATTTCAGCAGAGGATAATCATCAAGTAGTTGCTGAAAACCTTCCCCCTTATCATAAATGCGGGTATATTCTACATTGGGAAATCTTACCTGCCAACTGGCATTGCTGTTTCGCTGAAACTCATATCCAACATAGGCATTAATAGAATTGATTTTATAATATTGATACCTGTCAATATAAGAACCGTCAAGCGTTATATAACTTTTGGCATTAATAATTTTTTTTTCATCCCGCAGCCTAAAAGGAGTAAGCAGGTAAGGAAAAATCAGCTTGTTGCTTAAACTTATTTCAGATGATAATATTTTACTGAAATCCGTAAACTCAACGCCTGTTCGGAATGTATTCTGCAACTGAAGCGCCTGTTTACCTACGTTGCGGTTTTTAAGTTGAAAATTTATAGCGAGCCCTTTATTACCTGCATTAAACAATTGATTCTGGGCGGAGAGAATACTCGATCCTTCAAAATCAATACTGAAAGCATATTTTTTTGCAGGTACCATTCTTATATAAAAATCTGCAAGCGCCTGCGTGGTTGAATCTCGTGGGCGACCTACAATATTTACATTCTGCCATGCTTCAATACGATTAAAATTCAACAGGGTTTTATTATAGTTTGAAACACGGTATACATCTCCGGGCTTAAGTGCAATGCGCTTTACAAGAAATGATGGTTTAAACAGATTATACCTGCTTAAAATAGTATAGCCGCCATATTTTGTTCTTTTTAACTGCTGCCTGTCGCCGGGCATAAATTCAGCCGGGTCATCAGGAAATATAACCACGTTTCCGATGGTATATGCTTGGGTAACTGCGCTATCTTTTACAGGTACCTCCAAAATTCTGATACTGATTTTAGGATCCTGTATTCTTTTTTGCGCCTGTACCTGCAAACGTATAAATTCAAAAGGATCGGCTGTAGGATCAATAAGTGATATATCTACGGTATCAAGCTCCGCCCTTATCATTTCACGGTTAATGCGGAAATAACCATTATCCCTGAAGAGCTCAATGATCCTGTTCAACTCTTCATCTACCAATTGACGGTTAAAAGCCTCCTGCTTTTTCAGCAAAGAATTTTTACTGTCGCCTGTAACAAGCTTTTGCAGGTTAGTATCTGCAAAAGAATATGCTATGGTATCAATGTGAAATTGCTTATTTGTATTAACGCGATATACAACAGTAACCCTTTGTTGGTCACGCTTATCTTCAACAGTATCAATTTTGCTCCAGTCTGCCTTTACTTCACTGCGAAAAAAACCATTATTATGCAGCAGGTTATTCATGTTCAATACCGACTGTAAAACATAATTACTATCAAGAACCGGCGGCTTGTTTAAAACAGACCGTATAAACCAACTGCTCTTAAACTGAGGCTTCACACTATCTTCAATCTGGCTTTCCAGGCGCGACCTAAAATCTTTTTTATTACCCGGCACATCTTTGCCGTTAAATTCAATTTCATTCTTAAAAACAAATGGCTTATTAGGCTTGTATTTTCTAACAACAGTGCATGAGGATGCAAGGAGAATGATAAAAAAGAAATATAGAAAAAAAGAAGAACGTATTTTCGTTGGTGAAACAAACATAAATTGTAATAAGGTGCTCAGCAAATCCAGGGTCAAATATATTCAAACTTTATTCCATAAAAAATTCAGAGATCAGGAGAACAGGTTTATTATAGAAGGCCCTAAAATTATTAACGAATTTTTGCTTAAATCGCCTGAAACAATATATGAACTATACGCCACTGGCGAATGGGCAAAAAAAAGCAGCAAATTAATTGATAATATATCTAAAACTGCGCTCACTATAATAAGTGAAAATGACCTGAAAAACATCTCAGCATTACCTTCACCCAACCAGGCTTTAGCCATCGTTCAAAAAAAAGCAACCAGTTTTCCGGGTATAACCCCGGGTGAAAACATTATAATGCTTGATGAAATACAAGATCCCGGTAATATGGGAACCATCATCCGCATTGCAGACTGGTTTGGTATAACTAAAATAATATGTAGTACCAATTGTGCTGATATATACAATCCCAAAGTTATTCAGTCAACCATGGGCAGTATTTTACGGGTACATATACTATATACTGATCTGTTGGAATGGTGCAAACAACATAAAAATCTGCCCGTATATGCGGCAACGCTGCATGGTAAATCGATATACGAAACAGCTCATTTTGAAAACGGCATCATATTAATGGGCAATGAATCCAAAGGAATAAAACCAGAACTGCTGGCGCTCAGCAAAACACAGATTACCATACCCCGTATAGGCGGGGCGGAATCACTTAACGCGGCTGTAGCCACAGGTATAATACTATCGCATTTTGTACAAAAAACAACAGCAGGCGCTGCATTTGGGGAAGTTAAGATTTGAGTATAACTGATTAAAAACCGAAATATTTTAACCCGCCGGGCATTGTACTTTTGAGAAAAAATATATTCTATATGGCAGTACAATGGAAAGGTGTGTTTCCCGCACTTACAACTAAGTTTACTTCTGCAGACGAGCTCGATCTGCCCTTGTTTGAAAAAAACCTTGAAGCACAGATTGAAGCAGGTGTTAGCGGAATTATTTTAGGGGGCACACTCGGCGAAGCAAGTGTACTTACCGTAGAAGAAAAAGAAAAGCTTGTAAAATTTGCTATTGATAAAATTGAAGGGCGAATACCCGTAATATTAAATATTGCCGAGGGCGCAACACGCGAAGCTGTTAACCAGGCTGCTCTGGCACGTAAATGGGGCGCAGATGGATTGATGCTGTTACCTCCCATGCGTTATAAAAGCGATCACAGGGAAACAGTAACCTATTTTACAACTGTTGCCAATTCTACTGATCTTCCCTTAATGTTGTATAACAACCCGCATGATTATAAGATTGAGATTACGCTTGACATGTTTGATGAGCTTGTGCCTGTGAAAAATATTGAAGCGGTAAAAGAATCTACAAGAGATGTTACAAACGTAACGCGCATGTTAAACCGTTTTGGGGATCGTTATAAAATTCTTTGCGGCGTTGATACCATTACTTTTGAGGAACTTGCTGCTGGTGCAGATGGTTTGGTAGCAGGGCTGGTTTGCGCTTTTCCTGCAGAAACAGTAGCAATATTCAATCTCGTTAAAGCAGAAAGATATGCTGAAGCATTGGCAATATACCGCTGGTTTATGCCATTGCTTGAGTTGGATATTCATCCTAAGCTTGTGCAATATATTAAACTTGCTGAATCTAAAGTTGGGTTAGGCAGTGAATATGTAAGAGCGCCAAGATTACAGCTTGTTGGTAAAGAAAGGGAGCAGGTGCTTGCTACTATTAATAAAGCATTAGCCGGCAGACCGGTATTGCCTGAAGGCGCACTGGTAACAGCATAAAGCAATTTATTGGTTGCTTTAACTTTGAAAATTACAAAGGTGCATATGCATTACTGCATTATGCACCTTTATTTTTAGTAGAATTATCAGCAGCTTCCACAACAATACGTAATCGGCAAACAAACACTACATTAACTTTACAACAGGAAAACTGTTTCTTTTGCACCGTCAAAATTATTGAACGACTTAAGTAAGTATTTACCTGATATTATTTTTCCTTCTTACATTCGGTTTTAAAATAGCTATGATAAAAAATATTTTTGGCAGAATATGGGCAATATGGGGCGCTATAATTTTCACAATAACCTTATTGATAGCTATTATACCAATCTGGCTTACCAATTATATAAAAGAACCCGGGGGCACGGAAATTTTTCGTCGTATATCAAAATTATGGATGGAGATATTTATTTTTTTGATCGGTTGCAGATTAATTATAAGAGGCAGAGAATATTTTATTAAAGAGCAAAACTATATTGTTGCAAGCAATCATAATTCCTACATGGATATTCCACTTACAACACCATTTATACCAGGCCCCAATAAAACTATTGCCAAAGCAGAACTAGCAAAGGTTCCTTTGTTCGGAATAATATATAAGCGTGGCTCAATATTGGTTGATAGAAAAAGTGAGCGCAGCCGCAAAGAAAGTTTTGGGAAAATGAAAGCTGTTCTTCAGGCGGGCATGCATATGTGTATATATCCTGAGGGTACCCGTAACCGTACTAATGAACCATTAAAATCATTTCACGACGGAGCATTTAAACTCGCTATTGATACGGGAAAACCAATCATTCCTGTTTTACTCTTTAATACAAAAAAAGTATTACCTGGCGGCAGTAAACCTTTTTATTTATGGCCTGCAAAAATGGAAATGCATTTTCTTCCCGCAGTATACGTTCAGCCGGAAGATTCTGTAGCCTCTCTTAAGGAGAAAGTTTTTAAAATAATGTACAATTTTTGTGAAGAAAAAATAGTAAAACAAGTTAATAAATAAGTAAATGCAATTGTTTACAGATCGCGGTACAACATGCTTCAGCAATAATTTTTTTTGTAATAAAAAACCCATCCTTTCTTTGTTATATAGAAAAGGATGAGTTTTCTGTTTGCAAAAAACAAAAAAGGGTCTTTACATAAATATTGAATACATAGGTCGGGTTGTTTTCTCATGTGGTTTCAAAAAAAGCATAACTCGCCCTAAACTGTTTTATTCAAAAAACAGTTTTGTTTTTAATTACCGATATACTTTCAGGAATATGGTATTAAGGTTAACGGAAAAAACTGGCGCGCTTTTTATCGATAACGGGTTGTGTTTGCACTACTTTTTTCAACAGGTACAGGATCAGGTTTTCTTTTAAGTATGGGTTGATTTCCAAAGGGGTATTTTTTATTTGCAAGTGGATTATATTTCTTTAAAAAAATTTAGGTCTTTGCATAAATATTGAATCACAGGTGGGTTGTTCTCTCATGATGGTTCCAGAAGAAGCATAATTTTCCCATTAACTACTTAATACTTTCTAAGTAGTTATCTATGACATAATATTTATTTTTTAAGGAAATGATGTTTCAGGCTAAAGACAAGGCCGGCCGAACCTTAATGTCCAAGGGTGTATTCTTAAAATGCCAGTTTAAAAGAGAACGGATAAGGTTTTTTACTAAACATATTATTCCAAATTTGTTAACAGCATCAGGATTAAAACGCATATTCGGATATATTTGACGCAGGCGGATTTTAATTGGTTGCATAAACAATTAATTCTTGACAATATTTTTTTGTTTCTTTTTTTTCCTTTCCATCTACAAAATTTACATTATTGATAAAGAGCATATTATAAAAAAAGCCGACCACATTTTGTGATCGGCTTTTTTTATCAGGTTTAAATATTATTCAGGTAAAACCGGGCCATAGTGCAGTTTACCACTTATTTGCTTTTTTCGGGGATAAAGTACTTCATGTGCGGTTTCATATCCTTCATCTGAAACTTTTGTAAGTATTTGGCGCTCCCTCAATCGCCTTGTAAGATACACCAGGATACCTGTTGCAGCACCAATTGCAGCGGCTATCAATAAATCGTTCCTGTTTATTTTCTTCATACCAGATTATTTAATACAATATACTCAAAATATATGCCATGAGCGCCATATGGTTTAATGTTTTACAGTGTAAAGACAAATGGGCATATATATTGTTTACTTTAAAGCGAAAATGGCATTTATTTCAAACCTTACCTTAATTTTTTTAAAATCCACACCAGTTTCGTCAGATGCCGAAACTCCGCGCAATTTAACCTGGCTTCGCATCATTGTATTTGATTGAAAATTTTCCATGCCCATATCAACAGGCTCTGATAGCTCGTTTACTGATACTGCCTCTCCTACCCTTTCTCCTATTGCTTCTGCTAAATAGCCTGCTTTATCTTTAGCTGCTTTTATTGCCTGTATTTTAAGCTGGCGCCTGTATTCATCCATTTTGCTATGCGATGTTTTTGCTATAAAAAAATTTTGCGTTGCTTCATCATCCAGTTTTTCAATTAAAGCCTCAATAGATTTTGTGTTACTGAACTTTACCTGGTAGCTGACAAAAGCAGTCATATCCGGTGTTTTATGTTTTTT
The DNA here is from genome assembly GCA_020847395.1 of Chitinophagaceae bacterium. Classification (GTDB taxonomy): domain Bacteria; phylum Bacteroidota; class Bacteroidia; order Chitinophagales; family Chitinophagaceae; genus Agriterribacter. The sequence continues at coordinate 49,232 of JADLCD010000063.1, forward strand.
GTATAACCAGTTTAAACGATCCATTCCCTGGTAAGAGGCAATACTTATAGCGGAATCAGGTATGCCTATACCTTTACAGGTATTCAAAAATTTTGCCTTGATCGTTTCTATATCAATTTTACCCGAACCCTTTTTTTCGTATTCACGCAGATCTACCTGCACAAAAATTTCATCCGGAATAATTTCCATTTCCGCACTGCCTGCAACAGCTATAGTTTTAGGAAAGGGATTTATATAAGGAGAAATATTGGTTTGACTAATAGCAATACCGGAAATAATATATACCGTTAAAACAGTTAAAAACACTTTTTTCATGATCATAATTTTTTTAAGTTGGATGCAAATTTTATAATCATTACATAGTGGTAGCCGTGCCTGTAAAGTACTTAACAAAGTTTTTGCAAATAACTTATATTGTGCTTTAAACCAGGATTTAAAAGTTATATGGCATCATTGCAGGAAAGGCTGAAGAATATAAATATTGTTAGAAAAATTGTGTATGTAATTATCGGTAGCTTGTCCTACCCGGGTCTTGCCATTATTAACCGCATGAAAATAACCGGAACCGAAAACATTAAAAACCTTCCTCCTAAAAATGTGCTTTTTGTAAGCAATCATCAAACCTATTTTATGGATGTGATTGCATTTCTCCATATTTTTTGTGCCGTTAAATGGCGTAAGGAAAATAAACTTGGTGTTCCTTACTACCTGCTGAATCCTTTTACACGAGTATATTTTGTTTCTGCAGAAGATACTATGAAAAAAACCTTCATGACAAAATTGATGGCGATGGCAGGAGCGCTTACCGTAAAACGTACCTGGGTTGAAGAAGATAAGGCTGTTAGAAAGGGGCTCAACTTATCTGACTCCAAAAAAATACTCACCACCCTTAAAAATAACTGGGTAATTACCTTTCCGCAGGGTACTACTACGCCGTTTGCCCCCGGCAGAAAAGGAACTGCTTTTTTGGTTAAGCAAAGTAAAGCAGTAGTAATACCTATTGTTATCAAAAATTTTAATAAAGCTTTTCACAAAAAAAGCCTGAAACTGATGCAAAAAGGCACTAACATTTCAGTGAATATTAAACCCCCTATGCAAATAAATTACGATGACAGTCTTGATGATATACTCAACCAAATTATGAATGCAATAGAGCAGAGTGAGGAGTATAAATAGCTGGGGGCTGTCAGCTATCAGCCATGAGCTTTGAGCTATCGGCTTTGAATGAGCTCACAAAACCTATAAGGTTTGCCTGGCCGCAATGCAGCGCTGCAAACCTTATAGGTTTATACACAGTTATTAGCCATGGGCTTTGAGCTTTGAGACACTGATAGCTCATAGCCCAAAGCCCAAAGCTTCATGCTACTTCTCCACTTCCATATAACTTTCTGTTGGCTCACAGGTACAAACCAGGTTTCTGTCTCCGTAAGTATTATTTATACGCGAAACGCTTGGCCAGAATTTATTTTGTGCAACATATGCCAGCGGAAAAGCAGCTTCCTGCCTTGTATATGCGTTTGTCCATTCATCAGCACAAATTACCTGCATGGTATGCGGCGCATTATGCAAGGGATTATCTGTTTTATCATGCCTGCCGGCTTCTATCGATTTGATTTCTTCATAAATACTTATCATGGCTTCACAAAACCGATCAAGCTCAGCTTTATCTTCACTTTCTGTAGGCTCAATCATAATAGTGCCGGGAACAGGAAAGCCCATAGTAGGCGCATGAAAGCCATAATCCATTAAACGCTTTGCAACATCTTCCGCTTCAACTCCTGTTGCATTTTTAAAAGGACGCAGGTCTAATATAAACTCATGCGCACAGGTGCCATTGGCACCGAGATATAAAATGTCGTAATACTTTTCAAGCCTTGCCCGCATATAGTTGGCATTAAGAATAGCATACTCAGTAGCCGCTTTAACACCATCAGCGCCCAGCAATCTTATATAACCATAGCTAATCAATAAAATAGATGCCGAACCATAAGGCGCAGCACTCACTGCATGGTGATGTGTTTTTTCAGCATCATTAATTACATGCGATGGCAGGTATGCCGCAAGATGTTCTTTCACGCAAATGGGCCCCATACCCGGACCGCCGCCGCCATGGGGTATAGCAAAAGTTTTGTGGAGGTTAAGATGACAAACATCTGCACCTATACTTCCCGGTGAGGTTAAACCACATTGTGCATTCATGTTTGCACCATCCATATACACCTGCCCGCCATTATCATGCACAACCTTACATATTTCTTTTATGCTCTCCTCAAATACGCCATGTGTTGACGGGTAAGTTACCATCAGCGCGGCAAGTGTATCCTTATACTGTGCTGCTTTTGCTTTTAAATCAGCCACATCAATATGACCTTCACCATCACTTTTTACCACAACTACTTTAAACCCTGCCAGCACTGCAGAAGCGGGATTAGTGCCGTGCGCGGAAATGGGTATTAACACTACATCACGGTTATCCCCGCCTTTGGCTTTATGATAATTCTTAATGGTCAACAATCCTGCATATTCTCCCTGCGCGCCGCTGTTGGGCTGCAGGCTGCATGCATCAAAGCCGGTAATTGCGCAGAGGTAATCGCTTAATTTATCTATGATAAATTTATATCCTTTGGTTTGCGATGCCGGGGCAAATGGGTGAATATTGGCAAACTCCGGCCAACTAACAGGTATCATTTCAGTTGCGGCATTCAACTTCATGGTACAACTTCCCAACGAAATCATAGAAGTGATAAGCGATAAATCTTTGTTTTCGAGGAAACGTATATATCGCATCATTTCACTTTCACTATGGTGTGTGTTAAACACCTGCTGAGCAAGGTAAGGCGACTTACGCTCCAACGCATCGGGAATATTATCCGCATAATCATCTTCACTAAATGCAACAGCAACACCTGTTTTTCCTGATGCTTCGCCAAATACATAGAGTATATCAAGAATGTCTTTTTGCGAAGTGGTTTCATCAAGGGAAATACCTGCATACTTATCATCAAAATACCTGAAATTTATTTCCTTTGCTTCAGCAACAGCTTTTAAGGCTGCTACATTATTTACCCGTATTTTCAGCGTATCAAAAAAGGTATTGTTTTCATTTGTATATCCCATTTCACTCAATGCATCAGATAATGTTTTCGCAAGAATGGTAATGCGGGTTGCAATATTTTTTAATCTTTGCGGTCCGTGATATACTGCATACATCGCGGCCATATTTGCCAGCAATGCCTGCGCAGTACAAATATTAGAAGTAGCTTTTTCTCTTTTAATATGCTGCTCTCTTGTTTGCAACGCCATTCTTAAAGCACGGTTGCCTTTAGCATCTATACTTATACCAATAATACGACCGGGCATTCCCCTTTTAAATTCTTCTTTTGTAGCAAAGAATGCGGCGTGCGGCCCACCATAGCCAAGCGGCACACCAAAACGCTGTGCAGAACCTATGGCTACATCAGCGCCAAGATCGCCGGGAGACGCAAGCAGTGTGAGTGCAAGCAAATCAGTAGCCATTACCACATACCCGTTTGCCGCGTGCACCTCTTCTATAAAGCTCCTGTAATCTTCAACACTTCCATTATTGTTGGGATACTGAACAATGGCGCCGAAATAAGTTTCATCAATATTTGCATTTTGGTAATCGCCAAACACCAGCTCAACGCCTATTGGCAAAGCACGGGTTATAACCACATCAATCGTTTGCGGAAAAATAGCATTATCTACAAAAAACTTAGGCTTTGTTGCCTTATCAGATTTATTTACGTGATGAAAGAACATTGACATCGCTTCCGCAGCAGCAGTTGCTTCATCAAGCAATGATGCATTGCTGAAGGGAAGTCCTGTTAAATCGGCAATAAGTGTCTGGAAGTTCAATAAACTCTCCAGGCGCCCCTGCGATATCTCAGCCTGGTAAGGCGTATACTGGGTATACCAACCCGGGTTTTCAAAAATATTTCTCAAAATTACCGATGGCGTTATTGTACCATAATAACCCTGACCTATATACGATTTGAACACTTTGTTTTGCTGTGCTACAGCCTTTAACTCCTGCAGGTATTCATATTCATTTTGTGCTTCAGGCAAAGCCAGGCGGTTGTGGAATAATATGGAAGAGGGAACAGTTTGTTTAATTAATTCTTCCATTGACGATATCTGCATCGTCTCCAGCATCTCTTTTGTTTCAGAAGCATTGGGGCCAATATGACGGGAAAGAAACTCAGTTGCCTGTGACTCAAATACATTCATAATGAATACTGTAATTATAGGGTGTAAAAAAAGATGTGCAAAGTTACGACAATACAAGTGATTAATAAAGGCATGCAGAAGGCAGGAAAAACAATGTGGATAAGCTGTTCTTTTAGTAAGGTGGAAGGTGAAAGGTGTAGGAAAAAGCATTAGCAATTCAGGTTATGCCAATATGCAACAGGTTTTTAATTTGCAACCAGGAGCCTGCAACCTGGAACCTGTAACTTATATTTAATACTTACCGCTTACTCCTCACCACTTCTCTTACATATTCATCCTCATATACGCCTTCTTCTTCCTTGCGCATTTCTTCGCTGGTAAGGCGGCTGCCATCGTGGCTCCAGCCGGGCGGGCCGAATATATAACCCATTTTTTCACGCCAGCCAATATCTGTTCTTCTTAAATCATTCAGTATGCTTTTCCATTCATGAAAAATAATATTACCCCAGCTTTCTTTTTCCAAAGGTTTGGTTAAGCCGTATTTTATTGGCTGGTATGCTCCTTCAGGAAGTTCGGGCTGAAATGTACCAAACAGTTTATCCCAGATGATGAGGAACATGCCCATGTTTTTATCAAGATATTTAGGATTAGAAGCATGATGCACCCTGTGGTGCGAAGGCGTTACAAGAATATATTCCAGCCATCCCATTTTCTTCACCAGTTTGGTATGTACAAAAATGCCCCATATCTGCGTTGCTGAATACATAAACACAATATCAAGCGCTTTAAAACCCATCAGCGCAAGCGGAATAAAATAGACGAACCGGTATAGCGGCTGAAAAACAGAAGAACGGAAACCAACCGAAAAATTAATATGCTCAGATGAATGATGCGTTACATGCACTGCCCAGAATAATCTTATTTCATGATCAAAGCGGTGAAGCCAGTAATACAAAAAATCTTCAAATAATAACAACATCACCCAATACACAATCACATTATGAAACGCAATAACATGATGACGATAGAAATAATCAAGTATTAAAATATACACGCCGCGAAACATAAGATCTATCGCGCCGTTCAGAATCATAAGGTATATATTGGTTACCGTATCCTTCCAGGTATATAATTTTTGATGCCTGTAGTTGCTCAGTAATACTTCAATACCGATAATCAGTATATAAACAGGCGTGCTTACGAGTATTAATATCTGTTCTCTTAATGAATCCATATGCTGTTGCGCCGCAAAGATAACTGATGTGCATTAATAGTTATGTAACTTGCAGCCTGGTTTTCTACCAATTAATTAAATTATGAGCAACGATAAAAAAGATATATCGCCATTCAGGTCTGGTGAATGGAAAGACAAGGAGTGGCAAAAAAAAGCTGCTGCCCGGCAAAAAGCCTATGCTCATTTTTTACACAAACCTGACAGAAATAAAATCTTAAAACGCCTTCCCGATTTACATGAAGAAGTATTTGAACATGTTGATTGCCTGAAATGCGCGGCATGCTGCAAAAATTATTCTCCCCGTTTTAAAACGCCTGACATAAAACGTATAAGCAGGCACCTTAAAATGAAAGAAAGTACTTTTATTGATATTTATCTGCGCCTTGATGAAGATGGAGATTATGTTACAAAACAAAGCCCCTGCCCTTTTTTAGGCACTGATAATTATTGCAGCATTTATGAACACCGCCCTTCTGATTGCGAACGTTTTCCTTACACTAATGAAGATGTATTGATAAACCGCCCGAAAATCACGTTGAAAAATTCCACATTTTGTCCCGCAGTTTTTTATGTAATGGAGCGGCTTTTAGCAGTGAAATGATTAAATTTGCGACTACGCCTTGCTTAATGCTTTAACGATAAAGCTTTGTGCCCTGGTAAGGTATTCGCATTAAAATTTTCCAAAGGATTTCATATTAAACGTTGTTAACCGGTTAAGGCTACCGTTATTCTTAATTAATAAAAGTTGAATATTAATCAATGGGGCATCTACCAAAATTAATAGCAGATTTAGCGCTCATTTTAGCGGCAGGCGCCATTGTAACGCTGCTATTCCGTAGAATAAAGCAACCATTGGTACTTGGCTATATTATTGCAGGCTTCCTGGTTGGGCCTCATGTATCTATTGTTCCCACTATTATTGATAATGAAAATGTAAAAACGCTTGCTGAAATTGGTGTTATCTTTTTATTATTCAGTCTTGGACTTGAATTTAGTTTTAAAAAACTGCTACGTGTAGGTGGTGCGGCTTCTATAACAGCCATTGTTGAAATTGTAGCTATTCTTGTTTTAGGTTATTTTGTTGGCAGGTGGATGAACTGGTCTGTAATGGATAGTATGTTTCTCGGAGGTTTACTGGCAAGTTCATCAACCACTATTATAATACGTGCATTTGATGAACTGGGTGTAAAAAGAAAACAGTTTGCGGGTATTGTATTTGGTGTATTGATAGTGGAAGATATTGTAGTGATATTGCTGATGGTGTTATTATCAACCATGGCCGTTACCAAACAATTTGACGGAACAGAAATGATTTCCTCTATTTTAAGATTACTTTTTTTCCTGGCGGTTTGGTTTATGGCGGGTATATTTTTACTGCCAAGCTTTTTACGAAGAACAAAAAAATTGCTGGATGAAGAAACGCTGCTGATTCTCGCCATAGGTTTATGCCTGGGTATGGTAGTGCTTGCCACGCAAATTGGTTTTTCTGCCGAATTAGGCGCTTTTGTTATGGGTTCTATTTTAGCCGAAACCACATCAGCAGAAAAAATTGAACATCTTTTCAAACCTGTAAAAGATTTATTTGGTTCTATATTTTTTGTATCTGTAGGTATGATGATTGACCCTGCCGCGATGATAGAACACCGCTGGGCAATATTATGGGTAACATTGCTTACCATTTTTGGTAAGATGATAAGTACAACTATCGGCGCGCTGTTATCCGGCCAGCCGTTAAAGCAATCTATACAGGTAGGCATGAGTATGGCGCAAATAGGTGAGTTCGCTTTCATTGTTGCCACGCTTGGTATAACCCTGGGCGTTACCAGCAATTTTTTGTTTCCGGTAGCTGTTGGCGTATCAGCCATTACTACATTCACCACACCATATTTTATTAAATTTTCAGAACCATTTTACAATTTCATCAGCCGTTTGTTGCCACCGCGGTTATTAAACACATTAAACCGCTACTCCACCGGCGCACAAAACATACAGGCTGAAAGTGAGTGGAGAATTGTATTGAGATCGTATGCATTAATTATTGGCGCCAATGCAATAATAATAGTGGCATTGATGCTGCTATCATTTACATTTTTATTACCTTTTTTAAATGAGCGCTTAGATAACCTGGGCTTAAGTAAACTGCTCGTACTCATCATAACATTTGCGGCGGCAGCCCCTTTTATATGGGCACTGATGGCACGCAAACCACATAATTCTGCGTATACAACATTATGGCTTGATAAGAAATATAATCACGGGCCTTTGTTGGTATTGGAAGTTTGCCGTGTGTTAGTGGCGGTATTTCTTGTAGGTTTTATGGTTGACAGGCTTTATTCCAGCTTTATCGCTTTTGTAGTAGTTGTACCCGTTTCAATTATTGTGTTGTTTGTTTTTTCTAAAAGAATACAAAGCTTTTACAACCGGCTTCACAGTCGTTTTATTGATAATCTTAATGAAAGAGAAAACGAAGCCGCCACCGTTAATGGCGACCCCAATTCCTCATTCTCGCCGTGGGATGCTCACCTTGCTGATTTTACTGTAAACCAGAATGCGCCATTTATAGGATTAACATTGCAGCAGCTGGAATGGCGTGAAAAATACGGTATCAATATTGCTTTTATTAAGCGCGGAGAAAAAATCATTTACGCGCCAAGTGCGCAGGAAAGATTATACCCGCTGGATGATATTGGTGTGATAGGCACAGATGAACAACTGCAAACCTTTAAACCGCTTATAGATGCCGCTGAAGAACCGATGGAAAATCAAACCGATGATACCGACAATATTGCGCTGCAAAAAATTGTGGTTGATGAGCACACCTTATTAAAAGGCATGACCATCAGGCAATCCGGCATACGGGAAAAAACAAGCGGGCTTGTGGTTGGTATTGAAAGAGATGGTAAACGCATTTTAAACCCTGACTCACACACCATATTTGAGTGGAATGATATTATATGGATTGTTGGTGACAGAAGAAAAATACAGGAGCTGGTGAAGGATTAAAACAGTTGCTTTCCAGGAATATCCGGCAATACATTTATTTCACTACAAACTATAACACCTATATTATATTTACTTCCCTTTCCAGCAACACTCCATATTTTTTTTCTACACTCTGCAAAATCGCTTCACTCAAATCATATATTTCTTTTCCGGTAGCATTACCATAATTTACTAATACAAGCGCCTGCTTTGCATGGCAACCTGCATCTCCTACCCTATAGCCTTTCCAGCTTTTATCTGCATCAGGCCCGGAATGTTCAATAAGCCATCCTGCCGCTAATTTCATACTGCCATCTTCATTTTCATAAGCAACAATAGATGGGAATTTTTCCTTTAAAACCGTATAGCTAAGTTTATCGATAGAAGGGTTTTTAAAAAAGCTGCCCGCATTTCCTATTAAAGCCGGGTCTGGCAATTTTGATGAACGAATATTAATAACTGCCTGCGATATTGCCTGTATGCTCAACGTTTTAACGCCCATTCTTTCAAGCTCCTGCTGTATGGCGCCGTATGCTGTATTAAACACTGGTTGCTTGCGCAATTTGTAAGTAACATCAGTAATCACAAATTTACGTTTGGATTTTTTTTTAAATACACTTTCCCGGTAACCAAAGGAGCAGTCAGGCGCTGTAAACGTTTTTATAATTTTATCCTGAAGATGAACAGCGGTAAGTTCATGAAATACATCTTTTATCTCCACACCGTATGCGCCTATATTCTGCATGGGCGAAGCGCCCACGTTTCCTGGTATTAAAGAAAGATTTTCCAATCCGGCCCAATTTCGTGCAATACAATATTGTACAAACCGATGCCAGTTTTCTCCCGCTCCTGCCTTTACATAAATAAAATTTTCATCTTCACCGATCTTTTCAATGCCCTTAATCTCATTTTTTAAAACAAGTCCTTCAATATTTTTTGTAAGCAGTATATTACTGCCGCCGCCTAATATTAGTGAAGGATGATATTTTTTATTTTCTATAATATTTAAAAGTCCATCCAAAGAGGAAAAACCCGAAAAGAATTGTGCATAAGCTTCTATACCGAATGTATTATATTGCCGAAGCGAAATATTTTCCTGAATTTGCATGATTATCTCTTGTGTGCAAAATAATAAAAATCATGCAAGCAAAAACAGCCGTATTACTGGGCGCTACAGGTTTAACAGGCAATCATCTGCTGCAATTGCTTTTAGCAGATGATCGTTATGAAAAAGTTCGGGCTATTGTTCGTAAGCCTTTACAGCAATCGCATTCAAAACTGGAAGTAAAAGTGATTGATTTCAAAAACGAGCAGGCTTTCAAAGAGGCAATAGGATCAGGAGATATTATATTCTGTTGTATTGGCACTACAATGAAGAATGTAAAGGGCGATAAAACCTTGTACCGGCAGATAGACTATGATATTGCAGTTAATGCTGCAAAATATGGATCTGAAAATGGGTTTACGCAATACCTGCTTATTTCTGCCATAGGCTCCAATGCCGGGTCTTCCAATTTTTATGTGCGGTTAAAAGGCGAAGTGGAGCATGCCATACAAACATTTCCCTACAGGTCAATAGATATTTTCCGTCCATCACTGTTAATGGGCGATAGAAAAGAAAAGCGTATTGCTGAAAAAATTTTCCAGGGTATTATGCCGGTATTTTCATTGTTAATGATTGGCGGCATGCAGCAATATAAACCCATACATATTACTCTATTGGCAAAAGCAATGTGTAATGCTCCTTTTGTAAACGAAACAGGAGTGCATATTGAAGTATATAAAGACATTCTCAAATTAGCTAATCAACAGGCATGAATAAAATAATACGCTGGGGCATACTGGGATGTGGAAAAATAGCAAGAAAATTTGCAGCAGACCTGAGGCTTGTAAAAGATGCTACACTGCAAGTGGTAGCATCGCGTGATGAAGCGAATGCCGCGGCTTTTGCAAAAGAATTTAATGCAGCAAAAAGTTATGGCAGTTATAGTGCTATGCTGGAATCACAGGATGTTGATGTGATATATATTGCAACCCCGCATGGCTTACATTATGAGCATGTAATGCTTTGCCTGGAATATGGCAAAGCAGTTTTGTGCGAAAAAGCATTTGCATTAAATGCAACGCAGGCAAAAGCAATGATTGATAAAGCAAGGAAGAAAAATGTTTTTTTGATGGAAGCGCTTTGGTCAAAGTTTATTCCTTCGTACAAAAAATTAATATCACTTAAGGAAGAAGGCGCTTTAGGCAATATTAAAAGCGTTTTAATAAATTTTGGATTTATTCCGCAACCGCCTGTTGCAAAAAGAATTTACGATCCTGCTTTAGGTGGCGGCACATTGCTCGACATAGGTATATACAATGTGTTTTATGCGCTATCTGTTTTAGGCAAACCAGATAGTATTGAAGCAAGTATAACACCTGCATCAACCGGTGTAGATGAACAATGCGCTATACTGTTTAAATACAATAATGGCGCACTTGCACAGCTTTTTTCTTCTTATGCTTCACATCTTGCTACAGAAGCTGATTTTAGTGGCGATAAAGGAAGAGTAAGGCTAACACACCGCTTTTACACGCCTGATGCGGCTTTGGAATTTTATCCTGACCGGGCAGACAGCAAACAAATCATTCCTCTTGATAAAACAATAGGATTCGGATACCATTACGAAGCCACCCATGGTGGCGAATGCTTACGGCAAGGGCTAACCGAAAGTGTGGTAATGACGCATGCGGATACAACGTTATTAATGCAAACGCTGGATGAGATAAGAAGCAAAAGTTTGGGGTTCGGGATTTAAAGTTTGAAGTTTGCAACAACAAACAGTAAACAACAAACCACAAACTACAGGCAAAAATTGATTTCTTATTTCCTGGCTTCAATATCCAGGCTGATATTAACCTCAGGGTGAATGAATTTATCTCCTAACGATTGATCATTGCCATATCTTAAACCCCAGTTGGTTCTGTCGATATTAAAGCTTGCTAATGCTTTTACGTTGTTATCAGTAACAATAATTTTTGCGGGAAAAGTCACATTTTTAGTGCTGTCTTTTAAGGTTAAATTACCACTGATTTTATGTGTATTTGTAGAATCATTCTGCAATGCTTCTACGCTGGTAATTTCAAATTTTGCCGTAGGAAATTTTGCCGCATCAAAAAAATCAGGGCTTTTTAAATGACCTATCAGTTTACCATTGCTTTCTGCATCAGTAAGGTCAAGATTTTTTATTGAGTTGATGTCAATAACAAAATTTCCCCCTTTAACAACTCCGGCTTCAACAGATAAACTACCGCCTGACAATTTAAAATCGCCATTATGTTTACCTACAGGCTTGGTTCCAAGCCAGCCAACAGAGCTGGTAGTAGTATCAATAGTATACGCAGTTGCACCTGCAACTGATGCAGCTTCCTGTTTTTCAGTGGTTTCAGCTTTAGCAGCTTCCGGCGCCTGCTGGCATGATGTAGCCAGAACAACGGCTAAAACTGCAATAGATAAGAAAGATTTTTTCATGGTTTTTAAAAATTTGAGGCAAAAGTAAGGTAAATTTTAATGTTTAAACATTAAATTATTGACTTTAACCTTTTTCTTATTTACTAATACCAGGTAAACCGACGGAGGGAAATTGCAATACCACTAACTTTTTGCGTAAGAAACTTCTGCAGAAAACTTGGCTTCTTTTTCATTAACCTTCAGTTCAGCAGCACCTGCATTGCTTACCCTGATTAACAAGCCTTCATTTTCTTTGCCGGGAGGTAATTCGCCTAATACTTTTGCAAAAATGGTTCTGCTATTTACAGGATTGGTTATACGAACAATAGTGCCAGGTGTAATATTATTCATCAAAACATAATATTTAGCATCCTGCCAGCCACTCGTGCTTTTAAAAATAGCGCCTGAACCGGTTGTACTCCTGAAGCCGTCGTTACTGGTAGATTGCTGACGATACAACTCTTTAAAAAAGCCATTTCCATCAGCTTGCGCAGATGATGAAACGGTATTTTGAGTTGTTGTTGTATTTGGAGTTGCAGTTGTTGGAGTATTTGTGGCATTGCCTGATACTGGTGTGTTGCTCACTACAGGAGGAGAAGTTGTAGCCGGGTCGCCAGTTTTTTTCAAGCCGTTTACAGCCAGGGCTGATTGCGATTTTTTTACTTTTAAAAATCCAACCACAAGCTGCTGTCCTTTTTCAAGATTCTCTGATGACAGGCTATTCCATTTCTTTATATCATTTACACTTACTTTATTAAAGTTCTGCCCTATCCTGAACAAACCTTCTTTTTCTTCAACAATATGATACAAAGGAACAAAAACTTCATCAGCACCTGCGGTACCTTGCTGGACAAAATTGCCTGCAGACAGCGGAATTTTCAGGGATTGTCCAACTTCCAAACCGCTGGTTAAAGTTAAACCGTTTAAAGGAGCAATTTCTTTGGGGCTGATATTATAGAGCCTTCCAATGCTATAAAAATTTTCTTTAGCCGTAACAATATGGTTAAGATATAGTTTACCGGCTTCGGATTGAATTACGAGGTCAGGCGATTGAGCGACAAGCGTAACTGTAATAACAAATGAAAATATCGTAAACAACAGTTTCTTCATCAGATATTATTTATTTTCAGCAACATACGAAAATAAGTAAAAAATACGGATTGGCTATATAACGGGATGCATTTCAAATTTTCGCTGACTTTAGGGTTGCCAACCTTTCGAAGGTTGGTAACCCTTGCGACAATTGAAATGCACTCATATAACGGTAATTTCATTGCTTTAATATGCGGAATGATTGCGGATAATAGTTATTTATCCTGTTTGCCAGCACCTTAACCCACCCCAGGTTATAGCCATTATATATTACTACTCCCCAACCTTTCTGCGGATGCTGAACATACATATTATTACGCCGTAAATATTGCAAAGCCTGCTCCGTATTCAATTCAATATAATTAAAATTTGAAACCATTAACATAGACAGCGCTAATTCATGAGAAGGAATCAATTCATCTCTTAAAATTTTGCCAATATTTACACCCATCTTTTTTACATACATGCCGGAAAACAGCAAACTCATATCCTCCATCCATTTCTTTTTCACAGCAATGGTTTCTTCTCCTTTCAAAATAAAATCCAGTTCATTGCTGCCGGCAATAAATTCATTCAGGATTCCTTTGCTTTTGTTGGGTAATAATGAAAATTTTTTGACATTGGGACCGGCTATAGCTTCACTGTTTTTTTTACGAACACAGGTTACAAAAAAGCCTTCTCCTTTAATCTTATCAGGGTAAAAACGATAACAGGTGAGTTTTTTTTCAGGTGAAATGCTTTCAACAATTCCCCAGCCATCCCGTACAGGAACAGCAATATTTTCTACAGGGAAGTTATTACCCAGCCAGTCTGTTATGGTTTCATCTTCTGCTGTGGAATAAGAACAGGTAGAATAAACAAGTATTCCATCTTCTTTAAGCGCCGGCCAAATATCTTCAAGAATACGTTGCTGCCTTTTGCTGCAATACGCCACATTTTGCAGCGACCATTCTTTAATAGCTTCCGCATCCTTCCTGAACATACCGCTACCGCTGCATGGCGCATCTACCACAACCATATCAAAATAACCCTGCAGGCGTTGAAAATCTTTCGGGTCATTGCTGGTAACAACCAGGTTATCATTGCCCCATTTAACCGCATTCTCTGCCAAAATACCTGAACGTGTTTTAATTACTTCATTGGCAACAACCAGGCCTTCTGTAAAAAGATCAGACAACTGGGTTGATTTACCTCCGGGTGCCGCACAAAGGTCAAGCACACGGTAAGGCATAACCGAATAATCAGGAAAAACTGTTTTTACAATTTGCTCCAGGAACATGGAAGAAGCTTCCTGCACATAATATGCGCCTGCATGAAATAAAGGATCTAGCGTGAAGGATGGCCGCTCCGGCAAATAATAACCGGTACTGCACCACGGTACAGGAGTTGCGGATTCAAAAAATAAGTTTTTCGAATCATCAGCAGCAGTATCCTTATGCACAAACCTGTATTTCCCGCTGTTAATTCTTACAGACGTTACCTGCTCACCTGACTGGTGTATATTTTCGAAAGTTACTTTATTGAACCCCGGCGCATTTGCTAATGACTCAATTAATGCTTTTGGAACTTGCAATGGTTTCTTAATTTGAAAACTGCAAAAATAATCTACAGCACTTTTATTTCTGCAATTAGTTCCTGTAATACTTTTTTGGCATCTCCAAAAAGCATAGATGTTTTAGGTTGAAAGAAAAGTTCGTTTTCGATGCCTGCATATCCGGGCTTCATACTGCGCTTGTTTACTATTACTGTTTTAGCGAGTTGCACATCCAGTATCGGCATACCGTATATTGGCGATGAAGGATCAGTTTTAGCAGCAGGATTTACCACATCATTCGCGCCTAATATCAATACCACATCTGTTGTGCTGAATTCTTCATTTGCCTGCTCCATCTCCAGTAACTGTTCATACGGAACGTCGGCTTCTGCAAGCAAAACATTCATATGCCCGGGCATACGTCCTGCCACAGGATGTATAGCATATTTAACATCAACGCCTTTATCCATTAATATTTTTTCCAGCTCATGGCAGGCATGTTGCGCCTGCGCTACAGCAAGCCCGTAGCCCGGAACGATAAATACCTTGTTGGCATAATTCATTACCACCGCTGCATCATTTATAGAAATCTCTTTATATGCTCCCTGTGTTTTAGCAGCGCCATCGCGCTGTGCAGTTCCACCAAAAGAACCAATTAATACATTTAGCAAAGAACGGTTCATGGCCTTGCACATGAGTATGGTAAGCAAAGTACCTGCAGCACCAACCAATATACCGCCTGTGAGCATCGCTTTATTATCATATAAAAATCCGCCACAGGCAGCCGCAACACCGGTAAAAGAATTTAAGAGTGATATTACCACCGGCATATCTGCCCCACCGATGGGGAGAACGAAAAATACCCCGTACACAACAGAAAGCAACAGTATTGAATAGAAAATAACTGGGAAAGGAAACCCTGCCGGTTCGCCGGATGAATATACAAGCCATGCACTCAACCCAACAATAATTATCAAAAGCAGTATATTAAAAATATGCTGTCCTTTAAATGAAAAGTCTTTTACCCTGCCATTCAGTTTTCCCCAGGCAATAATGCTTCCTGTAAAAGAAATAGTGCCGATAATTAATCCCAAAACAATAATCAGCAATTCTCCTGCTGGAATATGAAATGAATCTGCAGAGAGAGCATGCATTAAATGATTAAACTCCACTATAGAAATCAGCATAGCACAGGCACCGCCCATTCCATTAAACAAACTCACCATTTCAGGCATGGCTGTCATCTTTACTTTTTTTGCCGCTAATATGCCAACTACAGCGCCAATTAATATCCCGCCGAAAATCCACCCGTAATTGCGCAGCGCTTTGCCTGTTTCATCCTGGTATAAAAAAATAGTACCGAGTACTGCCAGCAACATACCTGCCGCCGCAATGAGGTTACCCCTGCGGGCGGTGGCAGGATGCGACAACATTTTTAAGCCGAGTATAAACGTAACAGAAGCAATTATATAGCAGATGGTGAGTATACTGTTTTGCATGTAAAATTTTAGCTGCCTTAAATTTCCATTAAATCGGGATAATTTCAAATTTTACGTTCATAATTATTATTTACTTTTGCGTTTTACTATAATGCAATATGATTGCTGTCATTATTTATAATGATAAAGCAAAATGCAAATGAATCCCACGCTTTCTTTTTCTACACAGCGTTATTACCGCATTGGTGTAAGTACGTTTTATTTTATACAAGGTATTACGTTTGCCACGTGGGCAAGCCGTATTCCTGATATTCAAAAAGTTTTAAACCTCAGCGATGGTTTGCTGGGTTCTGTATTATTTGCATTACCCATCGGGCAAATTACCGCTATGGCTTTATCAGGATACCTGGTAAACCGCTTCGGTAGCAAAAAAATATTAGGCATTGCAGCCTGCCTCTACCCTGCTGTTTTATTATTGCTGGGTAGCGTAACATCATTATGGCAATTGGTTAGCGCTTTATTTTTCTTTGGCATTTGCGGTAATCTTTCTAATATTTCTTTAAATACCCAGGGTGTTGGCGTAGAACGTTTATACAGGAGAAGTATCATGGCTTCCTTTCATGGCGTATGGAGCACGGCGGGTTTTGCAGGTGGCTTACTTAGTACATATATGGTGGCAGATAACATTCCTGTATTCATGCATTTTTGCATTGTATATGCGTTAGGTTTTATTTTAATGCTGGCGGCAAGAAAATTTATGCTGCCGCGTGATGCGCATTACCAGCAGGCAGCGCAAAAGAAAAAAGTATTTGTAAAACCGGACAGGTATATTATAACACTGGGCATTATTGCTTTTGCATGTATGATATGCGAAGGAACAATGTTTGACTGGAGTGGTATATATTTTGAGAAAGTTGTACATGCACCAAAAGATCTTACGCGCCTGGGTTATGTGGCTTTTATGTTTACCATGACCGCCGGAAGATTTACAGCAGACTGGCTGGTTACAAGATTTGGTGTGCATCGTGTTTTGCAATCAAGCGGTATTTTCATTATAACCGGTATGATGCTGGCGATACTATTTCCTTATGTAGGAACAGCTACCTCAGGATTTTTACTGGTAGGTATCGGCACTTCATCTGTTGTGCCAATGGCATATAGTCTTGCGGGAAAATCAAAAACAATGGTACCCAGTGTAGCATTGGCTTCTGTTTCTTCTATTGGCTTTTTAGGTTTTCTTATCGGCCCTCCTGTTATTGGTTTTATATCTGAACTCAGTAATCTGAGGGTATCATTTGCCCTCGTTGCAATATTGGGATTAGGCACTACAATTATGGCGGGAAGATTGAAGTAATGATGGCATTCAGCTTATCAACAAATTGAAAGATATTCTTCGTTTTAATGTATATAAATTTATTTCTTCAATATCTTTTCCATTGCTTTGCCTTTTGCTAATTCATCAACCAGCTTATCCAGGTAGCAAACCTTTTGCATAAGTTTATCTTCTATTTCTTCAACACAGCAACCACAAATTACTCCTGTAATTTTTGTAATATTAGGATTTAATTGTGGCGCCCGGGAAAAAAAGGTTTCAAAATCAACTTTATTATCAACCTGTTTTTGCAAACTTTCTTTATTATAGGTTGCGGTGATCTTTACTCATTTCTAATCGGAAACCAGGCAGCCCTTCGTGCCTCGGGGTGACAGACCGCGGTGCGATGCTGAACTATGATAATTATTGAACATTTATCCTAACGCCGAACAATGTTTTGTCGCCTGTCTAATATATTACTTCCATTAGTCATTGTCATTCGTAGTGTATGAATTGCCTTCCGCCAACGTTTAAGAATTGGCAATGGAATGATATTCAATAAACGCTAAGCCACAATATTAACCGATTGAAAAATCAAAGCCGAAGGTAAATATAAAAACAGATATTTGTTCGCCTGGTGTAACCGCTGCTGTTAGCGATAGTTTTTATTTCAAATATTTTTCTTTTACAAATTCATACCACTCCTTGCAAAACTGGTCGTCTGTTATATTAAAGCTCTTTTTTAAGTCCCCATAATTTTTGATAAGATTGATAAAATCGTTTTGTCCATACCTGGACAAAATGTATTCAATAATTGTATAGCCGTAACTATATATTTTTCCGCCTTTCAAACGATTATTGAGTTCTGAAATACTTGGATACTGTCCATTGTTTAGGTAAGGTAATGTTTTGGGGTCAACCAACTGTTTTGCTTCATATACACTTATTGCTTCCCATAGCCAGGTAGGAAAGGTTGAAAATTTTTTGTCAAAACTCTTTGAGTCTACTGGTTGTGTTTCATCATCCAAAAGCAGTTTCAGGGTAACAGTATGCGCAAATTCGTGAACGGCGACTTTATTGTTATCACTTTCTCCCCATGCCTGCTCAACAAAGTGAAGTTTTGAGATACCTTCTATATTACCCGAACCGCCCCAATTTCCGGTAGCTTTTATGTATCTCCATCTTTGTGCATAAATATAGGTTTGAATATTACCGGAAGGTTGTGTTTTCAGGTCATTGCCTATTCTTGTATAATTGCTTTCTAATGCGTTTACAAGTTCTATAATTGTCGTTGTGTCAATACTACTGCTAAAAAGAAAACTGAAGTGTTGGGTTTTAACCTCTTTTCTACTTTCAGGTACAAAATATATAATTGAAAGTGTCAGAATTAAAATTGCCAATATTAAAAAAAATCTTTTGATTTTTTTCATTTGTCGTAATTAAATGTCTTGCTTAAAGTTACCGCTAACGAGCAGGACTTTATGCAAGTTGGGAGCTATTCCGTATGCTGATAACCGTTGCTGATTGAACCTGCCTGCCGGCAGGAATATACTGTTGAAGTTAAGTATAAAAGCTGATAGTTATTCGTCTGCCCGGGCTGAAGCCGAATAACGAACAAAAGGCTGAGCATATATTCGTCGCTCCTCCATATTGGCAGCCTTTTGTTAGCGGTTCGTGCATTTAAATTTGAGGCTCATTAATTTTTAGGCATTTGCTTCACCGGGTCATATTGTTGCAGCTCAGGTACAATCACGGTATTTTCTCCTGCTTCCATTAACCATTTCCCGTTCCGTTTTACAAAGACAAGTGTAGCGATAGTATCATCAATGGTTCCTTTTTCTCCATTTGGTAATGTACAATTTTCGTCATTGTAATGTAAAACAGTGTGAACGATTGCTACATCTTTGGTTAAAAACCGGATCGCAACTGATTTCACATCTCCTACTGACTCTTTCATAATTGTGTTGTGATATACCTGGTGTGCATATTGCGACTCTTTGCGCCCTTTCCACCACATGCCTACTGCGTTCACCCAATCGGTATTTTCAGTAGTGTAATTTTTTAAGTCATCGTAGTTGTGGTTGTTCCAACTGTACATCATGGCATTAACCTGTGCATTAATGGCTGATTTATCTTTTGCGGTGTCTTGGGCAAATATCATTGTGCTTACAAGAAGTAATACAATTGTTGCAAATGTTTTTTTCATGACGATTATTTTTTCGGTAAAATTATCTTCATCACCTAATAAAGGCATAGTATAAAAACGACATCTTTAATAAAAAAGGCGGGTAAAAAACTTAGCTGGCGAATTTAGAAGTTCAGATTCAATGTCGGATGGATTAACACAGGTAAATTCATGAAAGTCGCGTATAAGGTGCATTTGGTCAAAATATCCGCACTCATGTGCAATCTTAATCCAACTGGTATCATGCTTTTGTTCTTTAATAATCCAGGCTTTTGCAAATCTTACCAAACGGGAGAAATATTTTGGCGTTAATCCTATTCTCTGATGAAATACTCTTTCAAACTGACGTATGCTTAAACAAGATTGTGATGCCAGTTGGTCAATTTTAATTAATCCACCTTGTTTAATAAGCATAGGCAAAACTTCATCAATAGGTAACGATTGCTTTAATTTGTTTACATGACTGAGCAGAAATTTTTCAACTATCAATTTCATTTCTGTAAAAGAAGTTGCTTCTTGTAATTTTTCATTTACTTCATTTATTTCTTTCCCCAAAAAGTCCATTGCATTAAAAGCATCATTGCATAAAAGTTCATTCATGGGAATTCCTAAGAACCGATACAATCCACCGGGCTGAAATCCAACCTTAATCATTAGGTGATTACGCCCAGGTATGATAGTATTCCCGTTAACCTGAGGACCAACTATAATACAAGAGGAGAGTGTACCCCTTTTATTCGTCGAGAAATTTTCAAACTCTGTTTTGTCTCTTACATAAAAAAACAAACCATGTTCAGGTAGCGGAGGAACAGGAAATCTTTTTGGAATATGGTTTGCATCAAATTGCATGTGGTGTATCATAATGTTATTCACAAACTCTTTCAATGCCGGATGTGGATGATAGAATTGTTGAAACATAATGATTGTTAAGTTATCGTTTTGAATTATAAACGAGATTTTTGCATGACCGTTAACGGTTCGGGTATTGCCGAAGGCGGGGATTTTTATATTCGTCCGCCGGGAACTGCTGCCTGGATTTTTGATAAAGATAAATATTAAGAACTGCAGGTTTTATTTTTGAATGTTGGATATTGCAATTATTTGTCCGTCTGCTGTATACCAATCGAAACGGCTAATCTTTCCAGCATTTTTTTTAAATACTATTGAACCTGGGTCATCCCTTGTAAAGAACGTGGAATCATCAAATGCGAAATATTTTAATTTTAAATTATCATGTCCAAACTGATAAAGGTGATTGTCTTCAACTTTAAAAGTATCTGGAATATCTCCGGCCACACCATAAAGCCCTTCAAATGCTAATAATGCTTTCCGGGGAAGATGTATTTCTTTTTTATAATTAACCCCTGATTGACCAGAGCTTCGCAAGACCATTTTCCATTTACCATTGAAATTCATAAAAACCTTTGATATCCAGATGTCCTCAAATAATGTGTCTTTACCGACTAAATTATACATCTTTGCTCTTCCTGTTAAGATTGCCGTGTTATCATAAATTTTCAGATGTATATCATGTATTGTATCTGCATAACCATCTACCAGATCATTACTGGCATCTACTGCATTGTATAGAAAGTTCCCATAACCAGTTATTGTAATTAAGCTGTCGTGGCAAAATTCTTTGTACTTTTTAGCCCTTTCATCTTTAGTTGAAAACTGTTGATATAATTTTTGTTGTTCGGAATTAATTCCAAGAATAATATCTTTTACGTTATTATACTCCGATAAAGTATCAATCTCCTTTGTCTTATTCCGGCATGAAATAACGGATAATGCAATAAACAATATCATTAATATGGGTAATTTATGCTTAAGCATTTTTGGCTATTAGATTATACTTTCTGCCAACGGCAGGACCTGGCGATATGGCTGAATTCCGTGATTCGTTTGCCCGTAACCCAAGTTAAATTTATAAATAAAAGTTCATTGTTTACCTGCCGGCAGGCAGGTTCTATTGCCCGGCGTTGTTCGTTGGCTGGAACTGAAGCCGAATAGCAAACAAAAAGCCGAGTATATATTCTTCGCCCAGCCATATAGCTAAACTGCCTGTTGTACTAAACTTTCAGTAGCCTTGCGAGTATTAATAGCGTATATTTGGCTTCTCTATTTCATGCTCTTTCTTCCGCTTTATGCCGAAAATCAGCCCGTTATCAATAACTCCATAATATAGAATAAGGCTACTGAAAGTTTCGTTCAACAGCGCTTTCATTTTTCGTCCTGCGGACGAAACGAAAGCTTAGTTATTGTGTGTAGTGCATCTACGTCATGCCCCTACGGAGAGTTTCAAATGCTGTCCAAATCCATCTCTAACAATTCGCATTAAGGTTGAAAGCCTTATGTCGCTTGCATTATTTTCAATTCTGGAAATATAATTCTTTGTCGTACCACATTTTTCCGCAAGTTGTTCCTGTGTCATTTTGTGCTGAAGCCGCATTTCTTGAAGCATAACGCCTAACTTAAACGTTTCATAACCTTCTTCAAAAGTTTCTCTTTTTGCAGAGCCTCTTTTACCATATTTTTTGTCAATAAAAACTTCGAGGTCTACTAATTTATTTTTGCTTGTCTTCATAATATTTCGTTTTTAATTTTTTGGCTCTTTCAATTTCTGATTTTGGAGTTTTCTGTGTTTTCTTTTGAAAACCATTTAACAGAATAATTAATTGTCCTTCGTCAAAAAAGCAAAAGATTCTGAAAATATTGTTTCCTGAACTAACTCTAATTTCATAAAGACCGTCAGTGCCTTCCATATGTTTTAAATATGTCTGCGGCACAAATTGAATATCTCTAATTATTCGGATGGTCCATAAGATACGTTCTTGAACTTTTTGGGTCTGCTTGTTGAAAAACTCCCAAAAATCGTCACCATAAACTTTTAAGCTGCGTATTTGTCCTTTAAAATTGTCCACCGAACAAAGTTACCTAATTAGGTAATATTATCCAAATTATGTTGTCGAGATTTTGAAAGAATGAAGATGTCAAATTGCATTACACACAACGTTCAACAGCTTTGCGTTCGGCAGGGCATTTGAAAAACGTCCAGCCCGGAACTGCTGCCGATTAAAGACACCAAAGTTGAAAATATATTTTACTGTTCATTAGTATTCCTTCTGCCCGATATGTAGCCGATAGTAGCACTAAGATGAGGATTTATTTGTCGCCCCCCTGCTGACGCAAAACTGCCTGTTGAACTAAACTTTCAGTAGCCTTGCGAGTATTAATAGCGTATATTTGGCTTCTCTATTTCATGCTTTCTCTTCCGCTTTATGCTGAAAATCAGCCCGTTATCAATAACCCCATAATATAGAATAAGGCTACTGAAAGTTTCGTTCAACAGCGCTTTCATTTTTCGTCCTGCGGACGAAACGAAAGCTTGGTTATTGGCTGTAGGCTTTTTCAAATTACGTATCGGCAATACCTCCAACATTTTCTATTTGTCCGTCAACATATTTAAATTCAAGTCCGTGTTCCGTGTTCAACTTGTAGCGGATAGTTACTTTAATTGTTTTGTCGTCTAATACTCGTAAATACATAATCTCTTTGATGTATTCATTGTGTTTGTCAACGGTGTCAATGTTTAGCGATGGTTCGCCTGATTTTTCGCTGTTTTCATAAAAGTGCGCATAAACTTTTTTATACCGTTCAAATGCTTTCTGTTGTAAGTCTGTCAACCGTATTGCAATGTTGTCTGTAAAGTCTTTATACGTTTCCGAAAAGTTGTCTAAAATTTTGTCGGTTGGGGGTTCTTCAATTTCTTCTCCGTCGTCGTCATACTCCTCGCCCAAAAAAACTTCTACATTCTGTTTGTCAAAAAATGGGTTAGAGAATGAAATGTCTGATGAAAAACCTGCCCAATCTTGTTCTACTTCACCCCAATAGTTATGTGTCGCCATTTATTATATTTAAGTTGTCAGTCTGTTGAAGTTGGTCTGTAAAATTACCGCTAACGTTGACAGCTTTGCGTTCGGCAGGGCATTTGAAAAACGTCCAGCCCGGAACTGCTGCCGATGTAATATACAAAAGTTGAAAATATGTTTTATTGTTCATCTGAGTTCCGTCAGCTGGATATGTAGCTGATAGTAGCACTAAGATGAGGATTTATTCGTCACCCCCTGCTGACGCAAAACTGAATGTTGAACTAAACCTTCGGTAGCCTTTTCATTGATGTTGATCTTAGCTCTTTAATCACCATAAAAAAAACAGATTATGGAAGCTAAGACAACAAAGAGACAGTACACAACAGTTTTATCACAAGCAA
>JADLCD010000064.1 GCA_020847395.1 Chitinophagaceae bacterium
GAAATAATATCATTTAGCTGAGCACTAAAAAAGCTTTAATAATTTAAAGATCGTTGGATGTATTGCTTTAGTGCCGGTTATAAAACCAAAATACTCTTGCGTCACTGCGAACCCGCCCGTAGGTTCTGTTGAATTGAACGCATATCGCGGCGGGTGAAGCAGTCTCGTAAGCTTTGAAGAATGAGATTTTTCGCAGGTGGGTGGTAGCACCCACCTGTAAAACCCGCTACCGGTCGGTGTCTCACCGACCGGGATGACGCGTATGAAGCGAAAATTTGAAATGCACCCACATAAAAACAGAAGCATCTTTCTATACAACTCATCCTGTATCTTTGCTGCTTTACGCACCAGATGATAGCTTTTGTAACAGGCAATTTTGTATATAAATCTCCGGCTGTGGTACATGTTGATGTGCATGGAGTGGGTTATGAAGTGCAGATCAGCCTTAACACTTATTCAAAAATTCAAAATCTTGAAAAAGGTTCTTTATATACCTGGCTTAATATTAAAGAAGATAGCCATACATTATATGGCTTTTTTGATATGCCCGAAAAAAATATATTTGTGCAGCTAATTAGTGTTAATGGTATTGGAACATCAACGGCAAGAATGATGCTTTCGGCTATGCAGACAGATGAATTAGCGCATGCGATTATAAACGGAGATACCTACAGGCTGGAGAAAATAAAAGGTATAGGTAAAAAATCTGCTGAGAGGATTGTACTGGAGCTGAAAGATAAAATAGGTAAGCATACACAGGAAACACTTAGTTCTTCATTAATAAACAATACTTTGGAACAGGATGCGTTAAATGCACTGGTGGCTTTGGGCATTGCCCGGAATATGGCCGAAAATGCTGTAAAAAAAGCCGCCGCATCCGCCCCCTCTGCTGAAACTTTGGAAACTTTAATTAAAAAAGCATTACAGCTTATTTGAGAAAAAATCTACCCAACAAACAACAAGGGAAAATTGACTTTAGCTGCTTTGAATATTTTTCGTGCCATCTTGTGCATGGTAGTGGCATTTATATACTGCTCTGCTGTGCAGGCAGGATTATTGCGCACATATAATAATTTTCAGCAGCGCGATACTACTCTTCCGGTTAAAACAGATACTGCCAAAATACAGGATACCCTTAAATACCCAATTTCAGACAGGCGCACAGATAAGCTTACTGCAGATGAAAAAAATATTTTTGATCTTAATGATCCGTCCAATATAAAGGATTCGGTTATATACGACCCCAAAACAAAGCAGTATTACATCATTGAAAAAATTGGCAATAAGTATTATAGAAAACCAACTTCACTCACTTTTGAAGAGTTTAACAGAATACAGGCAAGAAAGCAGGAAAATGAATATTTCCGTGAGCGGGCAAATACTATAAGCCTGATGAACCAAAGTTTATTAAAACCTAAACTTACCGCAACTGATGATTTGTTTAACAGGCTTTTTGGTACAGGTAAGGTAGACATCAGGCCACAGGGAAATGTTGCTATTACAGCCGGCTACCAGGGTCAGAATGTAAAAAACCCAACACTGCCAGAAAGAGCCAGGCGAAATGGCGGCTTTGATTTTGACATCGCAGCCAATCTTAACGTAATTGCGAATATTGGTGATAAAGTAAAACTGCCAATATCATATAATACACAATCTACTTTCGATTTTCAAAATCAATTAAAGCTTGAGTATACCGGTAAACCTGATGATATCATTAAAAAAATTGAATTAGGTAATACCAGCTTTGCCTCAAAGGGAACATTAATTCCGGGAGCTCAATCTCTTTTTGGTATAAAAACACAATTACAATTTGGCAAACTTTGGGTAACCGGCGTTTTTGCAACACAAAAATCACAAAGGCAATCCCGTGCTTTACAGGGAGGAGCTTCCACATCACAGGTTTCGGTAAGAGCAAATGATTATGATGAAAACCGCAACTTCCTGTTGGCTCAGTATTTCAACAAAACGTACAATGAGTCAATGAAAAATATCCCGGTGGTATCATCACGCATACAGATTATGCGTATGGAAGTATGGGTTACCAACAGAACCGGCACGGGTATAACAACTGATACAAGAGATATAGTTGGCTTAATGGATATGGGAGAGCCGGTACCTTACGGTTCCTGGGGTGGATCAGGAAATGTTCGGGATTTACCCCGGAATGATGCTAACTCACTTTACCGCCAGATTATTTCCAATTCTTCTAACAGAAGCCCATCGCTTGTTGTAGGAAATCTTACCGGCATGGGATTAAGGCAGGTACAGGATTTTGAAAAAACCTTTGCTCATAAGCTCGATTCAACGCAGTATTCTTATAATCCACAACTGGGCTATATTTCTTTAAATGCAGCACTCCAGGCAAATGAAGTTTTGGGTGTGGCATTTCAATATACTTACAATGGACGAGTTTTCCAGGTAGGTGAGTTTTCGCAGGATGTACCTGTAGATTCATCTTCAGGAGTGCAAAAAGTATTATTTCTAAAATTACTAAAAGCTACATCAGCCCGCACTCAATTGCCTATTTGGGATTTGATGATGAAAAATATTTACACACTTAAAAGTGATAATGGAGATTATCTTTCGTCGCTTGAACGTACAGACTTTCAATTAAACGTAATGTATGATGAACCTGGTGGCGGACAAAAACGATACCTGCCAGAGGGAGACCAGGCTGGCGTACCCCTGCTTACCTTACTTAATCTTGACCGGTTGAATAACCAAAATGACCCTCAGCCTGATGGTATATTTGACTTTGTAGAAGGATATACGGTAAAATCTGATAAAGCCCAGATTATTTTTCCAGTGTTGGAACCATTTGGACGAGACCTTGCCTTTGCTTTTACTGATCCTGCATTACAGCAAAAGTATCTTTATCAGCCATTATATGATACTATTAAAGCAATAGCTCAAACATATGCAAATCTTGATCGTTTTGTTATGCGTGGAACTGCTAAAGCATCAGCAACAGGACAATCTGAAATTTCTTTAAATGCTGTAAACGTGCCACAGGGTTCTGTAACGGTAACAGCCGGCGGTCGTACTTTAACTGAAGGTGTTGACTACGATGTTAACTATATATCCGGTACAGTGCGTATTATAAACCAGGCAATACTTACTTCAGGTATTCCTGTAAATGTTCAGTTTGAAAATCAGGCTACGTTTGGCATGCAGCAACGGAACTATATGGGATTGCGTTTGGATTATCTTGCCAATAAACATCTAACCCTTGGTGCAACTGCTGTAAGATTAAGTGAGCGGCCATATTTTACCAAAATGAGCTATGGCGAAGATCCTATAAGAAATACAATGCTTGGCGCAGATTTCAGCTACCAGAATGAGGTACCCAGGTTAAACAGGTGGTTGGATTACCTTCCCTTCTATGCACCAAATGGTATATCAACCATAACTGC
>JADLCD010000065.1 GCA_020847395.1 Chitinophagaceae bacterium
TAAGCTATCGAGCGCCTTTTGATAAGCTCTTGCATTTTTTAAATGTTCAGCATCTGTAGCTGCAAATGCATGGTAGCCTGAAAAATCGGGCTTCGCGCAAAAATACAGGTAATCTGTTTTTGCTACATTCAATACTGCATCAAGCGTTTTAACGGAAGGTGTGCAGATTGGACCGGGAGGTAACCCCGCGTTTTTATAAGTATTATATGGCGATTCTGCCGTTTCTGTTATCATTTTCAACGTAACTCTTTTGGCTGCAAAATTGCGCCCTGCAAATTTTACGGTAGGGTCAGCGCCAAGCCGCATGCCTTTATTTACACGATTTAAATACACACTCGCCATCAGCGGCATTTCATCATATTTGTTTGTTTCTTCTTCAATAATAGATGCCAGCGTGTATACTTCAACGGGAGTTAGCCCCATATTTCTTGCCTTTTGTAACCGTTCTTCGGTCCAGAATTTTTCTCCTTCACTTTTTATTTTATTAAATATTTTGGGAGCAGTGGTATTCCAGTAAAAAGTATAGGTGTTGGGTATAATAGCTGTCATCGCCGTGTTTGAATCAAGCCCCAGTTTTTTCAGCGAATCATTATTGTTTAAAAAAGTAATAATCTCCAAAGAATCACTTTCCAGTTGCTTACCTGCAAAACGGGCAAAATCTTCTTTGGTTCTTAATTTGGTGATAATAAGATTTACCGGGGATTGTTTTCCGTTGCGCAACATGCGAACGATAGATAATATGCTTTCCCCTTTTTTGATTTCGTATTTACCGGCTTTTATTTTTTCCGGCAAACCTGATTTGCGGGCAACAAAAGAAAATATACCCGGGTTTTTAATAAAATCGCCGCTGCTTATATCCTTCATTACATCAACAAAACCGCTGCCGGTTTTAATGTAAAGAAATTTCCGTTTTTCATCGAATGTGGTATTTGGCCCCAAAACCTTCCATGCTATAAAACCACCACCAATAAATATGATGAGCAATATGACGAGAATAACTTTTTTAATCATAACCTATATATTGTTTACCCCATTGGTGCTTCCGGATTCCGGCACTATTTTCCGGGGACGTTTATTTGTGTTATAAAGTTGCAAAGCGCACATTTCCTTTTTATACATCATGAAAATAAAGCAAAAACCCTGTTGACAATAACAGGGTTTTCAATAATTTATTTTAAATACTATCTTATTTCTGCTCAGGCTGGGTTGGTAACGCCTGCTGTGGCTGAGGCGTTGTTTGTTGCTGCTGAGGAGTAGTAGAAGGTATTGTTGTTTGCTGGTTTGTATTGATGTTCTTGATAAACTCAGTATCATTGCTGCCGGAACGCATGAATAAAGAAGAAGTAAGGCATAATAAACCAATAATAGCGGCAAAAATCCAGGTACCCTTTTCAAGTACATCTGTTGTTTGTTTTACACCCATAAACTGGTTGCTGAAACCAGCGATATTGCCTGCTAAACCTCCTCCCTTTGGGTTCTGTATCAATACCACAAGACCCAATAATACACAGCTTAAAATAATCAATATTAAAAACAGAAGCGCCATATTAATTTTCGTTTAATTTGGAAATTTTGGCTGCAAAATAAACCCTTTTGTCCGGATTAAGCAAACTTAATTTTTGGTAGGTTTCTATAGCCTTTTTATGAAGCCCCTGGCGGGCATATACTTCAGCTATTGCCTCGGTAATCACTTCTTTTTGCTCATTGGAGTGTTCCGCCATATGTTGAATGGAAGACTGGGTGTTGACATCCAATTCAGCCTCAAGCTTATCGGGATGAATTTTTTTCATTGTTTTCAGCCATTCTGTAAAGCTTTTCAGCTTTTGGCTCAGCTTGTCTTTGCCGGGATATTCATTGCTGAGTTTTATACCCTGAGATGCAAAATAATCAACCGTGTGCAGCGGATCAATCGGTATAATAGCATTAATACCATTATCATTATCAGGCAATGGCTTATCAAAAGCAGCTTTTGCTTCTGCCAATGAAAAATCGCCTGTTGGCAGTTTTATATTTTCCTGCAAAAGCGCTTCTTCAATTGATTTATCATCCGCGTCTTTACCCGTTTCTTCCATGTATGCTTCAGCATCACTATTCATTTGCTCAAGCACTTCCTCTCCTGTTTTAATTTCCGCTACTGGCAATTCAACAGGCGTTTCTTTATGTTCTGCGGTTTCAGTAGTTTCTATTTGCTCCGCTATACTTGTACCAGGTATTTGTTCAGTTACTGCAGTCACCGGCTTCTCTTCTGCCATTGACGGCTCTTCAACTATATCAACAATTGTTTCTTTAAATGTTTCGGAAGCCGGGTTTTCTTCTACAACAGGAGGCATTGCATCAACAATAGTCTCGTTGATGACATCAATTTTCTCTGCGTTATATACAACTTCATCATCAGCCAATTCTTCAGGAAGAAATAAGGCATTTAACCAATGGGGGTTGGTAAAATAAAGCGCTGTTTTTTTTAACTGGTCTCCGTATTTTTCATCCCGGAGCTGCTGGTATTTTTTTGCCAGCAGGTATTGAGCAGGCGCATAATATGGATGCTTACCGGTAAGTTGTTCAATATCTCTAACATCAACATCTTCTAATGTTTGCTTCTGAAACAGGTGCTCAAGTATATTATCGATGTTAAAATTCATTGGCGTGAAGATACGTGCTTTACCAGTTAGAGAATATTTTATTGAAGATATCGTCGGATATGTTTTTCAGAATATCATCCATCAGGCGGCTTTGTGCATCACTAAAACTTAAAGAAGCAGAAAAGGGAAAATTCCTGGTGATATCTGTTTCAAAATTTTTTTTCTCGTCGAGGCGATTTTTGAAAATAATATGCACGGTTACATTCAGGTTATTGCTTGATGCAGTTTGCCCTGAAATACCGGATGTATTTACCGAGAAATCAGTAATTGTTCCGCTGATATCATACTGCGCTTCATCGGTATTGATTACCGCCAGCCTTGTTTGACTGATAATTTTTTGCTTAAGCTTATCCGTCAATTGCGGGCTCAATTGAGGGTTCACATACCTTGCCCTGTTTTCAATATAATTTACCCTTGCTGTTTTTACTTCTGGCGGATAACTTACATCCTTCATACTATAACTGCAGGTAGCCTTTACCGATATGGCGGCAAAGAAAATTATAGCAAGCTTTTTTATAGTATCATTAATCATTGATGTCATATTCTTTAAGCTTACGATATAAAGTACGTTCACTAATGCCGAGGTCAGATGCCGCGTCTTTACGTTTGCTTTTGTGTTTTTTTAATGCTTTTAAT
Source organism: Chitinophagaceae bacterium (assembly GCA_020847395.1). GTDB lineage: Bacteria > Bacteroidota > Bacteroidia > Chitinophagales > Chitinophagaceae > Agriterribacter. The sequence goes on from JADLCD010000065.1 coordinate 3,276, forward strand.
ATCAGCTCCTTTTCTTTATCCATAATATTCAGCGACTCTTCCACTTCTTCATGATGATGTATATCACTACCATTACTGTTATTATTACCAATAAGCACCGGTTGCGAAGGTTGATTGAACACAGGTTTCACCACAACACTTTCTCTTTCGGGCAACGGGTCGTAATCGTTCATTAAAGATTCCTTTGCAAAAGCAGATACCGCGGCGGCACGCTGCGGGTTCTGTAAAATTTCTACAAACATCTTTTTCAGCTCAGTAACATCTCTTTTCATATCGAAAAAGAGTTTGTACAATATCTCTCTTTCGTTAGCAAATTCAGCATGAGATACATTGCCGCTTGAGGCTGCCAGTACCGGCATAAGATTTTGCGTATTATGTACCGGCAAAAATTGTTCAAGTTGTTTTGCGGTAATTACTTTAGCCTGTGCCAGCACAGAAATCTGCTCTGCAATATTCTTCAATTCTCTAACATTACCGGGCCACGAATAGTGAATTAACAACTCTTTCGCTTCATCATCCAACTGAATAGATGCCGTTTTATAACGCTCGGCAAAATCAGCCGCAAATTTTCTGAACAATAAAATAATATCTTCTTTTCTATCCTTTAATGCAGGCACACGAATAGGCACTGTGTTTAAGCGGTAGTATAAATCCTGGCGAAACCTTCCTTTGTATGTATACTCCAGCAAATCTTTATTGGTGGCCGCAATTACCCGCACATCAGTTTTCTGCACTTTAGATGAACCTACACGAATGTATTCGCCTGTTTCCAGCACACGCAGCAAACGTGCCTGTGTACCAAGCGGCATCTCTCCTATTTCATCTAAAAAAATGGTGCCGCCGTTTACAGTTTCAAAATATCCTTTACGGCTATCAACCGCGCCGGTAAATGAACCTTTTTCGTGACCGAACAATTCTGAATCTATTGTACCCTCTGGTATAGCGCCGCAGTTTACGGCAATAAAGGGATTATGCTTACGGTTTGATAAAGCATGTATTACCTGTGAAAAAACTTCTTTACCAACACCGCTTTCTCCATAAATTAAAACCGTAAGATCTGTATTAGCCACCTGTGCTGCCACCTGCAATCCGTAATTGAGCGCCGGTGAATTACCAATTATACCAAACCTGTTTTTTATTGATTGTATATCCATTATTCTTCCATTAATCTTAACAATGCGAATTTTAGTACCGGTAAACTTTTCGTGATGATCAGCCAAATAGTTGAATCGTCTATTAAATCATAATCATGTACTAAAATATGTCTTAAGCCTATTATTTTCTTTTTATCAGCAATTGCAAATGCAATATATCATCCAGATATTTCTTTATTTCAGGATTCATATATTTTTACTCCCTCTTTCTTTACTTTTTCAAAGAAAAATCTGTTCCTTATTTTTTCTTCTGCCACTAAATCAACTTTTCTTCCTGTAATTTCTTCCAACTTAAAAAGAAGATCAAAATAATCAAATCCCGAAATGGGATATCCTGATTCGTCTTTCACAAAACGGTAAATAAAATCAAGATCGCTATCTTCTTTAAAATCAGTTTCTCTTGCACCCGACCCAAAAAGATACAATGATTTTACCTGCATCTCATTACGTACAGCAACAATGCTTTTTATATTTTTGCTTACCGCTTCAATCATGATAAAATATTTACAACTTCACCAAGCAAGGTAGCTTTGGTACAGTCATTTACCGTAACCATTGCGTAATCTCCCTTTTTCAGCGAATAATTATGCTTGGGAAAAACAATCACTTTATTATGCGATGTTCTTCCCATCCAATGCTGGTCGCTTTTCTTACTATCGTCTTCTATTAACACCTGGAATGTTTTTCCAAGATCTTTTTTATTGCTTTGTTTTGATAATGCGTTTTGCAGGTCTACTATCTCCTGTAATCTTCTTTTCTTCACATCTTCGGGTATATCATCTATATACCTGCGCTGTGCTAATGTGCCGGGTCTTTCGCTGTAAAAAAACATATAGCTCAAATCGTAGCCACTATATTCCATAATAGACAAAGTATCCTGGTGGTCTTCTTCTGTTTCAGTACAAAACCCCGCAATAATATCACTGCTGATACCACAGCCTGGAAGAATTTCGCGTATACGGTCAATCTTTGCCATATACCATTCGCGGGTATAGGTACGATTCATTAGTTGCAGTATGCGTGAGGAACCACTTTGCACCGGCAGGTGTATGTATTTGCAGATGTTGTCGTATTTCGCAATAGTATGCAATACATCATCCGTAATATCTTTAGGGTGCGAGGTAGAAAAACGTACCCGCAATCCGGGAGAAATTTTCGCTACCATTTCAAGCAGCATAGCAAATGTTACTGTTTCGGTATTATCGGCCGAAAAATAATAACTATCTACATTCTGCCCCAGCAAAGTCACTTCTTTAAACCCATCATTGAACAATGCTTCACATTCCTGCACAATAGAAAACGCGTCGCGGCTTCTCTCCCGCCCTCTTGTAAAAGGCACCACACAAAATGAGCACATATTATTACAGCCACGCATAATGCTTACAAATGCGCTTACGCCATTGCTGTTTAAGCGAACAGGCGCTATATCAGCATAGGTTTCTTCCCTGCTCAATAATACGTTCACAGCTTTTTGTCCGCCTTCGGCTTCTTCAATCAGTGCGGGCAGGCTGCGGTAAGCATCCGGGCCAACAACTAAATCAACCAGCTTTTCTTCTTCCAGGAATTTTGACTTTAAACGCTCCGCCATACAGCCCAACACACCCACCAGCAAACCCGGGCGACGCAGTTTTGCTTTGCGAAACTCTGTCAGTCTTTTACGAACGGTTTGTTCCGCTTTTTCGCGGATGGAACAGGTATTTAAAAACACCAGGTCGGCTTCTTCCGCATTCCTGGTGGCACCAAAGCCCGAATTATTTAAAATAGAAGCCACGATCTCGCTATCAGCAAAATTCATCTGGCAACCATAGCTTTCTATATAAAACTTCTTCCTGTAAACAGAAGAGTCGTTAACAAAGGGGGCGAAAGCTTCGCCCTGCCTTGATTCATCATGTACTTTAGATATCAGCAAATCCTGCATACTCAATTCAAAACTTTTTTGAGTTTGCAAATATAACCAAAAGCTGATAAAAATGCCAGTTTGGCAGGGCGGGATTTTAGGGAGAAAATTAGCAGAGCCGATATGCGAAGAAGCTTGGTAGAAAAGGAGACGGTGAGCACATTTAATGCTTACTGTGCCGGCTTCATTTTCTTTCAAAATATCCAATCAATTAAGTTTTACCGGCATTGCACCGGCTAATTTTATTTTTTTTCATCATTTAAGTGCTCATGCCTATCTTTTACATTTAAGTATTATGTTGACCTAAAAATACAGGCATGTTGCGTGAGCAACTATGCTACTATCAACGTTCCTTGCCACGCTCGCTTGTACGTTCGGTAATACTATTCGGCAATTAAACAACCCGTTATTAAATCACGTATTATTGATTAACCAGGTGGCAGAATTATTCTTTTAAGAGATAAAGGAGAGAACATAATGTTTGAGGTTTATCGTCTCAAATCTCACGTTTCTCTCACGTTTGACGTCTGCCATTCCTCTTTCCTAATACCACGCTCATGTAACTGAAAGGGCGAAGCCATGCAAAACAGCAAAGGAAAAATAACACTTTCCCCATTAACACATAAGGGAAGCCTTTATATTGATATATGTTTTTTATGAAGAACAGAACAGATAGAATGGTAATGAGGCTGAGATTGTATTGTGCTAACGACAATACGGATTTGATAACGTTAAAACATTGGTATTCAATAGTGATTAATTGCGTATTATAGTATAAATTTACGTGTTGGCGGTAATTTTTCAGCGACAATACCAGCATCAAGATTCTCACCGACAAATTTGGAATTTTAAAAGTTTTGTAATTACTTTGTAATAACAAAATGAAACAATCATGGAACTTTCAGTTATAAACATTGGAAACTCAAAGGGAATCAGGCTTTCCAAGACCATTCTTGAAAAATACAGCATCAGCGAAAAAATTGAATTAATCCTTGAAAAAGGCTACATCATTTTGAAACCGAAAGCTGAATCAAGAAAGGGTTGGGACAAGGCGTTTAAAAAAATGCACGAGAATGGCGATGACCAACTTTTGATGAACGATATTTTTGAAGACGAAAACTTTGAGGAGTGGAGCAAGTAAACCAGTATGACATTGTGTTGGTAAACCTTGATCCAACAATTGGTAGCGAAATGAAAAAGACAAGACCCTGCGTTGTCTTGTCGCCAAATGAGATGAACAGGTATTTGCAGACAATTGTAATTGCACCAATGACGAGCAGCTCAAAACCGTACCCGACTAGGGTAGAAATAAAACGCAAAGCTACAAAGGGTTGGATTGCGATTGATCAAATCAGGACAATTGACAGAATGAGGATTGTAAAGCGTTTTGAAACTTTGACAGATAAAGAAATTGACAAAGTAAAAACCACAATACAAGAAACATTTGTTGACTAAAACTACAGCCAATAACTAAGCTTTCGTTTCGTCCGCAGGATGAGAAATGAAAGCGATGTTGAACGGAACTTTCAGTAGCCTTATTCTATATTATGGAGTTATTGATAACGGGCTGATTTTCAGCATGAAGCGGAAGAGAAAGCATGAAATAGAGAGGACAAATATACGCTATTAATACTTGCAAGGCTACTGAAAGTTTAGTTCAACATGCGGTTTGGCAATATGGCGGGGCGACGGAAATATTCTCAACTTTTTTTTCGCTAATCGGCTTCAGTTTCAGCCGACGAATAAAGCCAAACAATAGAATAAACAATAAACTTTCAGTTATAAATTTAGCAGCGGTTACGGGCTGACTATTTTTCAAATGCCGACACATCGCCAAGCCGAAACCGTTGGCTGCAATTTATTGACACCCTAAACTAACTGGACAGAGATTAAAAAATGCGAGAAATATACTGTAATGGGAAAGATAGAGTCGTTACTCTAACAACAGATGAAATTGAGGAACTCCACAAAATACTTTGTGATAATTATGATTTGCTTCCAGAAATGGAACCTGTGAGTCCTCGGGGCATCAAAAATAGAAATATGCTAGAAAGTGCTGTCAGCCGACAATTAGTTGGTTCAGGAGACTATTATAAATATCCAGACATCTACTCAAACTGTGCGACTCTTGTTTTTGGCTTAGTTAAAAACCATTCTTTCCACAACGGAAATAAACGCATTGGCTTTCTTGCGCTTATCAAACATCTTTACTGTAATGGATACGTAATTCGTCCATACATTCAGCACAAGGAAATTTACGAACTTCTTAGGACACTTGCAGACTCATCATTAGAGCAGCACGCCGCTGCATTTAATAAACATTTCTACAAGCAACATAAAAAATTAAAATGGACTGACGAACTTCAAATTAAATATTTGTCTTTGTGGCTTAGACAAAACGCAGAACACAAAAACACCAAAATAAAGCAGAAGACAATCCCAGTAAATGAACTAGAACGATTATTGCGAACAAAACATTTAACAACGAGCTTTTCTGGTAAGTTTTTAAGTATTAGCAAAAAAAATAGCTTCTTTCAAGACTTGTTTGGCAAAAGCACTTACAAACGGGATTACATTATAAAAGATGAAAGAAATGTTCCTTTAAATTTAATTGAACAAATGAGAAAGGATTTTTCAATTTCATTTTTAGACGGAGTAGACAATTCGACATTCTATAATGATGAGGACATACTCAATAACGAAATCATATCGTACAAGAAAATTATTTATAAACTTGCGAAGACCTAAAACTGCAGCTAATAACTAAGCTTTCGTTTCGTCCGCAGGACGAGAAATGAAAGCGATGTTGAACGGAACTTTCAGTAGCCTTATTCTATATTATGGAGTTATTGATAGCGGGTTGATTTTCAGCATAAAGCGGAAGAAAGAGCATGAAATAGAGAAGCCAAATATACGCTATTAATACTCGCAAGGCTACTGAAAGTTTAGTTCAACATTGGTGGCTATTCTGTGGCGACATTCAATTCTATTAAACATGAACAAAAACTTGAAAAATATTCCATTATTGATTCTGTTTGTTCTGCTTTGTTTTTCAGGTAAAGCAGAAACTCAATATAAGTACATCCTTGTTTCTAATAATATTGTTTGGGCGTTGACATCAAACGGGAGCATAAAACTTTTTGATGCGACAAATGGAAAGCAAATTGACAAAAATATTTATGCTGATACTGATATAATTTTAATTACCAAGGACAAGACAGAAAATTTTGTGATTGCAAACAAAAGAAAACAAATTAAAAAATATGACCAAAGCAAAAATACTTGGGAAGTAATAGGACATTATGATATAGAACCTTTTGGAATTTTTGTTGATAGCAAAGGGACATGTTTTTCAGTAACAGAAAAGGGAATACAAGATTTGACAACAAAGAAATTTTATTTTAACGACAAATCACTAAATCATCAAATTCACTATAAAGAAAAGTGGGGCAAACCTTATTGTAGTTACATTGACAAAAAGGATATTATATGGTTAGGCTTTGGATATGGAGAATGGGGTGGAAACTTGTTTGCTTTTCAAACAAGTAATAAAAAATTTTTAGACCTTTCACTCGAAAGTTTTGAAATTGAACTTTTTCCAATTAAATCGTTTTTTGAAGATTCAAGCTCATTATATATTTCAGCAGGACTTGACCATATGATGACAAGTGGAATCATTGTTAAGATGAATGATTTAAAAGCAGAAATTTTATACAACAGCGAATCGCATTGGTTAAATCGAGAAAAAAGGGACACTATGATAAATGGTGAATATATTGGACCTTCAACTTTTAGCCCATACAACAATTCAATATACTTTTATTCTCAAAATGGAGTTTTCCTTGGGGACAAATCAAAAGACCTCTCAAAGAGTGAGAATTGGACAAAAATTATAAGTCCCAAACTGTCTTGGAAGTATGGGCAACCAGACGCAGTTGGCTCGCCAATGAATGTTTTAAAACTCTATATTGTTGACAAAACAAAATTTGTTTTCCTTTCTCAGAACAATGGAATTGGTTTTTATGACGGACAAAAAATAGTTATGAGATGACAAAATGAACAGCCACCAATAACTAAGCTTTCGTTTCGTCCGCAGGACGAGAAATGAAAGCGCTGTTGAACGGAACTTTCAGTAGCCTTATTCTATATTATGGAGTTATTGATAACGAGCTGATTTTCAGCACAAAGTGGAGAGAAGATCATGAAATAGAGAAGCCAAAAATACGCTATCAATACTCGCAAGGCTACTGAAAGTTTAGTTCAACATTCAGCTTTGCATCAGCAGGGGGTGACGAATAGATCCTTATCTTAGTGCTACTATCAGCTACATATCCGGTTGACCGAACGTCAATGAGTAATAAAATATATTTTCAACTTTTGTATTTTATGTTAGCAACAGTTCCGGCCGGTTGTTTTTCAAATACTCTGCCGAACGCAAAGGTTTTGCCCGTTAGCGGTTATTGTACAGACACTCAATAAATTTGGGCGTATCCAAATTTTTGCTTGTTTAGGATTATTGAACATTTATCCTAACGCCGAACATCGTCTTGCCGCTTTGGTCGCCCCGAGGCACGAGGGGTTTATGCATTAAGCAGCATGAGGGCAAACTAAATATGAAGCGAAAATTTGGAGTGCACCCATAAATTTGAAGTCTAAAAAATTGAATTTATTTTTACCACCTTATAATTATTGATGTCCTGTATACCTGGAATATTTCTTACCCTTTTTCCTGCCCTAATTTTGGTGAGTAAAAAAGATAAAACACAAGCAGACTGGATTTTGTGTGCCTGGCTGTTAATCATAAGAATACCATTGGTAAATTTAATAATCTGGAATAAATGAAACCCTTTAACAATACATTTTTATTGCGACTTGGTTTGGCTGCTATTTTCTTGTCGCACAGCCTTCACGGAATTTTTACAGGTAATGATGTAAATAATTTTGGCAATTTATTCTTAAATCAAATTGGCTTTGCACCCTTTGGAGTTTATATTGCCTGGGGAGTGGTTATTTCGCAAGTAATAACATCAATACTTTTATTGCTTGATAAATACACAAAAATAGCTTCAATAATTAATATAATAATTCTAATAGCAGGAATAGTAACCGTACATTTTAAGGAAGGATGGTTTGTAGTAGGTGGCGGAAGAAACGGAATGGAATTTAGTTTTATTTTAATTATTATATTACTGACTTTAGTATTGCGCAGTTATAGTGAAGAAAGAATAAAATAGTGAATTTATTTTTTGGGTGTATTTAAAATTGTCGCATTGCCTGGCTTCGTGTGGGCGGTGGGGACACCGCCCACGGCGGGCCGCCCTGGCTGGTGTCTCCACCACCAGCCAGCGACAATTTTGAATGCACCCTATTTTTTTGAATCCGACAACATATTTTCATAGCATTGTTTGTTGCGCACTTTTCCATTGCTGAACAAAATCATCTGTATCACTAATTTATCCTTCGCACGGTATAAAAACAATTAACCGCCAACATGCCTGCCAAAATACGGGCAGACGGAATACCGTACTCCGGCAAGCCCTGTTTGCTATGCGCCAGGCTAAACTGCATCACCCATTCCATTAACTTTGCGCATCCAACAATCAATTAATGGCAATACTTATAACAGGCTCAACAGGATATATAGGTTCTAAACTCACCGCCCAACTGGCTCAAAAAGGAGAAACCATTCATCTTCTGTGCAGAACTGCTCCTACCCTTCCGGAGTTTAACAAACCCAATATCAAAATTTTTATTGGCGATATTACAGATACAGCGTCTTTAAAACCAGCGCTTGAAAATGTTGACAAAGTATATCACCTTGCCGCGTATGCACGGCTTTGGGCAAAAGACTCTTCTACTTTTTACAAATTGAATGTTGAGGGATTACAACATGTGCTGGAAGCTTCAAAGTCAGCAGGCGTTTCTAAAATAGTATATACCTCAACTGCAGGCGTTATTGGCCCCTCAAAAGATAAACCGATAACGGAAAATGACCCGCGTATTACCGGTTTTTTCAACCTGTACGAATCAACAAAAAGTGAATCAGAAAAACTGGCGCTTGGTTACAGTAAAAACGGGTTGAACATAACCATTTTAAATCCTTCAAGAATATACGGACCAGGCTTTGATACAGGCAGTAACCCGGTTACCAAAATTGTGGAAATGTATATGAAGGGTAACTGGAAAATTATACCGGGCAGTGGAAACGATATTGGTTCTTACCCCTATATTGATGATGTGGTGAATGGTCATATTGCCGCGATGGAAAAAGGCAGGAATGGTGAACGCTATATTTTTGGAGGCGTTAATGCTACATTCAATGAATTAATACAACTGATACAAAAGCATAGTGGTATTGAAAGAAAACTAAAGCATATTCCCTTCTTCGCATTAAATATTGTAAGCCGTATTATGTTGCTGAACGCGAATATAACGGGCAAGCCGCCATTAATAACACCCGACTGGGTGGCTAAATATAAATATGATTGGGCGCTCGACAGTTCCAAAGCGGTGAACGAATTAGGATATAAAATCCGATCTTTGGATGAAGGTATCCGCTTAACTGTTGAATGGGTAAAAGCGAACAGGATGTGAGAGAAGCTGTCAGCCGATGACTGATGGCTGATACCTGACCCCTACAAGCTACCCCCGTCTCTTATTCCTTTTCTCCGTACTATTCTCATCTGCTTCATCAAGAGAATGAGAAGAATGAAGGTCATTTTCTTTTTTTGCTTTTGCAGAAAGCCTTACATAAAACTTTTTCAGCACCATCAATTCTTCTTCCGATAAATCTTCAATATCAATTAACCGGTTACTTGCTTTTGCTTCGCTCGCTATAAGTTCATTCAATTTTAAATGAATTGCCGCGGTATCCCTGTTTTGCGATTGCTGAATAATAAAAACCATTAAAAAGGTAATGATGGTAGTGCTTGTATTTATTACCAGTTGCCAGGTATCCGAATAATGAAATACAGGGCCCAGTGCAGCCCATAGTATCACTAAAGCAAGCGCAATTATAAATGCAGCCGGGCTGCCGGTTTTGCGGGTAATCCATCCTGAAATGCGGGCAAATATTGCCGAAAGACCTGATTTTTTATTTTCCATATTATACCGGTATAGAAATTTTATATTCTATCCTGTACAATATGTTTTCACAAATCATGCCATGCAAATATCAATAGCTATGAATAAGCCTGTGCGAAAATTCTTCTACGACGATGCTCAGAAAACGATAGTATTATTTCCTTTTTTGAGGCTTACTTCTTTCAGTTTGTCTTTATACCGCAGTTTGCAAACAGCAGCGCTGTCTGCAGTAATGGTAAGTGTTGTAAGCATTCCGTTTTTCCAATCCATATTTACAGTATAGCCGCCTCTCGCTCTTATACCTTTCATACTTCCGGCAGACCAGGCAGCCGGCAATGCCGGCAAAATATGAATTTCATTATTCTGCGATTGTAGCAGCATTTCAGCGATACCTGCCGCGCCGCCAAAATTGCCATCAATCTGAAATGGCGGATGCGTGCTCAATAAACTTGGTAAGGTACTTTTTTGCAACAGGGATTGCACCTGCCTGCCTGCTTCCTCAGCATTCAATAATCTTGCATAAAAGTTTATAATCCATGCCTTACTCCATCCCGTGTGGCCGCCACCGTTAGCTAACCTTCTTTCAATGGTTTTTTGTGCGGCGGCAAAAAGTTCAGGGGTTTGCAGAGAGATGAGATTAAGCGGGTATAATCCCAGCAAATGAGACATATGCCTGTGCCCGGGTTCTACTTCTTCAAAATCTTTTATCCATTCCTGTATAGTGCCATTAGCTGCAACCCGGATGGGAGGTAACTGCTTTTGCGCCGCCCTTACTTTCTCTACCAATACCGCATCGGTGTTTAATACAGTTGCCGAGCTAATAAAATTATTAAATAACCCATGCATTATTTCCACATCAATTGTTGATGCATATGATAACTGCGATTGTTCTATCCTGTTAGTGCCGGGAACAAAAAATGCATTTTCCGGTGAATGAGAAGGATTGGTAACCAAATATCCTTCGGGAGATTTCACCAGGAAATCCAGTACAAATTCAACAGAACCTTTTATAACGGGATAGGCTACACTACGCAGGTAGGCGCTATCTTTTGTAAACTCATAATGCCGGTAAAGCGGAAAGGTCATCCACGGGCCGGCCATTGGCGAAATACCCCATACACCATCTGCCACACCTGTTCTTCCATATGCATCTGTAAGGTGATGCAACGTCCATCCTCCGGCATTATACATTTCTTTTGCTGTAATGCTGCCGGGTACAATAATCTGCTGCATAAAATTCGCCAGCGGCAATACTGTTTCCGGCAGGTTGCCCGATTCTGCAGGCCAATAATTCATCTGAAGGTTGATATTTGTATGAAAGTCTGCATTCCACGGCGCTTTATACATATCATTCCATATGCCCTGCAAATTTGCAGGCAATACACCCGGGCTACGGGAAGAACCCATCAGGAGGTAACGACCAAACTGGTAATACAATACAATCAAACCATTATCCTGCGCGCCGGCTTTTACTCTTTCAAGCCGCTCGTTGGTAGGTATACTATTATTTGCATCTTCGCCCAGGTTAAATGCAACCCTGTCAAACAATGAACGATGGTCTTTTTCATGCTGTTGCCGCAAAGCAACCGGGGTAAATGCTGCTGCTTTATTTATTTTTTCTTTACAGAGCAAAAGAGGATCGATGGTATTATCTGTATCTAATGCTCTTATAGTATAATTGCTTGCACCGGTTACAATTAATACTATTTTTTTTGCCTGTTGAATATTGTACCCGGCAGAAGTATCGGTTTGTACAGGAATAGCTTTGCCATCTGCTTCAATTATTTTCATTGCTGCAGAAAAACGCATATGCTTTCCTGCAGGGCCGCTAAGAGAATCTTCCTCATCATTGATTTGGCCATTGTAATACGCAATATCTTTTTCACTTTTATATACATCAATATCCTGCTCTCTTGAAATAGCCACGCTGATATCAACAGGTATTTCAGATAAAATTTTTACCACCATAACATCCTGCGGCGCGGACACAAAAACCTCCTGTTTAACTTTTTTTCCATCTATAGTGTATGTTGTATTGGCAATACCGGTATTAAGCGTAAGCGACCTTTTATATTGTTGCGGCGCTGATTTCCATGCATAATTAATAAAGAGATTCCCAAGCGGCTGGTAAGAACGTACCCGCGGAGGCGTGCCAACCATATATGCGCTGCTCAGCTCAAGCGCCTTTTTATAATCGCCATCAAAAATTGCTTTTTGTATTTCAGGCAAATGTGTTGCAGACTGCTTGTTATTATTGTTGATTTTTGAACCCGCCCATATGCTTTCTTCATTTAATTGTATGCGTTCGTGGTCATATCGTCCGAAAATCATTCCGCCGATACGTCCATTACCTATAGGCATCGCGTCTGTCCATTTTTGTGCAGGAGCAGTATACCATAGTTGCAGGTCTTTTTGTGCAATGGATAAAGAAGGAGTTGCTATCAGCAATAAAAAAAAGAAGCGGCGCATAGATAAATGTAGTTTTCCGCAAGCTATAGTAAATTTCAATAGATACCATGCCGCATTAACAGGGTGCATCCCAAATTTTAGCAGGCATATTTAGTTAGTAAAACGAATACCTTTCTTAATACATTTTTGAACTACTTAAAACAATAAAATAAGCCAAATGCAGTAAAAATACTGTGCACCTAAAACAAAAATCTTGTTGATTTAACGCAACTTTACTCGTAAAAAGAAAAAAAATAAAGATTATTGAGCAAAAGTGGTATCGTTAATTTACGATGTGCATATTAAATAAAATACCAACAGCTATTCGTTTACACTTATGATTAATA
>JADLCD010000066.1 GCA_020847395.1 Chitinophagaceae bacterium
TATACAAAGTGTGTAAGCCGGGTACTTTGTGTATAGGATAATGTTAAATTCCAAAATAATATCATGCTATATATTTAAAAAGCAAATTAAAAATTCGAAATTTTGTTTGATAATATTTTGAATAAAGCCTTACTTTATCAAAGTAAAAGATTGTTGTAACAATCTCGGTAAACACAAATCCCTATGGTGAGGTGTTGCTAAGATAAAAAATGACAATAAATAAAAGATAACCGAAAACCGATTAAAGTAAGCATCAAAAAATAAAAGCCATGAAAAAAATAATTTTCCAACTAACATTATTCGTAGCACTTTTTTGCTACAATGGATTTAGCCAAAAAATAAAAGTAAGTTATTCCTCTGCTGTTTTTAATGGGCCATTTACAGGAAATGTTGTTGCATATTTATCAAAAGAAAATAAAGTACCAAAGAATGCTGCTGTAGGGTTAGATATTTTTCCTTGCTTTTCTGTTTATGTGAAAAATATAAACCCCGGTGAAGATATTACTTTTGATGACAATGCCATTTCTTATCCATGCCCCCTGTCTGATATAGAGCGGGGTGATTATTATCTTCAAATTGTGTGGGACAGAAACCTCGGAGGCCGTACAATTGCCAACAGTGCCGGTAATTTATACAGCTCCACACAAAGAATTCACATTACTAAAAACACAAAAACGATTTTCAAAATTGTGGCTGATAAAACCATTCCATCTACTGCATTTAAAGAAACTGAATTTGTGAAAGAACTGAAAGCTCCTTCTGCTCTCCTAAGTACGTTTCATAATAAAACAATGACTGTTGATGCGGCAATCATTCTTCCAAAAGAATATTACAAAGAACCAGAAAAGAAATTTCCTGTGCTGTTTGTGGTTTCAGGATACGGAGGCGATTATCATCGTTATTCAGGCAATTCAAATCCTGCTACAGCTCTTGATACCATTCCCGTTATAAGGGTTTTCCTTGATGGCAGTTGTTCGTTGGGGCATTGTGTGTATGCCAACAGTGATAATAATGGCCCCTGGGGTGATGCCCTTACAACGGAGTTTATTCCTTTGCTGGAAAAGGAATATAGGTGCAACGGTGCAAGATTATTAACTGGCCATAGCTCCGGAGGATGGACAGTGTTGTGGCTTCAAACGCAATATCCAAAAGTATTTGATGGATGCTGGTCAAGTTCGCCCGACCCGGTTGATTTCAGGAATTTTCAGAAAATAAATTTATACGAGGATAAAAATATGTTTTATGATAAAGATAGTTCGCTAAGATTAGTGGCAACGGTGGCTGGTGTTATTCCATGGGCAACACAAAAAACTATTTACCAGATGGAAAATGTTGTGTATCGTGGCGAGCAAATGCATTCCTTTAATGCAGTATTTAGTAAAAAAGGTATTAACGGTTTGCCACAAAGTATTTGCAATAGCAGCACAGGAGTAATTGACACTTCGGTTGTTTCGCATTGGAAAAAATACGACATCTCCTTATACTTAAGGAACAATTGTGAACAGATAAAATCAGATTTGGATGGAAAAGTTCGGGTATCGGTTGGTACGGGTGATAATTTTCTTTTGAACCATGCTGTAAACATGCTTGAAACAGAGATGAAAAAATTAAATTCAAAATTTAAGTTTGCCTATTACCCGGGCGACCATTTTACTGTATACACACCTGAGTACTTGAATGATGGCTATCAATTTCTTGAACAAAAGTACATGGAGTGGCTTGCTAAGTCATCATCAAAAAATTAAGCAATATCAATTCCCTCTTAGCAACATCTCATCGTTTGCAAATATGTAAACCAAAGTGCTAAAAGGAAAGTCATCAGGCTAACAATCTAAAATTTTCTTTTTTATTGTTGGGGTAAACTCATTTGGCGATAGGCTCTCACAAAGCGTAAAATTACCCAGAGCTGGTGTTGCCAGGATGAAAAAAGTTAATTAATTATAAATAATTACAAATATTTTCTACTTTTCGCTTCTTAATTAAAATAGAAACCGGTAACCATCTTAAACCCGGGGCGATTCCGAAAAGCCATATGAGTAGGAAAAACACAAAACTATCATCATGCCAAAGTATGTAATTGAACGTGAAATACCCGGAGCAGGTAATCTCACTTCAGATCAATTAAAAGGAATATCTCAAACTTCTTGTGGAGTTTTAAGTAACATGGGGCCTCAAATTCAATGGGTACACAGCTATGTAACAGACAATAAAATTTATTGTGTTTACATTGCACCAAATGAAGAGATGGTTCGTGAACATGCAAAACAAGGTGGGTTTCCTGCAAATTCAGTTAGTACAGTTGCTACAATAATTGATCCTACAACTGCTGAATAAAATAATTTTTATTGCAACTTATGTTACTGGTTGCTTCTTCTTCCCTGCAACGTCTGCAGCCATTGTTGGTTGCCTGGCCAACAACTTGTTTGCTAATTTAATTTCATTTAGCGAAACGTCCTCACCATATACAAATCCCGGAGGAGAACTTCGCTAAGAAAAAATATGATTCAATTTTATTTCACTCACTTCTTAATAAGAATAGAATGGTTTTGATTTATTATTATTCCTTCACGCTTACTGCTACTACTTTTGAAACCGATTTGCTTCCATCTTTATCTACCTGTACAATACGCACAAATACTTTTTTCCCTTCATCATAACTCAAAGTATCTTCTTTCTTGCAACCTGCATTCAATAATATTAAGGCTAAAAAAATTGCTGCCAATCCAAATAAATAATTGCGTTTTTTGTTTTTGAACCACGGCAAAAACAAAAGTGAAAGTGAACCTGCAAAGCCGAGCATCAGTATTTTTTCCAGTGATGTATTAAATGAATACTGCAAAGGTTTATCAGAATTTCCATTTATTGCTTTAGACTTTACAATTCCAACACTTTTAAATTCCTTACCGTCGGCAGATACCTGGATGTCGAAATAATCATTATTACTTTCGGTATTTGTTATCCACGAAACAAACAACTGTTTGTTTCGAACATACGCATCCATATGATTCATGGTTATCGGTACAACATAATTGTCTTCAATAAAAGCAAAATAATTTCGTGATTGTCCAAATACGGTCGTAAACAGTCCGCCGGCATACACTTTATTACTTCCATCCATATCTACACTCCAAACAAGATCATTCAAAACCGGATTCCATTGAGTAGCATTCCCTGTGGCAAGATTTAAACTTGCCAAGTAAGCACGGGAAGCGCCGCCAATTGATAGAAATTGCCCACCGGCATAAATTTGATTTCCATTAATAAAAAGTGAGTACACCGTATTACTGGCATTGGGATCCCATGTAGTGGCCAATCCGGTGGTAGCATTTATAGCGGCAATATTATTTCGTGTTTGTCCACCGGTTGTATTGAAGTGTCCTCCAACATATACCGTGTTATCTTTATAAACAAGGCTATAAATATTTCCATTCGTATTTAATCCGGGGTTCCAACTATTGGCAAGTCCGGTTGCCAGGTCCACTGCTCCAATATGATATCTTGATTGTCCGGAAATGGTTGTAAAGTATCCACTGATATAAACGGCATTATCACCCTCTGTGATTGCATCCACCTGCACATTTACATTCGGATTCCAAGACGTAGCATTCCCTGTAGTAGGATCCAATTGTGCAAGACTGTTTCTTGCCTGGCCACCAATACTTGTAAAGCTGCCTCCTGCATAAATATAATTGGTACCGGCAGCAATTGCAAAAACACCGGTATTATTATTGGGGTTAGGGTTAAATGAAGTTGCATTACCATTTGTGTTGTTTAATCCTGCAATGTATCTCCTGTTTTGCCCGCCAATAGTAGAAAAATTGCCTGCTGCATATATAGTGGTTTCCTTTATTACTAAATCGGTTACTGTGCCATTTGCATTTGGTGCCCATGATGTTACACTCCCGGTTGTTGCATCTACTGCAGCTACAAATCTTCTTTCTTTCCATCCCACCGAAATAAAACTACCACCTGCATAAACATTACTACCATTTACCGCTATTGCTAATACACCCTCGTATATACTGGGGTCCCAGGAAGTAGCTAAAGCGGTATTAATATCAAGCGCAGCAATGGCGTTGCGGTTTTCGCCTCCAATTATAGAAAAATATCCTCCTGCATATAATAGCCCATTATCAATAGCTATAGTTTCTACTATATTATCACTGCCGGCAAACCAGTTTTCTGCGTTTCCAGTAGAAGTATTCACAGCACCAAGATAATTTCTTGATTCTCCTCCAAGTGTAGTAAACTCTCCTGCAACATAAAGCGTATTCCCTGATAGCGCCATGTCGAGCACCATACCATCTGCACCCGGGTTCCAGGTTAATGCATTTCCATTGGTTGAATTTACCGCACCAATATAATCCCTTGATTGCCCGCCCAGCAGGGTAAAGTTGCCTCCAATATAGATAGTTATACCATTTACAAGAATTGTACTTACAACACCATCAGCATCCGGAAGCCATGAAGTAACATTGCCTGTAGTTGCATCAAGTGCTGCAACATTATACCTGGTTTGCGAATTAATATCACTAAAATCGCCCCCCACATATACGATTCCTGCGCTTACTGCTATTGTATTTACTGCCCCATCAGTATTAGCAATCCATGAATTCACATTTCCGGTTGTTAAATCAAATGCTGCTAAATAATCTCTCGGCTGCCCGCCAATATTTCCAAAATCTCCCCCTACATACAAAACATTTCCATTGATGGTAAGCGTTCTTACATAGTTATCGGCCCCGGGATTCCAGCTGTTCACACTCCCATCTGCATTAATACGGGCTATATGGTTTCTTGCAAAACCACCTACTTGTGTAAATTCACCTCCAATATACCAACCGCCAGCACCATCCGATACAACAGCATTTACCATGTCATTCGGTTTTACAAAATTTAAATCGGGCAGCCCTGAACTTGTATTAATGGCTGAGCCATTTGGAACATTAGGGCCAAGTCCCAAAAAATTACCGCCCATGTAAATAGTGTTTCCACTATGAACCACCGAATACACATGCCCATTGGTAATAGGCATATTTTCATGAACAAACTGGGCACTACTATTGAAATGAAAAGGCAATAACATGGTAACCAACAAGAGCAGCTTAGTATGCCACTTAACAGAATAATTTTTCATAATGGGTGTTTTAATAGATGAAAAATGAGCTTTAGTTAACCGGTGATGCAGGTTAAATTCTTTTTAATATGTGTCAAATTAATAGAAATGGATATATTGGCAAATAATCCAAATGGATAATTGTTTTTAAAATGAAATTATCGTATTGCTCCCTGCAATGTCTTTTTAAGAGCATAGCGTGTAAGCCAGGTAAGTTGCGTAAAGGATAAAGTAAAACCCAATAGAATATCGTATTGGTCGCCGCCGTTGTTGGTCGTCTCAACAACAATATATTATGCTTCATCCCATTTTTCTCTCAATAAATTTTTTCAAATTCTTCCTGGCACCATTCTGTATTTTCTTTTGAAAAAAACGGTTCCAGCCTAATAGCCAACCCATAAAACCCAGTGCCTGCTTGCTCCATTTATGTAAACTAAATGCATCGCTGTGTTCTGCAATTTTTCCATCAGCAAAACGCATATTGGCCTTTATCTTGTTCACTACTTTTTTTCCCGTTTTAGAAAAAGTATAACTGGCCACCCATTCGCAGGTACTGTATTCTTCATCAAGATGTGTGATATTGGAATAAGTTAATGAAAAATCTTTTGCATTGGTACAAAGCATTTCCCACATTGCCCTCACTTCATCGCCTCTTAATAACCCAAAAACAGGGTCAAAAAAAACTATATCATCACTGTAACAGGCATTCATGCCATTATAATCCAGCTTTTGAAAAGATGAATAAAATTTGTTGATGAGTTCTTCATTAATACCGGCCATATACAATTTAGTTTCGTTAAATTTAACACTCTAAAAAATATGAAATGAAAAAATATTTTCTGCTGCTTATTACTACCCTGTTTTCATTAACAAACCTGTGGGCACAGGATGCCGATTCGGCCTGGGTAAGAGATAACTATTATAAAATAGAAAAGATGGTTCCCATGCGTGACGGCATCAGCCTGTTTACTGCATTTTATATCCCTAAAAACAATACAGAAAAACACCCCATTCTGCTGAACCGTACGCCATATAGCTGCAGGCCTTATGGTGAGGATAATTTTAATCCTCGTTTATACTCTACCTACTGGATTAATTACCTTAAAGAAGGTTACATCATTGCCATACAAGATGTACGAGGCCGGTGGATGAGTGAAGGAGATTTTGTAGATGTGCGCCCTTTCAATCCCAATAAAAAAGGAAAAGAAATTGACGAAGCAAGCGATACCTATGATGCTATTGATTGGATGATTAAAAACCTGCCTGGTAACAACCAGCGTGTAGGTGTTTTTGGTATTTCGTATCCGGGCTTTTATTCAACCATGGCAGCGCTTAGCGGCCACCCGGCTTTAAAAGCTGTAAGCCCGCAGGCGCCGGTAACAGACTGGTTCATGGGCGACGACTTTCACCACAACGGCGCTTTCTTTTTTTTAGATGGGTTTAATTTTTATACCGGTTTTGGAAAACCAAGGCCTGTACCAACGCAAGTTGCATCGCCTGGATTTAGAATACCAACACAAGACTAATATGATTTTTATTTAAGAACAGGCGCCATCAAAAACTTTACAA
>JADLCD010000067.1 GCA_020847395.1 Chitinophagaceae bacterium
GTGAGGGGAGTGGAATGATAAGTTTTCTAAAGCGTTCTGCTTTTGTAATTCATATAATTAAACGTTTGGTGAGAAAGGGCAAGTCTTCCTGCTTGAATTAAATGCTTAACAATTAGGGGAGCATATTATCGTTATTATAAAAATTTTTAACGTAAAGTTTTGCCATTACAACTGTATTCCATAACATCGTCTACTAAAAGAAACGAAAATGCAACTCCCTTTTTTAGAGATAATCGAAGCTGCCACGCCAGATCCCAATCTGCTGATGTGGAAGTCTGCAGATGAAGACAAAGAGATTAAGAATGGTGCTAAACTCACTGTAAGAGAATCGCAGGTGGCAGTGTTTTTAAACGAAGGCCAACTTGCAGATGTTTTTCAGCCCGGGCTTCATACCTTAAGTACAGAAAATATACCCATACTAAGCCGTTTGAAAGGCTGGAAGTATGGCTTTAACAGCCCGTTTAAAGCGGATGTATATTTTATAAACACCAGGCATTTTGTAAATAACAAATGGGGAACACCTGCTCCAATAATGATGAGAGACCCGGAGTTTGGACAGGTGAGGGTACGTGCCTTTGGTACATTTGATATTCAAATAAAAGATTTTGCTGCATTCTTTAAGCAATATGCAGGTTCTTATAAAACCTTCAGCATTTTTGAATTGCAGCATGAATTAAGAGATTTTATTGCGCCAAAATTCGGGGAAGTTTTAGCCAATGAAAATATTTCAGTAAAAGATATGGCTGGCAGTGTTACTGAATTGAGTAAAAAAATTGAACCTTCATTAAAGCCATATTTTGGCCAGTTTGGCATTGACCTAACAACCTTTACCATCACAAGTATTACCCTGCCGGATGAAGTTACTGCTCATTACGACAAGATCACCAATATGAACATGGTAACAGATATGGACAAGTTTACCAAATTCAATACAGCACAGGCGATTGGAGAAAAGGGTACTGCCTTAAATGATGCTGCCACCAGTGCAATGGCCATGGGTTTAATGATGAATCAACTACAGCAGGGAAATAAACCGCAGGATGATATCACTGCAAAACTTCAGCAATTAAAATCACTATTTGAAGCTGGTTTAATTGATGAAGCTGAATACAAAGCTAAAAAAGCAGCACTCATCGATAAATTGTAATGTATGCCAGACAAGAACAAAGCACTTTCATTGCTGGAAAGAATGAAGCAAAAAGCAGTGGAACAAAAATCTTATGGTGGCGAATTTGTAGAGGAAGCTGCAAAATTAAATACCAGGACTTGCCCAAATTGTGGAGCAGGCAGGGCTGAACAGGATGGACTTACGCATTGTGCTTACTGCAACTTTGCCTTTCTCTCTGTGAAACTTACTGATGGGATCAATATTACTAAAGATGATAATTCTCAAAACGCTTAAATATGTTTGGCTTTTTTAAAGGGGATACTAATAAAACGGATGGTATAGTTGTAAACAAAGAAATGCAGGAAACAAAAGAACGGTTCTTTGTATTCATCGGTAAACTTGAAGATAAGTTGAGAGAATTTACTGCAAGCGCTATCCCAGAATTAATGGAACTGGGCAAGACCGATGAAAGCGAATTTAAAGGATCTTATTTGCGGATGAAAGCTGCAGTGCTGGGGCAATTGGAAAGCATTCAAAAAAAGGCAACAGAGGTTAAAGAAGAGAAAATCACTGGGTTTTATTTACAGGAAGATAATCATGAAACAACTAAGGCTTATTATGCATTTAGAAATGACTGCTACGAACGATATCTTCAGTTGGATGAATTGTACAGCAACTGCCGTAAGCAGGTAGAAAGTACCTATTCAGAAAACTATGAAGAAAAGTATCAAAAAATCCTGGAGGAACATGAAGCCATCAAAGATAAATTTAGTTGTGTACAGTGCGGAAGCGCTATAACTATTGACAAAATATATTTCACCACCACTTATCTTGCTTGTCCTTCCTGCCAAACACAAAATACATTTGAGCCAAGTTCACAAGCCAAAATGCTGGAGCATATTGGAAGAAGCCTTGCAGAACAGCGAACAGCTCATTTGCTGGAAGCGTATGATGAAATTCCGGCAAAAACCCAGGCGCTTTATTTGCAAAAACATGATCTTGAAATTAGCCTGATTCGTGAAAGCGATAAAAAAATCATTGAAAAAAAAACAGTAACAATAAAAGAACTTGAACAACAGCGGGAAGCATTGGAAAGCAGCAGGCCTGTTTTGTATCAGCGCTACCTGCGTGCAATGTTTGATGAGTGGAACAAAATAAACCCTGCATTGATCCATGAACATGAAAAATTTTACACCAGGTTATTAAATGAAAATAAACAACAGCAATAAAATATGAGCAATCCACTATTAGAGCCAATCCACGGAGTATCATTGTATGATTATGCAGCCATCTCGGCTAAAATGGCTGCAGGTATTGATGTAAAAGAAATTTGTAAAACGCTGGGAATAGAACCAGCGGTTTTTGAAGAAGCCTCCACCTTATGGGTAGCCCGTATGCAGGAAGATAGTACCTGGCAGGTAACCACTTTGTTTGGTCAATATTTTGGTGAAGCGGATAAGCATCCTAAATTGAGCGGGCTAACGGCAGAGGTAAGCGAAGCAGGAAACGCTAACCTGGAGAA
>JADLCD010000068.1 GCA_020847395.1 Chitinophagaceae bacterium
CCGATGGCTTTTACCACATCGGGTACATCATCCTTCTTTACTTCCCGGCCGCTTACAGGCGAAATGGTTTTGCCCACACGTGCATACAGGAGGCGCAGGTAATCATAAATTTCTGTCATACTGCCCACGGTGCTGCGAGGTGTGCGGGTGATCACTTTCTGTTCTATAGCAATGGCGGGACAGAGCCCTTTGATATAATCCACATCGGGTTTATTCATACGCTGCATGAACTGCCTGGCATAAGCGCTCAGGCTTTCTGCATAGCGGCGCTGGCCTTCTGCAAACAGCGTGTCAATAGTAAGCGATGATTTACCGGAACCCGAAACGCCTGTAACCACCACCAGCTTATTGCGTGGAATGGTTACCGAAATATTTTTGAGGTTATGAAGCCGGGCACCTTTTACAACGATATTATTTGCAGCCGAAACATTCTTGTTAAATGAATAATTGCTATCTGTTGATTTTTTTTCTTTGAGCATAATGAAAAGTTAGCTGTTGCAGGGTTGAATTATTGTATTGCTGGATTACTGTATTATTAAATTGTTGTATTGTTAAATTGTTATAGGGTAGCCATGGCAGAAATAGTTACAAGTAAAATAAACCAAAAACAATTTAACCATTTACCAATTTAACCATTCCGCAATTATAACACTGTATCTAAAATGATTAATCCAATTGCAATTGATAAAACCCCAAACAATTTGACCATTTAACAATTTAACTACCCTGCTATCAAAATTTCAACTCTAAAACAATTAAAACTATTCAGCAAATTTAAGAAATGCATGTGGCTTTCCTCAAACGGGTATCGTAAAGTTCCGATGCTTTGATTCAAAAACTATAGGATTTGTACGTTTATTGCCCTAAAACTGAAAAATATTTCAAAAAATGTTTTGTGGAATGAAAATTCACTCTATTTTAGCAGTCCAATATCCAATAAACGATGAAAAGCCGTGAAACGCTCTCTAAACGTTTTCTACGCATTATTCTCTTTTATTGGCAACCAAAATTGTCCTAACAACTTTAAAAACAGTAAAAGATGAAATGCCTCACAAACCTGACTGACCAGCAATTGGTACACCTCTACATGAATGGTGATGCCGAAGCCCTTTCCACGCTTGTAGTTCGCTACAAGGACAAGATCTACACGTCCATTTATTTGTTGGTAAAAGACAAATACCTGGCAGAAGACATTTTCCAGGATGTATTTATCCGCATTATCGACACTTTAAAAGGTGGCCGTTATGTAGATGAAGGAAAATTTTTACCCTGGGCGATGCGTATTGCGCACAACCTCTGCGTAGACCATTTCCGCAAAGTAAAGCGCACTCCGGCCATTAAAACAAGCGATGACCGCGACATTTTTGAATCCATCAATTTTTCTGAAGCCGGTGCCGATCAACGTATGATGAACGGTCAAAGCCACGATAAAGTAAGAAAAATGATCGATATGCTGCCTGAAGACCAGCGTGAAGTGATCATCCTGCGTCACTATGCCGACCTGAGCTTTAAAGAAATTTCCCAATTAACAAACTGCAGCATCAATACCGCCCTTGGCCGCATGAGGTATGGTTTGATCAACCTCCGCAAGATGATGACAGAAAAACAAATTGCACTATAAGTTATTTATACACCTAAAGAAAACTTCCCCGCTACCAGTATTAGCGGGGATTTTTTTATGCAAGATTGTAATAAAAACGGTTACTGCTGGTCAAGGATCTTAAGGCCGATATATTCTTCAAGTGAAATTTTTGCTGCATTAAAATTTCTTCTTTTAGAAACCAGTTTTGCTTTTTCTGCCAGGTAAACCTGGTAGGCTTTATTCATATCTTCCAGTTTTATCTCACCATCGGAATAGGCTTTTTTTGCCGCTTCATTAGCTGTCAGGTCATATTCCAGGGACTCCTGCTGCAACATCAGCACTTCTTTCATTTCCTTGTAATTTTCGTAGCGTATCTGCACTTCCTCCCTGATCATAAACACTTTGTTTTCCTTCATTTGGGCATTTGCCTCAATATTTCCACGGGCAACGGCCTTGTCTTTTTTCATCCTCGAAAATATATCAAGAGGTACGGCAATCCCTACATTATACTTTGGAAAAAAGCTCGCACTTGGAGAATTATTGATTACGAACTCATTAACATTGGCCCCGGCATTGATAGAATTGAGCCAGGAACTTTTTGCATATTTGAGCTGTGCTGAAGACATGTCTATATTGGCATCCGACACTTTAATTTCAGCGCTGTGTGCCAATGCCAACTGGATGAGCTTTAGCCTCAGCAGTGAGTCATTTTCATATTTCGAGAAATCAATAATACCTGCCCGGGGTTTGCCGGCCAAAGCTGCATTGGCTGCATCTCTTTCTTCAAGTTGCATTACTTTGTATTTCCGCCTGACACTATCGGGTACCTGTGGTACACGCTGTGCAAATAATGGCAAGAAGGCAATTGTGTTTATAAGTAAAACAATCAGTTTCTTTTTCATACAGTTATATTTAAAAAGGTGTTATTTAAAAAGTAATAAAAACGGACGTTTGTCTTCCTTTTTTTCTGACTCCAAATTTACCCCTTCTGCATCAAATTCCTTCAGTCTTGTTATGAGGGACATACAGGAATAAAAAAATATAGCAGATGGTATCTGTCCGATAGCATTTTGCGAAAACTGGCAAACCATAAATGGAAATAAAGAGCAAAGAACAGCAGCCAAATACATTTTCAGCTCCTTATTACGCATCCTGAAATAAAAATAAATTCCCTGCAAAAGGATGGCGGCATTCAGCATAAGATGAAGTATGAGGCCGACCCACCCCATTTCAAGCCCTATTTTAAGCAACCCGCTATCGGGTGGAAAGCCAGCCAGTGGGTGCGAAGGATAAAACATTACCCCTTCACTGCCTGTAGTGGATACGCCCCCTCCAATTGGATGATAATGCAGGTATGGCTGAATATAATGACGGTTCACTTCTCTTACATTGAGCGATTGTTCCTTACTGTCAAATGTTGTTCGTATACGGTTTAAAGTGGGGTTAGAATAAATGGGTGCAAAGAGTATAAACAGGAACAGGAGGACACAGGCAAAGAGGGC
>JADLCD010000069.1 GCA_020847395.1 Chitinophagaceae bacterium
AAGTTGAAATTTGAACTGGAACTGGAAACGGAAATTATGAAAGCCGTGGTTATTCTTTGCGGAGGTAATCCTGCCAATGCTCCACATCTTTTTAATTCTGCCTGAAAGGTTTCGAACACTTGTGGCGGGACGCTTGCGCCTGGTATCCGAGTATTTTTAACATGCTTTATTGCATTAGTGCATATGCTGGCGCTATCAGGGTATAAGTAATATAGAACATTCTTGTTCAATCAATAACTTTTTCATATTTAAATTCACTTTTTAAAACAACCATTATAAATAATTACAATTATCATTATAACATAAAAAAAAAGAAGGCAAAGATTTGCAATATATTTTAATACATTATTGCTTCCAATTTCCTTTTCCTTATAGGGTGTAAGGATATAGAAAGAAGTTAATTTCCCAATATCAATCTGATTTTTACTATATCTCAAATAAAATTGAATAACTGCTTTTATCGTTAAAAGTAAAATCGCAACAACTGAAATAAAATACATTAGTATTAACAATTAACTAAAATACAAAATCATAAACGGGGAATTAAACCTTTCTTCATAATCCAATTTTTTTACTCATTCAAAGGAATTTGAAAGATAAAAAAAATTGATACTACTTCTCAATGTTTTAACATTATTCTATTGCAATTATTATTTATCCACAAATTTAGGGTCGTTTTTTGCTGCCGTTGTTGAGTGTTGCTGCATAGCATGTTGTGTGCTGGCATCACCAACAACATTCCACAGCACAGGTAGCATTAGTGTGGCAAGCTTCTCAAACTCCCGATGCTGATATTTAGCGGCGTACCGGCATAGGCTAACACTAAGATAAGGCGATATTACCTTAAACTAATACGCTTACTCTCTGCCTACCGCAGCGTTGCAAGCCAACGCACAGGCTAAGCAAGGGCAGACACTGCGAAAAACCTCACTCTGCGAAGAGGAAACGGATAAAAAAACCGTTTTTTATTTTTGGCTATATCATCCTGTTTTTGTACGGAGCAGGTATACTTACTACACTAAAGGAATGTTTCCTTCATAAGCAATGGCAATAACACTGCACGATTCAATAGGTGTTTAAAATGGTAACTGGTTCTCCATAAAAAAGCGACAGGGATTATCCTGTCGCTTTTTACAAATTTGTTAAGAGTACTATTTATTTTGCAGCCTTAGCTTCTCCCACAGTTTTTTTAAATAACATCACATACCCGCACAAATTCTTTTTCTGCATACTGTTTACCTGCAAAGGTTTGATCATGTGATATTCTGAAACTTTTGGGATATATGAATAACTGATAACATTTCCGTCAACATCGCCCCATCTTTTTTTCTGGTATACTACCTGCTTTTCACTATAATCAAACATACGCACTTCGTATGTGTTTGATCTTGCATCGCCAATAAAAACAAACTGGTACCAGGTGCCTTCACTCATTGGAACAATGATAGGAATTTCATATTCGCTCTCCATAGTTATGGAGGCTTCACGCAACACAGAAAATCCGCCGCCGGCCAATAAGTGCTTAACACTATCAGCCTGTTTTTGAATAGAACTATTATCGCAGGGACTTATTCTTATAATATTATCTTCCTGTGCATGGGCGGAAATACTGAGTGAGGTAAGAAAAACCAAAGCGGCAATAAAAAAAATTACTTTTTTCATTTAAAACAGTTTTATAGGGTTGGGGTAATTGCTTTAACTTATATCAACAACTTGTACTGATGTTTAAGTGCTTAGCTTATACCTTTTATCAACGCAAATTTGCTGCCTAAATTACTTTCTGTTAAAATAAATAGCATCCGCCTGCCGGGTAGGGCATATCACAAGATCATTAATACAAACATGCGCGGGAAGCGTAGTACAGTAATAAATTACATCAGCCACATCAGCTCCGGTAAGCGGCTGTAATCCATTATATACAGATCTGGCTTTTTCTTCATCACCATTAAATCTTACCAGTGAAAATTCTGTTTCCGCAGCGCCGGGATTAATGGCAGTTACTTTAATGCCGTGTCTCAACAAATCTATCCGCATACTTTTAGATATTGCATCTACCGCGAATTTACTGGCGCAATACACATTTCCTTTATCATATACTTCCTTGCCTGCCACCGAACCAAGATTGAGAATATGTCCTTTTGTTGCTATTAAAAAAGGCATCAGCGCTTTTGATACATACAACAAACCTTTAACATTGGTATCAATCATAGTATCCCAGTCATCAATATCAGCGTCATCAAAATAATCCCTGCCCAATGCTAACCCAGCGTTATTTATTAAAACGTTAATTTTTCTCCAGGGCTCTTCCAAGCCATTTATTTTTTCAAAAACCATATCTCTGTCGCGAACATCAAATGCAAGTGTTAATACTGAAATGCCATATTGAGTTTCAATTTCAGACTTGATAGATCGCAAACGCTCTTCCCTCCTGCCGTTGATAATTACATCATATCCTTCTTTGGCAAATTTTTCTGCACAGGCTTTTCCAAAACCAGCAGTTGCGCCGGAAATAAAAACGATTTTTCGCATCTTTTTACATTATAGCTTCAAAGATAAGCAGGATGCAAAAATGATAACCTGTTTTCAATTACCAGCCATATAATTGTGTTGATTGAAATATCCATTCCGGTGTAACTATTTGCCGGCCATTAACCGCATACCATGGATTTAACAGCGCTGCCTGGTTATTCTTTAAAACATGAATATCCTGTGCCGGCATATAACTCTGAGCCAGCAGGTATATTTTTTCGCCGCTGTCATTCACGGCAATATCCATCACCATTACCGCATGGCCGGGATAACCTCCTTTAATCAATACATCGCCGGGTGTAATGTCCTGTATAAGCTTCTTTTTTAACTGTTTCTCAAGAGAAGCAGTGCCACAACTGGCAAATACTTTTTCAAGATAGCTTTCGAAGACCTGACGGTTCTGTCCACCGGTATACGTATATGCCTTCCTGCTATTATCATAAAAAACAATTTCATTCAGCCTCTCATTTTCAAAAAGGTAGCTTGCACGGAGCCTCATCACAGCATCGGCACATTGTTGTAAATCTTTTTTGCCTACCGGCATATCCAGTACGGCAAACTGGGCGGTTTGATTTTTTTTTGGCAATCCGTTATACAGGTATACCGTTTTATCAGCCTTTAGCTTCATATTCCGCAACCATTCAGCAAACGAATGCTTTTGAAACACTATTCTTCTATAACCATAAGGCAATAAAACATCGCGGATACTGCCGTTGATATTTCCTGAGTTGTTAATCTTACCGGGCGAAATATAGCAGGCTGAAAGCAGCATAGCGAAATACCAGTTCATAATTCCTTATTTTTGAAAAATTATTTTTGAGATGCTGATTTGAGGATATGCATAAAATAATTCAGTTAATATTTTCTTAACAAGCTATAAATACAGGAGGCTGTACACTTATGTCGAATATTTTAATAATAGATGATGAAAAAGCAATACGAAAAACTTTAGGTGAAATACTATCTTATGAAGGATATAAAATAGATGAAGCAGGTGATGGCGAAGAAGGTTTGAAAAAATTCAAAGAAAAAAATTATGATGTTGTATTATGTGACATTAAAATGCCAAAGCTTGATGGCATTGAATTTTTAGATAAAGTTGCCGAAATAAATCCTGACGTGCCTGTTATTATGATTTCCGGGCATGGTACTATTGAAACTGCAGTTGAGGCTGTAAAAAAAGGAGCGTATGACTATGTGTCGAAACCTCCTGATCTTAACCGCTTGCTGATCACCATCCGCAATGCGATGGATAAGACTGATCTTGTAACAGAAACAAAAGTGCTACGCAGAAAAGTAAGTAAGGTTGAAGAAATGATAGGTGAATCTACACCTATTATAAAAATTAAAGAAACGATTGATAAGGTTGCACCAACAGACGCCAGGGTGATGATTATGGGAGAAAATGGTGTAGGAAAAGAGTTGGTTTCACGCTGGATACATGAAAAAAGCAATCGCTCCAAAGGCCCGTTGATTGAAGTAAACTGCGCAGCTATACCAAGCGAATTAATAGAAAGCGAATTATTCGGACACGAAAAAGGTTCATTTACCTCAGCCGTAAAACAAAGAATTGGTAAGTTTGAGCAGGCGCATGGCGGAACATTGTTCCTGGATGAAATTGGTGATATGAGCCTGAATGCCCAGGCAAAAGTGTTGAGGGCTTTACAGGAAGGAAAAATCACCAGGGTTGGTGGCGATAAAGACATCAGTGTGGATGTTCGTGTAATTGCAGCAACCAATAAAGACTTATTACAGGAAGTGGATGAAAAACAATTCAGGCTCGATTTGTATCATCGCCTGAGTGTTATCATTATTCATGTGCCTTCATTAAATGATCGCAGGGATGATATTCCCTTACTGGTTGATAAATTTTTAGCTGATATCTGCACAGAATACGGTATACCTAAAAAAGACATTGATGCCGATGCCATGAAAGCCTTACAGGAAAACAACTGGACAGGTAATATCAGGGAACTGCGTAATGTTGTTGAACGCCTGGTTATTCTCTCTGGTAAAAATATTAAAGAAGAAGATGTAACGAGTTATGTAATTCCCCGAAGATAATAAGGAATGAAAAATGTGTATTGTATATGTGGATTAGGTGCTGATGAGAGAATATTCAGTAAGCTTACCTGGCATGCAGATACTGACGTACATTATATACAATGGTTAATACCGGAAAAAGATGAACCGCTTAACGTGTATGCCCAAAGAATGGCTGCACAAATCACAAATACAAAAAACATTACTTTAATCGGCGTTTCTTTTGGTGGGATAATGGCAATTGAAATAACCAGGATTATTCCTGTTGAAAAACTCATTCTTATTTCAAGTATAGAAATGCACTCCCAGCTTCCTGCATGGATGAAATTATGTGGTAAACTGAGGTTGTATCGGTTAATCCCAACAGGAGTATTGCATTACATCCGCCCTTTGAAATTATTTGAGCCTATTGAAAATTATTTTCTCGGTTCATACACTCCTGATCAGAAGACTCTTGCCCGCGAATACAGGAAGAACGTAAACCCGCATTATTTAAAATGGTCTATCAGGCAAATATTGCATTGGAAAAACGAACGGGTTCCGGAAAATTTTTATCATATTCATGGAATGGCAGACAGGATATTCCCCATCAGTAAGTTAAAACCTACACATTACATTGAAGGCGGAAGGCATTTTATGTTGTATCACAAACCGGAGGAGGTATCTGAGGTGCTTAAAGAAATTATATAATACTGCCGTTTACTGAGGTAATATATTTTCATTAACAAATTTTAAGAAATTTTCCCTGTAACATTTTGCCACAATCAGCTACTTATAGCCATGTTTAATATTTATGCTATTTTTGGCAACTTTTTAATATAACGTTTCAACAATGGGCTGGATTATTTTTATTGTATGTGCTATTGGTTTTCATATTGGTTTGTACGGCATGTTTAAAAAAGCCGGCATTGAACCCTGGAAAGCGCTTGTTCCTTATTACAATACCTGGGAGATGGTAAATAAAATGCCATTAAAGAAATACTGGTTTTTTCTCCAGTTCATCCCAATTGTAGGACAATTCATTACCATCTGGATATATATAAAGTTCGTGGAGCATTTTGGTCGCTTTTCAGTGTTGCATCATGCGGCGGCGGTATTTCTTCCTTTTATATATTTTCCTTATCTCGGATTTTCAAAAAACGAAAGATATGCAGGTAATGCGGTAGTAAAAAATTACAAGAAATCCTCAGCAAGAGAATGGATAGATGCAGGTGTTTTTGCAGTTGTTGCTGCTACCATCATCCGCACTTTTATTTTTGAAGCGTATGTAATACCAACAGGCAGTATGGAAAAAACCCTGCTGGTAAACGACTTTCTTTTTGTAAGTAAGCTGAGCTATGGGCCAAGACTTCCCAATACACCGCTTGCCATTCCATTTGTGCATCATACCGCTCCAATCATCAATACAAAATCATACCTGGAATGGATAAAACTGCCTTACAAAAGATTATGGTCAGGTAAAATAGACCGCAATGATGTAGTTGTATTTAACTACCCTGTTGGAGATACCGTTGTTGGTGAATATCAATCCAACAAAAATTACTATGATTTACTGCGGGAAGATTATAAGGGAAACAGGCAGGCAATTCTTGAAAGAGATGATATAATTGTGCGGCCTGTAGATAAAAGAGAAAACTTTATTAAACGTTGCGTTGGTATTCCGGGTGATACTATTCAATTAAAGGAAGCCATTTTATATGTGAATGGCGACCCTGCATATGTTCCACCAAATTCAGCTACGTATTATGATGTACAAACAAAAGGAGTTGTGCTGGATGAAGAAATATTGAAGACTGAATATAATGTAGAAACTGATTACGAAAGAGGTCAGTTTGTTGACCAGGGAAATGGGATATATATCATTGACCTTACAGCAGAAGAAGCAGAACGCTTGAGAAAACAGCCTTATATACAGAGTGTCGTAAAAAAAATAATACAGCCGGTTAATCCCGCTGTATTTCCACAAGATACAGTCCATTACAAATGGAGCGAAGATTTTTATGGCCCGATATGGGTACCTAAAAAAGGTGCAACCCTAACATTAACGCCTGAAAATATTTCAATTTACAGAAGAGCAATCAGCGTATATGAAGGCAATAAGCTGGAAGAAAAAGATGGCAAGTTTATCATTAATGGGCAGGAAACCAACCAGTATACTTTTAAGATGGATTATTTCTGGCTCATGGGTGATAATCGTCACAACTCACAGGATTCAAGGTTCTGGGGTTTTGTGCCGGAAGATCATGTAGTAGGCCGTGCTTCTTTAATATGGTTTAGCTGGGATAAAGGCCCAAGGTGGAACAGGTTATTCAGATCAATCAAATAATCATTCATTAACAGCATTATAATGCCTGCAGAAAAAAAGCATATCGCTTTAAGCTATTTGGTATTTGAATCTGCTGAGGCATTAACAGCCAACGACAAAGCCTTACTGCTGGAAGCCCGCAATGCTACCGGTGATGCATATGCGCCTTATTCAATGTTTCATGTTGGCGCGGCAGCGCTACTATATAACGGTGAAATTGTAAAAGGTTCCAACCAGGAAAATGCTTCCTCACCTGCAGGGTTATGTGCTGAAAGAGTTTTGCTTTCAGCAGTTTCGTCATTTTATCCTAAAATTGGCATTGATACCATTGCCATCAGCTATTTCAATAAAAAAAATAATAAAAGCGGAAGACCTGTAGCGCCTTGCGGCATTTGCAGGCAAAGCATTTTAGAGTATCAACTGCAACAGCAAAAACCAATCAGGTTGATACTTGCCGGAATGGAAGGCGAAGTATTTGTGATCGATAATGTTATTGACCTCCTGCCCTTTTCTTTTTCGGGTTCGGATATGTTATAATCAGTTGACTTTGCCTGCGGCATCAGTGTTGTATTCAAGCATTATATCTGTAACAGCATAACCAACACAGGTAAGGATTAACCCGGCTTCTATATCTTTTTCTGTCAGCACATCATTCATGCTCATAATAACCTCACCACTTACACATTTTGCTGCACAGGTTGAACATCTTCCGCCTTTACAACTGTAGGGCAGCGCAATGTGCTGATCAAGCGCTGATTGAAGTATGGTTTTGGGATACATTGTTTCAAATGTAATATGCTGCTGTAGAATGCTAACCTTAGCCGGTTGCGGATTTACAATCAGTGGCGGAGCCGGTGGTTTATCTATAACAAAATGTTCTTTTTTGATTTGCCCGCTGTTAAATCCCATCAGTGTAATGGTGTACTGGCACATACGCATAAATGATTCCGGCCCGCAAATAAAAAAAGAAGCTTTTGCAGGATCATGCTTTACATACCGGGGAATCAGTAATGCTAATTTCTCGTTATTCAACCTTTTGTAAAATATATTTCCCTGGTCTGAACTCCTGAAATCGAGCCAACTGAATTTCGTTGAAAAATCATCCGCTATTTTCTGTATTTCTTTTCTAAAAATAGTACTATGGTTTGATCTGTTCTGATACATCAACACAACCGCGTTGGCATTTCTTTTATATAACAGCTCTTTTATTAAAGATATAATTGGCGTTATGCCGCTGCCAGCAGCAAGCAGCAGCACATCCTTATCTTTATAACTTCCTGCATTCAATACAAACATGCCAGACGGTGCAAGCGCTTCTACTATATCACCAATAGTATAGTGATCAATTAAGTGCCGCGAAATTTCCCCGTTATGCACACGCTTTACGCTGATTTGTAATTTTTCGTTTACTCCCGGCGTTGACGAAATGGAATAAGAACGCCGAACCTCCCTGTTATTTATGGTAAAAATCAATGTAAGAAACTGCCCGGCTTTGTAATGAATTTCATTGCCATCCATTTCTTCCAGTACAAAGCTAAATGTCTCTTCTGTTTCAGGAATAATATCAACAATGCGCAGTTGTAAAATCCGCTCCATTTTATTTTTACTTGAGGTTGCAAGTTAAGGGTTGTCCCGATATCACTTTGTTCATCGGGATCTTCGACAAGTTGTGGGTTGCAAGTTGCAAGTTTCAGGTTGCTGGTTTCTGGTTCACTATTCACCTCTCACCTTTCACTATTGCCTATTGCCTATCCACCACTGCCTATTGCCTATTCACTGCCTATTCCCCCTATTCCCGGAATATTATTTAATTTACCTTTGATGTATGGCAGAAGATTTAATGATTTCATCCGGTACAAAAACAGAGCAATACCAAACACTGCTGCCACAAATAAAAGCATTGATGGAAGGAGAACCAGACCTTATAGCGAACCTGGCGAATATTACAGGAGCGTTGAAGGAACAATTCGGCTGGCTTTGGGTGGGTTTTTATATTGTAAAGCAGGAAGATCTTGTATTGGCCCCTTTCCAGGGGCCTGTTGCGTGTACGCGTATCCCTAAGGGCAAAGGCGTTTGCGGCAGTAGTTGGGAAAGCGCATCAACAATTATTGTTCCTGATGTTGAAAAATTTCCAGGGCATATAGCCTGCAGCAGTTTATCAAAATCAGAAATTGTAATACCGGTTATAAGAAATAATATAGTTATCGCTATTCTTGATATTGACAGCACAGCATTAAATACATTTGATACTACAGACCAATTTTATTTAGAGAAAATAGTGGAGATGATAACGTGGTAATTTTCAGTACAGGAATATAATACAGTAACTGCATGTTTGATAAACTCATTAAAAACCTGAATGGATACCTGAGTTTTACGGAAGAGGAAATATCTTTTTTTCTTTCCTTATGTGAATATAAGATTGTAAAAAAATATGATTTAGCCCTTAAGGTTGGCCAAATATGCGATTTCGTAGCTTACGTAAACAAAGGGCTGTTGCGTTATTATTATGTAGCCGGTGATAAGGAACATACTGCCCGTATTTTCCTGGAAGACTCATGGACGAGCGAATATGCTTCTTTTCTTTGTAAAAAGCCTTCATCCGTAAGTATTGAAGCGCTCGAAGAAACAGAACTGATCATTCTGCGATATGATTCCGTACAACGGGGCTATGATAAAGCTAAGGTTTTTGAACGCTTTGGCAGGTTAATGGCCGAAGCTTTGTTTATTGATCTTGAAAACAGGAACTCTGATTTCCTTACAAAAACTCCTGAAGAACGATACCTCCTGTTGCTTCAGCAAGAACCTGAAATGTTTAACAGGGTTCCGCTAAAATACATTGCTTCCATGATAGGCATTGAGCCGGAAAGTTTGAGCCGGATACGGAAACGTACTGCCGGCCGCTGAGTTCTTAACCCAAGTCAGGAAGATAGTTCGATTTCGTAACCCGGGTTAAGTTTTAAGAAGTACCAACATTTTATTTTTGAGGTGCAAAACAAACGGGTATGAGCAACGAAACAAAACTTATGAGCGGCATAGTACTGCTCACCGTTCCTTCAATTATTTATGGCGGATTTTTCCTGTTGCAGATTTTAAGCGGCAGGCATGAAAAATTTTCCCTTACAGCGTTTCAGCGTGCTATGTTCAGGGCAGGACATGCGCATGCAGGAGTATTAGTAATGCTTTCGCTCATTATATTGCTGTATGTTGATCAAACACAATTAAGCGATCAATGGAAATGGATGATCAGGATTAGTTTCCCGCTATCTGCAATACTGGTAAGCGGCGGCTTTTTTGGCGCTGCTGCTGGTAAAAATATTAATACACCGGGCAGGTTGATTATATTATTATACGCAGGCATTATCATGCTTGTAACCGGGTTGCTTACGGCAGGTATCGGTTTGATCAAATCATAAAATTTACAGCCGCTTTTATCAATATTATTTTTATGCGCAACATATATTCCATCCTCATTTTGCTCTTTATATTATCAGCTAACGTTTCCGCACAAACGATAAATACACAGGTAATACGCGGACAAATAGCAGACGATATCTCCCGTGCGCCTGTAAGTGGTGCTACGGTATCAGTAGAGAAAGCCCCGGAATTAACAACAATCACAGATAATAACGGGAATTTTGTTTTACAAAATGTTCCTCTCGGAAGGCATACACTTAAAGTAAGCTTTGTTGGTTATGAAGAGCAGGTTATTCCCGAAATATTGGTTACCTCCGGAAAGGAAGTGATACTTAATATCGCCTTAACTGAAAAAGTTAATACACTTACCGGAATAACGATAAAGGGAAGGGGTAAACGAAGTATTAATAACGAGATGGCAGTGGTGAGCAGCACGTCATTTAATCCCGGTGATACAAGAAGATTTGCCGGCGCTGTAGGCGATCCCTCAAGAATGATTACCGGTTTTGCGGGTGTAGTAAGTGCATCAGATTCAAGAAATGACATAGTAGTACGGGGCAACTCGCCTGCCGGCTTATTATGGCAGATGGAAGGCATTGATATTCCTAACCCCAATCACTATGGTTCGCTCAGCAGTACCGGGGGGCCGGTAAGTATTTTAAACAGCAATAATCTCGGCAAATCAGATTTTTTTACCGGCGCCTTTCCTGCACAATATGGCAATGCCGTTGCCAGTGTTTTTGATTTACGCATGCGCAATGGCAACGCAAACAAATCAGAATTTTTGGGTGAGATAAGTTTTACCGGTTTTGAATTTGGCGCTGAGGGTCCTTTCCCCAAAAAAAGTAAAGCATCTTATATTGTCAACTACCGCTACTCAACTGTTGGTATATTAAATACTTTAGGATTTAATATAGGCACAGGCACAGCTTCACCGCAATACCAGGATATCAATTTCAAAATATTTATTCCTCTATCTGCTAAAAGTAAATTCACTATATGGGGAATGGGCGGGCCAAGTAAAATAAACTTCTGGGGTAATGATGCAGATACCACAAAGAATGACAACCTGTATGGTAATGAAAACGAAAACATGAAAACCAAATATTTTACAGGTATTGCAGGTACTACGCTTGAAACAAATTTTAGTGACAAAACCTATGGAAAACTCAGCCTCGGCATAAGCCGCACAACAGAAAATATATTGCATGATTCAATAAGTGTAGAGAGCAGGGAAGCATTTCGCGACTGGGAAAACAATTACAAAACAACAAGATTATCTCTTGCCTATTTCTTCTCTCATAAATTCAATGCAAAAAACAATGTTATAGCCGGGGTAAATTCAACGCTATATCATTTTAATCTTTTTGATAAAAAAATTTATGGGAACGGCGATTATGAATTAATAAGACTTAACCAAAAAGCAAGTACTGCTTTGCTGCAGGCATATGCGCAATGGAAACATAGATTTACCAATAAATTTTCTTTAAACGCAGGGCTTCATTTTCAAACACTCACTTTAAATAATGCTTCGGCTATTGAACCAAGGGCAGGCTTAAAGTATGATATTAGTAACCGCCATTCTCTCAATTTGGGATATGGTATGCATTCGCAGATGCAAAGCCCTGTAATATATTTCTTTCAAAGTTATGTTGATGG
This sequence comes from Chitinophagaceae bacterium, assembly GCA_020847395.1. Classification (GTDB taxonomy): domain Bacteria; phylum Bacteroidota; class Bacteroidia; order Chitinophagales; family Chitinophagaceae; genus Agriterribacter. The sequence continues at coordinate 11,954 of JADLCD010000069.1, forward strand.
AAACATTGTTTATTCAAATAAGGAGCTCGGCTTCACCAAAAGCCAGCATATAGTATTGGGTTATAACTATAAAATTAACCCAACGCTTATTTTTAAAACAGAATTGTACTACCAGGATGTCAGCCATGTGCCGGTTGAAAGATTTGCATCAGGTTTTTCTCTCCTGAACGAAGGCGCTGATTTTGGCATTGTGCGAAAAGATAGTCTTGTAAACAGGGGCTCCGGTAAAAATTATGGTGTTGAATTTACTATTGAAAAATATTTCAGCAATGATTATTACTTCCTCATTACAACAAGTTTATTTAACTCAAAATATAAAGGTAGTGATGGTATAGAAAGAAATACTGCCTTCAATACAAAATATGCATACAATATTTTAGCCGGCAAAGATTTCAGCATAGCTAATATACCGGGAACATTTTCCATTAATGCAAGAGTTTCGGGAGTTGGTGGAAAATATACATCACCTGTTAATATAAGGGCTTCTATTGCAAATGGTAATACCGAATACGATGAAGTGATTGCGCCATATTCCATACGTCAATCTCCTTATTTCAGAGCTGATCTCAAATTTGGATACCGCAGAAATTACAGGAAATCAACCCTGGAAGCAGGCATAGATCTCAGAAATTTTACCAATCATAAGAACATTTTCATTCAATCGTATAACCGTCGTACCAACAGTATTGTAAATCAAAATCAGCAGGGTTTTTTGCCTGTACCTTATTTCAGGTTTACGTTTTAATGTTTGTAGTTTGTGCCTGTATCATTTATCCTGTTTTTATATTTGAGGTTAGTTTTAAACCATAAACAATAAACAATAAACCATAAACAATAAATAGAGTATCCCGGCATTCTTCCAAACTACTCAACCATTTTTACGATAATATAAATTACTGGCATAAATTTATATAATTGAAAGCATTATATGAATAATCTGCCACTTACCGTAAAACGGTCAATCGAACTACTGGGAATCTGCCTGCTGCTCGCCATATTTTCTTTTGCCAGCAATATTATAATGCCATTACTAATGGCATTTTTCGTGAGTCTTGTATTGCTGCCTGTATATCGTTTTTTTAGGAAAATTAAAATGCCTGAAGTTATTGCTATAGTATTAAGCATACTTACAGCGTCATTAGTAATTTTAGGAATAGGTACGCTGCTTTCATTTCAAATCGGTAACCTCGTTCGAGAATTTCCACAGATAGAGAAAAATATTAACCAACATTGGCAAACATTAAGTACATGGGTTGAACAGAAGTTTCATGTAAGTGCTTCCAAACAACTTGCTGTACTTAATACACAGAGCACAAAATTGTTGAGTAACGCAGGCTCCTATCTTAGCGGAGCAGCAGTAACAGTAAGTGGTGTTTTCATTTTTGTTGGACTTGTTCCTATTTATGTTTTCCTGCTCATGTTTTACAAAAATCTTTTACTCCGTTTTGTATTTCTCTGGTTTAAACAGGAAGACCATCCGCAGGTTGAGTCAGCATTACGTGGCACACAGGTAATCATTAAAGGATATCTTTTTGGGTTACTTATACAGGTAACTTATATGACTATTCTGTTAGGCACTATCCTTATGTTGCTTGGCATAAAACACGCGTGGCTTATTGCCATTATTTTTGCGGTGCTAAATCTTATTCCTTATGTGGGTGCTCTAATTGGAAATATTATAGGTGTGCTGCTTACACTTTCTTCATCAAATGAACTTTCCAAGGTGTTACTGGTATTAGGAGTTATAGCAGTAGTTCAATTTCTTGATAACAATATTTTAATGCCACGCATTGTTGGCTCAAAAGTTAAGATAAATGCACTGGTAAGTATTATAGCAGTTATAGTTGGAGGAACAATTGCCGGCATATCGGGTATGTTTCTTTCGTTACCGCTTGTTGCCATTTTCAAAATCATGTTTGATCACTCTACCGAATTCAAACACTGGGGATTTTTACTGGGAGATGAAAGACCGGGGCTAAGTCCAATGACACACCAGGTTGTACGTTTACGAAATAAGCATATAAGAAAGTCTGATGATGATAATGGAAACGATGGAACAAAGCAAGAATAGCCATTCAATTTATACCATATATTCAGCTTGTGCGGGAAACAAGGCTATGGTAATTATTGATTTTTTTTCTTTGTTTTAAACATTTCCAGCATCCTGTCTGTAACCACAAAGCCGCCCACAACATTCAGCGTTCCCAATATTACAGCAATAAAACCTAATATGAGCGCAGGGTAATTACCGGGCTCCGCTTTACCCATTACAATGATAGCGCCTATTATCACCACACCATGTATGGCATTAGCACCACTCATTAATGGTGTATGTAAAACTGAGGGAACATGCCCGATAACTTCTATTCCCACAAAAATCATCAATATTACTATGTAGATGATCTGTTGATTGGCTGATATCCATGATAATATTTCGTGCATATTTATAAGTTTAATCCTGGTATAATAATGCAGGCAAAATTAAAGGCACAATGTTAATTGCTGATAAGGGTTTTTATTTTTTCATGCATCACCTCTCCCTTATGGGTAATACATGCTCCTTTTATTAATTCATCTTCAAAGTTCAATTGAATATTTCCATCCTTATCTAAAAGCAGCGATAAAAAATTCATCACATTTTTGCCATACAGTTTACTCGCGTCAAACGGCATAGAAGAGGGTAGATTGGAATCACCCACAATTGTTATCCCGTTATACTTAACCGTTTCATTATTTTTTGTGAAAGGCGTGTTGCCGCCTGTTGCTGCGGCTATATCAATAATTACAGAACCATTGCGCATGCTGTTCAGCATTTCTCCGGTAATAAGTATCGGCGCTTTTTTACCCGGTATCTGCGCAGTAGTAATTACAATATCGGCTTTGGCTATACTCTCTGCAATTTTTAATTGTTGCTTCTGTTTATATTCCTCTGTTTGGTCAACGGCATATCCACCAGCCGCGCTTGCATCTGCAGCGCCTGCTACTTCAATAAATTTTGCACCAAGACTCATTACTTCTTCTTTAACCGCGGATCTTGTATCAAACACTTCCACCACCGCGCCTAACCTGCGTGCAGTAGCTATTGCCTGCAAGCCTGCAACGCCAGCGCCTAATATCAAAACCTTTGCGGGCGCAATGCTGCCTGCTGCCGTCATAAACATGGGAAAATACCTGCCATATGCATTTGCTGCCGCCAACACCGCTTTATAGCCCGCAATATTAGCCTGGCTGCTCAATACATCCATGCTTTGTGCGCGGGTACTGCGCGGCAGCATATCTATACTGCACAATGTTGCAATAGCAGCAGCATAATTTTTCATTAAGGTGGTATTGTATAAAGGCTGGTATACGCCAACCAGCAAGACTTCCTTTTTCAACCCTGCAATTTCTTCTGACGAAAGATTATGAATAGATAAAATAATATCAGCCTGCAGCAATAATTCCTTACGGGATACAACCTTTACATTTTTTGAAGCGTATGCATCATTATCCGCAAAGGCATTTATACCGGCCCCATCTTCTACCCAAACCTGAATATTTTTTTTCTGCAAAGCCTCTGCCTGTTCAGGCAATAATGATACCCTGTTTTCTCCTGGTGGTTCTTTAAGTATACCTGCAATCATAAAATGAATGTAAGATTTTTTTGGAAGCGGTCAGCTATTACAGGGATATCGCTTTTAAAGTAACAACTGTGACCGAAATGATTTGCACTACAGCCCAGGCAGACTCCTCTCCGCCGTAATATACATTTAGTTCAAAGCAACATTCTGGCGAATCGGAATGACGGGTGCGGTGTCGTCTTTCCGAAAAAAACAACACGAAAATTAAAGTAGCATGACTCTTTGTGGTATATCTTTCAAAACTTACAACAGATTGCTTTTGCTAAAAGCAAAATGTCTGTCAGCTATCAGGTTTAAACTCGCTTAAAACTGACCGCTGACCGCTTACAGCTATACTAAAACCTCACCACAAACGCCTGCTTCGCTTTAAAATCTTTTGAAATAAATATAATGCCAATAAAAAATAAATCAATGCTGCATGTTACACAATCCAAACGCTTTATCGTATTCCACGCTGCTTCCATTTCCCTGCTCCAGTGAATATCGTCAAAAATTACAATGGAATTATTGTGCAAATACGGAAGCAACTGGTTAAAATAACGCAGCGTAGGTTCTTTACGGTGATTGCCATCTATAAAAGCAAAATCAACCTTATTAATTCTACGGAGTGCCGGTAAAAAAGTATTATCAAAATTTCCTTTTATCAACTGTATATTTTGCAAGCCGGCTTTATTGAAGTAAGCCTGGGCATGCGCTGCAATTGTATCTGCACCTTCAAAACTATATATCGCCGCATTACCATTGGCTGATGCCAGGTAAGCGGTTGTTATGCCAAGCGAAGTTCCCAGTTCAACAATTGTTTTGGGCTGGTAATAATTAACCATCCTGAAAAGCAGTTGTGCATACTTCCGCGATTTCAGCGACCACTTTGCAATATCACTTATTTTTCTTGTTTTTTGCTGCATTACAGATGAGCCTGCGCCAAAATCCTGCACGTCTATCACATCATCATTATGCAATAATTGTTCACGCATATACTCAATATTGCTGAATGCGTAAAAATTTCGCTTATCATTCAGCACATTGGTTATAAAATCAAAAACAAAAGGAGAATGTACACCATGACCTTTGCCATTAGCAGCGGTAATGTAATACCGAATATATTTTTGTGCGAGTTGAAATTTGTTGTACATGCAGACGGATGATAATCTATTTTTTTCTCACCCAGGTTTGAAATGAATAAGCGTAAGCATGCTTTTCATCAGCAGGAAAATCCAGTTGATAAATTTTATCCCATTGGCTTTCATCAAACACCGGAAAAAACACATCGCCTTCTAACACTGCATGCACTCTTGTAATATAAATTTTATCTGCCTTTGGTAAAAATGCCTGGTATATCTGCTGGCCACCGGCTATAAAAACCTCTTTGCAATCTTTTTCTTTTGCTCTTTCCAATGCTTCATCAGTACTATATACATGCTCCGCGTTTTTACCTTCGGGTATACTTAACCGTTGCCTGCTCACCACTATATTATAACGGCCGGGTAAAGGTTCCGAGCCAAAAGACTCATACGTTTTTCTCCCCATAATAACAGGCATAGCCCATGTAGTATTTTTAAAAAACTTCATATCATTAGGCAAATGCCAAAGCAAATCATTGTCTTTACCAATGGCATTATTTTCAGCAGCGGCAACTATTAAGGATATGAGCATATGTTAGAATGATTTGAGCTTTGGGCTATCAGCTATCAGCCGTCAGCTATAAGCTATCTATATTATTAGTACTTTGTTTGTGATTCACTTACCACTTACTTCTTACTACTTACTTCTTACTACTCTCCCCCTACACCGCCACCGGTGCTTTTATTGCCGGGTGAAACTCGTAATGCTCCAGCTTAAAATCTTCATAAGTAAAATCAAAAATATTTTTCACTTCTGAATTTATGCGCATTACCGGCAATTCATAAGGAATACGTGTTAACTGAAGTTTTGCCTGTTCAATATGATTATTATACAAATGCACATCACCAAAAGTATGTATAAAATCACCAGGCTCAAGATCACAAACCTGCGCAATCATCATAGTAAGCAACGCATAAGAAGCAATATTAAACGGCACACCTAAAAACACATCAGCAGAGCGTTGGTACAACTGGCACGATAATCTTGGCTTGCCACCCTGTGCAGGTTCAGCCACATAAAACTGGAACATATTGTGGCAGGGCATCAACGCCATTTTAGAAAGGTCAGCCACATTCCATGCACTCACAATCAGTCTTCTGCTGTCAGGATTTTTTTTGATTTGATTAATTACATCCGCAATCTGGTCAACCACTATGCCATCAGCACCTTCCCAACTGCGCCATTGTTTGCCATATACGGGTCCAAGGTCGCCGTTTTCATCCGCCCACTCATTCCATATACTCACGCCGTGGTCGGTAAGATATTTAATATTCGTCTCTCCTTTCAGAAACCAAAGCAATTCGTATATAATACTTTTAAGGTGTAATTTTTTTGTTGTCACCAGCGGAAAACCCTTGCTGAGGTCAAACCGCATCTGGTATCCAAAACAACTGATGGTACCCGTGCCCGTTCTGTCATGCTTTTGCGCACCGGTATCCATAATATGCTGAAGTAAATCGAGGTATTGTTGCATGAGCGCAAGTTACAGCAAAAGCCTTAAGCAGCGGGAGTTGAAAATACAGCAGCAATAATTGTGAATTGATAGTGGATATTTTTATTTTACGGGCTGCAGTGCAGGTGGCATCGTTCCTTGCGTCGCACCCTTCATCAGCATATCATTGTGGAAAAACATATACTTAATTCCTGCAATTCATCAATATTATATCTGTTTAACCCGCAAATAACTTCTTCACTATTTCCCTATTTTTGACTATCCCACCAATAATAACAATTATGAAATGGATTTTTACATTGCTGCTAATTTCCTTCACCGGCGTTTACGCACAGCAAACCATAAAAATATTAAGCTATAATATTTTTCATGGTGAGCAGGCATATAAAAAAGCAGAACCCAATATTGACAGCGTAGCTGAACTGGTAAATAAATACAAACCCGATCTTGCTGCCTTCCAGGAAGTTGACAGTGCCACCGGCAGAAGCAAAGGCATATATAAAATACCGACTGATTTTATAGCTGAGTTAGCGATAAAAACCAATATGCACGGTTTTTTTGGTAAAGCAATGAATTATGATGGCGGTGGTTATGGCGAAGGTTTATTAAGCAATAAACCCGCAAAAGCAACAGTTAAACTTTTACCAACGCCAAAAGGCGGTGAACCACGAGCTTTAATATATATTGATTACCCTTTATCAGCAAAAAAGAAAATTATTTTTGCAGGCACGCATCTTTGTCACCAGTTTGAGGAAAACAGGATAGCACAGGTAAATGAAATAAATAAAATTTTTGAGAAAGCTAAAACACCTGTAATACTTTGCGGCGATTTAAATTTTTCGCCTGATAAAGAACCGTATCGCATATTGTTAACCATGTGGGATGATGCGGCTGTTGTAAAAGGAGATCCGCAACTTACTTTTTCTGCCGACAATCCTAAAGTACGTATTGACTATGGCTGGCTTAAAAAAGGGCATAAATGTAAGGTTGTGAATGTGGAGGTTCTCCCTTACAACTACTCAGATCACAAACCGGTATTAATTACATTAGAAATACAATAATCAGTATGAAAATCTATGCTCTTTTTCTTTGTGCTGCAATAATGCTGTTGCATAATGGTTGCTTGTACATCAAAAAAACAACAAGTTCAAATATGAGGTTTGCTAAAAATATAGTGGTGGCGCACAGAGGTGCATGGAAAAAAAATAATCTGCCGGAAAACTCTATTGCATCACTTCAGGAAGCTGTACGCATTGGTTGCACAGGCTCTGAATTTGATGTACACCTAACTGCTGATGATACATTGATTGTGAATCATGATGACAAATATGCAGGCATGAAGATTGAAGAAAACACTTATGCTGCATTGGCGCAAACCAAATTATTTAACGGTGAAACAATTCCTACCGCAAGAACATACCTGCTTGCCGGTATGCAACAGCACACTACAAAACTTGTTTTTGAAATAAAAGCTTCTGTCATAAGTAAAGAGCGCGGACAAAAGCTTGCACAAAAATGTGTTGAGCTGGTTAAAACATTAAAAGCTGAACCCTGGGTAATGTATATCAGTTTTGATTATGATATTGTAAAAAAAGTATTAGAACTGCAACCGGGCGCCAACGTTGCATATCTTAACGGTGATAAATCGCCTGCGCAACTGAAAGCAAATAATGTTCCGGGATTGGATTATCACTATAGTGTGTTCAGAAAAAACCCGGATTGGATTGCTGAGGCAAAGCAAAATAAAGTGGAGCTGAATGTTTGGACAGTTAATAGTGCAGAAGATATGAAATGGTTTATTGACCAAAAATTTGATTATATCACTACCAATGAGCCTGAATTACTGTTTGAATTGCTAAAAAAGTAAATGATAAATAAGGAAGCATTGTGATTAATATCACTGACTATCCGGAATTAAATGTCAATCTTACAAAAAAATTCACAATGCTACAGATGGATAATGATAAATCAATACGCCTCACCATTTGGGTAAGCCGGCTGATAAGATGGGGACTTGGCGGTTTGTGCATAGCTATTGGTATATTGTATTTTAACCAGGATGGCTGGCCTGCTATTATATTCGGAGCCATAATGATGATTACAGGTTTTTTCCGCCCCAAACGTTGCATTGATGATTCCTGCAATCTGCCGGCAGATGAAAGGAGATAATTACACCAGTTAACCCTTTAACAAATTGATACACTAACCTACTACCAGTTTATAATACTTTTATTTCATAGTTCGCTGAGGGGCGGTGTGCAAATTTCTTTATGGCAAACTTTACCTCGCTACGTCCGTTGCTTAAAATACACTTTTAAATTAAATTACAATACCCGAAACTTAGTGTATATTTTCCTGCAGCCACTTCTCGTTTGTCGCATAATATTGCCGTTTTGCCGCTTTTAGCAGCCCGGCTTATTGGTGCCATAATACTTTTGGTGTAGTAAATGATTCATTTCATTATACATTAAATGAATGACGGCATGAAGAAGTTTCTGATTATATTAATTGCAGCAATATCATTAAATATTGCCAGAATATACGCGCAGGACAGCACTTTACAAAACCTGCCGGCACAGTGGAGTTTGCAGGATTGTATTGAATATGCTAAGAAAAATAATATACAGATCAACACGCTGCGTTTGAACACCAACGCAGCCGAGCAGGACCTTTTACAGTCTAAGGCGGCAAGACTGCCCTCTTTGTCTGCCTCTCTCTCTCAATCCATGGTAAACGGCAAACAAACC
>JADLCD010000070.1 GCA_020847395.1 Chitinophagaceae bacterium
TGCGATCCCGCCCTCAAGAAGATTTTAATTGAATGAATATTAAGGCGGGAGAAGCAATCTCAGTCTTACATCCAACGAGATCGCTTAAAGTAATTTACTAACTTTTACATTTTTTAATTCAAACATACGAACTTCCCGGTTGCAGTTGATTGCAATATGGCAAGGTCATGGTTAAAAATAAAGACCTGATTTTCAATTTATTCGTAATAATGTCATTATAACTGAGCCAACATGAACACTATAGTTAAATCGCTCTTACGTGAGGGAGAAATCTGCCTGGCATTGTTGCTAATGTTCATCTTTTGCACTACTGCCTAACAGATTTCTCTCCCGCCGCAAGATGCGTTTAATTCAATAAAACCCGAAGGCGGGATCGAAATCACGGCTACCCTCATCGCCCATTCGACCGAGCCAACACGAGCACTATAGTTTTATATTACTTTTCCACTTTTAAATGCTAAAATCTGACTATTTATTTCTTCTAACAGATCAAATCACTCAAATGAGTGATTTTTTATATAAGATGATTTAGATAATTTTACATGTCTTTCTTAAGAAAATTAATCCTTTCTTCTTCTGAATACAACCTGTTGTTGATCCGCACTATAGCATTGATTCATTTTTGGCTTAAAAACGAAAGCTCGATTGATGAAAAAGTCTGTTGTATACATCCTAACACATATGTATTGAATATTTCATTTACATAAGCATAAGTTATGATCACCACTTACGAAGCAAAGCCTATTTATCCACTATCGCCATATGTATACCGGTATACTTACCGGGAGTTTAATACAAACGGCGCAGATGTTACAAAACCAAAGCATGCCGTTAATGAAATTGTCATGCACTTTTTCTTCCGGGGAATGCCCGTTAAATTAACTGACCCATTAACCGGTGCTGTGTTGAAAACCGGTAAACGCTCAGGCGTATGTGGTATGTCTTCCCGGTTTTTAGGCGAGATGACATTCAACGGGCTTTATTCCTTTTTCGAAATCGCATTTACACCGCATGGCTTTCAGCGTTTATTCGGCATACCTTCACAGGAAGTGTTGGATAAAATTGCCTGGAGCGAAGAATTATTTGACAGCAGTATAAACATTTTGCACGAGCAGCTTTTTTACTGTAGTAATATACAGCAGATGGCCAATGTTGCCGATGCCTGGTTACTTCGCCGCCTGTGTAAGCTAAAATATAACAACGATACAAAAGCAATTTCCCATATCCTGCATTGTATAAATAGCACAAAGGGATTGGTGAATATAGATATGCTGGCTGCAAATACTAACATGAGCGTTCGTAGTTTTGAGCGCCATTTTGTAGCGCATACCGGCATACCCGCCAAACTGTTTTGCTGTATAGCACGCTTTAACCATGCACTTGAATTAAAACTTAGTAATCCGCAACTGCGCTGGACAAAAATTGCCTACAAGGCCGGATATTTTGACCAAATGCACTTGGTAAAAGACTTCAAAAAATTCTCCGGCGATGCTCCATCCGTCTTACTGAAAGAAACACCGCTGCTTGTAGAAACTCATATTGCTGACTATTGAAGATCCCTGTATTTTGTTACAACCGGCTGAAAAAAATAGTCATTTTTTTATTAATGACATGTTTATTTTTTGCCGCCGTGGTTCTTATCTCACCATAACCGTTAACTTAAAAAAAGAATTCCCGGCGATGGTACCTGAGATACTTACCATCGTGGTTGGCACATGTATTTTAAAAATCGGGGCTGTTATGCGGCGAAGCAATCTCACTCTTTAAGTTTAAGGGAAGATACTTTTTAATATTCTAACAATCCTTGTTGAGATAAACTTTACCTTAGTACAACAACATCAGCTAATACTATGAACAAGGGTGGATATGTATACATCATTGCCAATAAAAATTTTACAGTTTTATATACCGGAGTTACCTCCGACTTATTAGCAAGAGTTCTACAACACAAAGAAAAATTTTACCCCGATTCATTTACTGCAAAATACAATTGCTGTATATTGGTTTACTATAAATTTTTTTCATCCATAGAAGAAGCAATATTTGAAGAAAAAAGACTCAAAGGCGGTAGTAGAATCAAAAAAATAAAATTGATAGAAGAAATTAACCCTGACTGGAAAGATTTGTGGGAAGAGATTAAGCGATGGTAATAACATTGAAAGAAGCCACTCGTGCATATACATTTGTAAAACTGCGAGACTGCTTCACCCGCCGCAAGATGCTTCTAATTTCATACAACCTGAGGGCGGGTTCGCAGTGACGGTAAAAGTTTTAAGTTTATAACCAGCACCAAGGCAAAGCATACATTCACTCAACCTCCCGCCGTCCTTGCGAGCCCGCCAGTATGATCACTTGAATTGAGTGAATATTCTGGCGGGAGAAGCAATCTCAGTCTTTGAATTATGAACGAGACTGCTTCACCCGCCGTGACATGCCTTTAATTTCATACAACCTGCGGGCGGGTTCGCAGTGACGGTAAAAGTGTTTTAAATTTACAACCAGCACCAAGACAAAGTATACAATGCCTCAACCTCTCGCTCGTCTTCGCGATCCCGCCCTCAAGAAGATTTTAATTGAATGAATATTAAGGCGGGAGAAGCAATCTCAACCTTGAATTATGGACGAGACTGCTGACCGATGCAGTTCGTGTCTCACCACAGGCGTTAAGCTAATTTTATATTTTGATCTTCCGTCATGATTCACGCTTCAGGCGCGTATAAACTCGTAAAACACGAATCATGACGGAAATAATCAAGGTTAGGAAACATTTTTTTCACGCCCAAAATTGGCGTGTTTTTACTATTTTTTGAATTATACCAATCTAATTTTAATCATGCAATGAAAGCGCCATAAGCTTAAATGGCAGCACATTAACTTTTCTGCGGCTGCTACTAACTGGGCAACGCTGGCATTGGTAAACGCATAGCCGGATAAGCATTAATAAAGTTGTTGAGTAAACCAAACAGCGTTAGCTGATATTTTGAAATAACGTTTACATGTATTAAACATAAAGTTTTAATGGAAGTATTGAACGAAAAAAATCTTCAACTCATTTTATCACTTTTAAAAATATAAATTATGAAAACAAAACATTTACTCCTCGTTTTTGTAATGATGATAGTTACAGCTTTTGCAGCTATTGCACAAAATGCTGCAGATAAAAAATTTTCAGTGCCGGATATTCCCTTCGGTAAAAAATTACTACCGCCTGATTTTGTGAATTATCCTGATAAATTATTACCGCAAATTACGCCTGCAAATAAAAACACGGCTTTAATACAAACTCCGGGCATTCACAATACAAATAAAAAATCACCTGGATACTTCCGGCAGCTTTTACAGGACAGAAGAAAAATGCAAACCACTGATATTGATGAACAGCTTACTGCGAATGCAAGGGCAAAAAATACCCCTCCCTGCAATTCAAATTTTCATCTTATAAAAGATATTACTGCACTTGCTGAAAGTAATCCGCATAACTACCCTAACTATTTTTATGATATCAATTATAATTATGTTTCCGCTGATTCACATTCTTTTGCCGTACTCAATAACATTATTTATTTTGTTGCTGATGATGGCATTCATGGCAATGAGCTCTGGCGAAGCGATGGCACAGCCGCAGGCACTTTTTTATTGAAGGATATTGAGCCGGGTGCTGCATCTTCTTCAATATCAAATATTACTACTGCAAACGGAAAAATATATTTTGCGAACTCCTCCCAACTCTGGGTATGCGACGGAACAGAAAATGGTACGCAAATACTTAGTGCCGATGTATATGACCCGGGGCAATTTTTTTCAATAAATAATATAATATATTTTATTGCAGATGGAATTGGCTATAGAGATGCAATCTGGCAAACCGATGGAACAACTGCGGGTACTGTGCAGGTAATAAATCTTGGTATCAGGGCAAGCGGAGGCGAACTAATCAGCCAGCCAACTTTAGTAAACGGAACCCTGTTTTTTACATTTTTAGATTATGAAACTTTTAGCTGGCAGGTTTGGAAAAGCGATTTGACTGATGCCGGCACCTATCATGTTGGACCCGCCTATCCTTTTCTTGATTCCGATGGCAATCTAACAAATTACATTCCGGCGCAATTAACGAGTTATAATAATAAACTTTATTTTTCGGCAAACGACGGTTCCGGTCGTAAGCTATGGTTATCTGATGGTACTGATGCGGGCACACAACTTGCACCAGGTAATCACAACGCAATAATTGGTGCGGATTTTTTAGGAACAGACTTTCCCGTACTCAATAATATACTATACCTGCCAGGTGAAAGCACAACACATGATCAGGGTTTATATAAATATGATGCCTCAGATGAAGCAGGACTTGTAAAGATTAAAAACTTTGCGCCCGATGGAGATACTGCTTTTATTGTGCCTTCAGAAATGATAATAGCAAATAATGCACTTTATTTTAAAGTAATCAGCTATACCGGTGGTATTCATAACGAGTTATGGAGTTCAAAAGGAACACGCACATCTACTCAGCTCATAACTTCAGGTGAAGTAATTAATAATTTATATGTTGGAGACGGCACCTTATACTTTGAAAAAGGGGACAGGTTTTTTGGTATTGAATTATGGAAAATCTTCAATACAGCTTTTGGTTCAGTCCCAACAATGCAAAGCGATATTTTTAAAGGGAATCCCGGTTCTTATCCAACTCATTTTACTGCCTTTAAAGGAAAGCTGGTATTTAGCGCTGCGGATGAGAAAAAAGGCAATGAACTTTTTATAACAAACAGCTTTGGTTTTGGCGCAACGCTGGTAAAAGATATCAATACTACTACCACTGCAACTTCGCGTGCCGGTTACAATCCATATAATTATTTGGGATATACTGGCATGGTTACTTTAGGTAAAGAAGTTTTATTCACCGCTTATGAAAGAGCTCATGGCAAAGAGTTGTATAAATCTAATGGAACTTCAGAAGGAACAAAACTGCTAAACGATGTTGTACCCGGTGATGCAGGCTTTGAGGCGATTTCCTATATATCAAAAAATAATGCTGTTTATTTCATTGCTGAAAGTAAGTATGGATATTCAATTTATAAAACAAAGGGTACAAAAAACAGCCTTCGTAAAATTACGCCTTACTACAGTGGTTTAATGATAACGTTTGCTGTAGCTGATAACGGGCTTGTTTTTTATAGTGTATTTAATAAAAGCTTGCGTGTATATGAGCTTTGGCGCAGCAACGGCACAACTGCAGGAACTTACTTGTTATCATCAACAATATATTTTTCTGTTTATTCATATCTGAATACAGCGGGCAATACGGCTTTCTTTGTTGCAGGCGATGCACAGCATGGCTATGAATTATGGAAAAGTGATGGAAGTATTGCAGGCACACGGCTTGTGAAAGACATTAATCCCGGCCCACTTAATTCTCTTCCTGGCGGTATGTTTGTGTATAAGAATGAGGTGTACTTTGCTGCTATGGATAAAAGTGATAACGCACACCCTAATGCCAGTTCATTCTGGAAATCTGATGGAACAGAAAGCGGAACGATAAAGCTAAAAAATATTGACCCCTGGTATGGACGTTCAGTATCTATTAATGAAAGATCTAATTTCGAAGTTTCTAACGGCATACTTTATTTCAGCGCAGTTGATGCTTCACAAAACACCCAGTTCTATAGAACAGATGGCACTGTTGCCGGTACAAAAGTGGTAAAAGATATCAATCCCAATGTTAATGAATATACTGCCAACCCTTCCAATTTTTTAGACGTGAATGGCACATTATATTTTACAGGAAACGATGGTATAAACGGCATCGAACTTTGGAAAAGCGATGGCACAAAAGAAGGAACACAGCTTGTAAAAGATATTACAGCAGGAAGTTCATCTACTAAGTTTTATGGGTTTGCAAGCGCCGGAGGCAAATTATATTTTTCAGCAGATGTAAACGGAACCCGGGGTCTTTGGAGCTCTGATGGTACAGCCGATGGCACACAACAGGTTACTGACCCGTGTATAAGCGGTGTTGGCTTTATGGAACTATACCCCGCTGGTGATAAACTTATTTTCGCTGGTAACACACCTGAATATGGTTTGGAAGTATATGCCGGCAAAGTAAATGGTGCCGGAAAGTTTGTAGCATCAAGAATTATAGCTGAAGATACATTAAAAACAACACTACTTTTTAATGCAGTGCTATATCCTAATCCTACAACTTCAAGTGCAACATTACTGGTTACGGGGAGTACAAAAAATATATCTGTTTCCATAGCAGATATGAATGGAAAAGTGTTGTGGCAAAGCAATAACATTCAAGCCACACTTATAAAGCTGCCCACAGAAAAATATGCTGCCGGAATTTATATTGTTACAGTAACAAGCGGTACAGAAAGTAAAACCATTAAGATTTTAAAGCTATAGTATAATCAGGTCCTGCATTTTGAAAACTGCGGGACCTTATATTTTGTCCAGCCGGGGTTTTAGCATGCTGCAAAATTTACAGATGAACTGGATATCTATTGCACACCAGGCAGGCTATTTTGACCAGGCACACCTGGTAAAAGACTGTAAAAGATTTTGCCGGTGATGCACCAAGTGAACTGTTTAAGGAAATATTTCTTTTTGAAGAGGAATATGTTACCGGGTAGTGGTAAAATTGGCGTGTTTTTACTATTTTTTTAAAATATACCTGTTTAATTTTAGTCATGCAATTAGAATGTTATAATTAGCTGCTCATGTTACTAAATTATCGGAAGGTAACGTACACCTAAAATAAATTCAAGTGCCATAGAGATAATATATTGTCAATTTTAGATTATCTCGGACAACAATAATTTAAAATAAAAAAAATGAAGCATCGTGCAAAACCTAAAATTTCACAATTTGAAGTAAATAAAAATATTTTATTGAAAGATAAGATAAGTGAAATAGAAAATCGTTCTTTAGAAGATTTCTTACCTGTCCAACCATCAAAAGAAGAAATTTTAGCAACGATGGCTGATGATGTGAAAGCGCTATATGGCACTGAACCCAAAACAATTGGCGGTTTACCTGACTGTACTCAACCAGTTTGTAATCCAGATCCACGCATGACAATACAGGTAAATGTTGCAAATAAAGAAACAAATGTAGCTGAAATTCCATGGCGTTTATCTAATTCATGGAAGGGGTACTTAATCATGTCACCGGGGGGTAAAGGTGGTAAAGTAGGAGAATTACTGTATCAAATTGATCAATATTACAGTCATATGGGAATTGTAACAAAAGAACTGCCAGTTGGATTGGGAGCATATGAAATTCGCCATCCCACGGGCATGGAAGACAGGATGAGAGATTTTCCACATAGAAATGGGGATGATTTAATACCGAATGCCCCTTTACATTACCATGGTCAAAAAAATCCCTTAACTAATCCTACCGAGAATGTTCCAACAGATGGCTTTCAGGAGCAGGCTGTAAGATATGGTTGGCCTGGAACTATTACCCAAACTGTTGGTGACCTTATAGGTAAGAGTTCATTTAAAGATATAGTCTCAGGACAGGAATATGACATTCATGAACTCACATTAGATTCTAAATTTGTGAATGTAAAAAAACATGGGCATTCTCCTGACGGAGAAAATGTAATTGTTGACGCTATATGTGTGCGACCACCTA
Source organism: Chitinophagaceae bacterium (assembly GCA_020847395.1). GTDB lineage: Bacteria > Bacteroidota > Bacteroidia > Chitinophagales > Chitinophagaceae > Agriterribacter. The sequence continues at coordinate 7,642 of JADLCD010000070.1, forward strand.
ATGGAATGGAGTCACCACAAGTCCTTAATGCTTTACATAGGATAACTGAAGAAGCAAAAAACCTTAATTGTCATTATAGGTTTTTTTGTTACACGAAGGGAGATATTGGAATGGATAGAAACTTTGACGGGGCATTGATGACAGAGGAGAATTCAAGCACTAAAGATCCCACGTGCCAGAACAAAAATATCAGTGTTAGCAAAACAGCCGCAGCCGTATGTTCCTCTTTTATCTGGACATGTACTCAGCTTGCAAACCAAAAAGCCACCGGAACATCAATGCCTCAAATTATATTAGATGGACGGCCAAAGTATAAGTATGACACTTCTTTGGTTGGATCAGAATTTTTCAAAAGAGAAATATCTAACTGCCAAATTCCTCCACCAAATGAACATATTCCAATAGATGGCTTATACTTTTATAGTGAACCACTAAGAAAAAAATTGGCAGAATGGTTTTATAATAAACTTCATGATGAAGTTGTCAAAGAAATTTTAGATGACACTAATATTGAAGCATGGCTAAAAGAACATACAACCCTTGCAGGAATAAATATTTATAAAGTACTCAACACTTTTTCTTTAGGAACAGCTCAATTGATACTGGGTTTGTCTAACGAGGCCTTGGCTGAAGTTGTTAGATTATTTTCCGACTTGCCGAGTGATATCGCCAATCAAATTACAAATTCTTTTGCCAATGATGATTGTAGTGTAAATGCAAAAGACAGTGATGCCTGGACTAATCCCGGTATAGGCATGGCAATAAGCCCAGATGATGTAATCAATGGTTGGACATACCCAACAATACCTCGTTTTGAAACTGAGCAAAAATTAAATCCAAATTTACCTAACATACTTTTGGGTGTATATGGCTGGAATAAAAAAATAGATCCTTGCCCACCTATACCATTGCCAAATGTTCCAAAATTTATTTGGGAAATTTCTCTAGGAGAATGCACTATTGGAGGAGGAGTTAAATACAGTAATAAACATTATACGGAAGCAAATAAAGGAGTACCCGGAGTAAGGGTATATATTGGTTGTAAGCTGATAACATCAGACGAAAAAGGCCTGTTTAAGGAAATTAAAATTCCTTCAGGTACTTATTGGGTACGTGCAGTATATGATGATCCAGTTACAGGTTTATTATGGCAATCTGTACCATTCGTAAAAGATTTTCCTCTTAATGAAAATACATCACTTGATATTGTTTTAGAACCTCCTGCTGAAATTAATCGTGAAATTATAATTAGAGCACATTGGGATATTGTAAATGAGCATGTAATTGGGCAGTGGGAAGGCAGTTATGATGACAATCCGAAACCTCATTACTTGGGAGAGGGTTTAAAAAACCTAAATGCGCAAGACTCATTTCCTCTTCATCCAATAGATGACTGGGGAGATACACAAATGAATTATCAGCTCGATTTAAATCCGAAAGACTTAAAAGTAACAGTACATTGTCAAACTAGAATGGAAAATCATGCGGATGATGAATGGGTAAGTTTTCAATTTGATGTTTCACCAAAAAAGATTAATAACGAATCACCTTTTTTATTTGAAATCACACTAACACGAGATGCAGGATTTTACCCAATAACAGGAAAACTAAAAATTTATATTGATAATAATATTTTAGCTGGAGGTTTACCTTGATAGTAAAATTATACTATAAGAGGCTTTTTAGTCTCGGCTGTCGAAGAACTATTGCAAAACGAAAAGCTCAATAGCGCAGGAATGCAGATGTTATGTGCGTAGCGTTCCGTTTGTCCAGCCAGGGTTTTAGCATGTATTCTCTTCAAACCACCTCAGCGCTAAAAGAGTTTTACTATCACACTGTCAAACCTAATAGTATTATGTCTTCATGCTATGTTTATAAACTTAAAACACAGCCTTGTATTGCCTGGATTTATTAAAATGCTGAAGTGGTTCTAATAAGGAGATATTTCTTTTTGAGGAAGAGCTTATTAATGGATAGTGGGAAATTAAAAGTTGGCGTGTTTTTACTATTTTATTTTACTCTCTTATTTTATTTTTAGTTATTAGATAACTGCAAAGAGTTAAACTAATCGGCCAGTTTAGATAGTGATTTGATTTTAAGGGTTTGTAATAAAATTTTTAATAATGAGATATCTACGTTTGATGACTTTTAATGTACAGTTGCTGCCTGTAATCCCGATCTTTGCCCCTTCTCCTGGCGATGAAGCCGAACTACGGGCTTCTGCGATTGTAGATACTTTTAAAAAATTACCTACCGACGAATTACCGGATGTGGTGACCTTCAACGAATGTTTTAATGAAGATGCACGCAAGATCATGATCAGAGGCATGTCGGAATTATATGCTCATTATATCGCAAAGTTTGATGATATTTTTCTCAAAGGTGATAGTGGTCTTGCGGTCTATAGCAAATACCCATTCTTAGAGTTGGCAGAAGCTGATGGCAAAAACTACCTGTTTTTTTCCTATCCTGATTCAGAAGATTTTGACAGTCTAGCAGGGAAAGGAGTGGCTGTAATTCGTATAGAAACACCTCTGGGCCCGTTAACCTTGGCTTTTACACATACGCAGGCCTTTTATCATTCGGAAGATGAGTATCGTGATACGCGGGCAAAACAATTGGCAGATGTTGGTAAAACCATTGCCCAGGTTAACGGCAATTTCCCGGTACTCCTTTGGTCAAAGACCATTTTTATGGGAGATTTAAACATTATTGGGAATCATCCACCTAACCCTACTGCCAACCCAAAGCCTGAATGGGATTTTACATTTGAAAATCCCGGTCAGATTTTGACAGATGCCTTCTGGGACGGCTGGCGGCATTTTAACCGGCCACCTGGTTTCGCGATTGAGCAAGATCCTGGTTTTACAAATAATAATTTAGAAGCAGGGAAGAACGGCAGTTTGCCTCGCGGACTTCTTTCACGTCTTGATTACATTTGTTTCTCAAAACTCCCAACTGATCAGGTTTTCGTGGCGCAGCACCTGAGAACTCGTTTTCGTACGCTGAGTGATCACTGGTCACTTGAAGCAGATGTCCATTTACCCTCCCCGCATTGTAGCCCTTCTACTGCGTTTGATGCGACACTAGCACAAGTCTTGGTATCCCAACTCAAGGTTGTTCATCTGGAAATCCAGCGACCCGGCGCCTATCAGTGGATTTTTGTTAAACAGCCTGGTACATACACAATTTTCAAACCAACAGGATTGGAGACGACTTTATATATGGCCAACGACCTCTCTACCCCATGGAATCCCTATGAAAAAATAGAAGTTGCAGCATTGGGCATTGATCATTTACAATATGATGTTCAAGAATTTAGATCTCTTGATTTCATCGGTGAACAATATGTTTTACCTGGTCCTTTTTTTATCAGGGTACGAGCAGGCTCAGCAAACCCTGATGCTCAAGGTTCTTGTTTTGTTGGAATTTACGAGCATATCGGTCAAACACTTGAAACGGCTATAGTGATACAACCATGGGCCATGCCACGAGACCCAAGATTGCCTTCCGGTCAACTTAATGGTACGAATGATGATTGCTGGTTCCGGGCAGAGATCAGCCAGGCTTATAGTGGTGAAGAACACAACTCCCGGTTTTTTGTACAGAATAATACAGGTCATGAAGCGAAAATAAAAGTAATTAAAAGCGGCACGATTGTGCACGCTGCTTACAGCAATGCAAATCCTGAAACCATTATAGATTATACCACAACAGGGCCCGACACGGTTTTTATCCGATTAAACCGCTCAGCCCTGAACGATACGAATTTCCGGGTGTTCTGGCAATCAGGTCTTACCTGGTTAAAAAGCATACCTAACATTCGGCCAATGGTGTTGCGCTGTGTTGATGAAACAGGACCAGACTGGCTTGGTGCAGACGAGATCACCTTAACACTGTACGCCGATGATCATCGTCCGGAATTTTTTTCCATTTATTGGGGCGATGCGGACTCTGATGAAATTCTCAAATTAGAAGGGCAAGTACAGGAAATAGCTTTTGTTCGCTATATCGAAATTTCCGTAAACGAATCAGATTTTATTCAATCTCCAAATGACTGGACACGGATTGCTGCCATGAATCCCACCGATGGGCTTACGAAGGAAATTGCCCAGTCGTTCGATGTACAAAGCGGCAGTTATCAGTTCGAGTGTACATTGAGTCGAACACAGCAAGGCAATATATAAAGATATAGATAGGTCTGAATAGTTAATATGGTTGAGAGTTGATGTGCCTGAATATTGCAACTGAAATTATTCTTTCTTGCCGTTGCAGATGTCGTAGCATGTAACGATTTTAGTTCTTTGCTGATAATACAAACTAAAACACCAGAAGATTAAATACACTAAAAGGTGTACTGTTTCTGCATAATTAAAGTTCGACTTTATTATGAAATTTAAAAAAATAAGACGCGATGTTGAATTCGATAATGTATAATTAATCAATTTAAATGCAACTATGAATACAGATATTCATTTCAAAGGATCTGTCCGCAGTTTTGATAAAGAATATGCTATTGCCGGTGTTACGGTAAAAGCATTTATAACTGGCGATTTTAAATCAGCTTTCAGGCAAAAAGTAAACAGTCCGATTGAGATCGGCAAAGCAATCAGCGGAGCCGATGGTCGATTTGACCTCATCCCGTCTGAAGATCCTGTTATACAGGAATATCTTTGTTTTCTGAATTGCTCCAACCAATGGTCAATACAACTGGCATACGTAGACGCAGATGATAAATCGCTTGGAGAATCAAAAACTTTTTCTATTACTGATGAAAATGTGATTGAATTCATTTTACCGGAAACAACCAAAGCTCCTTCCCGTGATCAATGGAAAAAATTAGGTAAGTTGATGAAAGAACACAAAACTATCCGCCTTGATCATATCACTACGGAACTCGCGGGATTGTCCCCATCTGGTATTTTTCACGATTGGACGGTTAAGCAACGTCTCTCTGTTTTATACTATTTGGAGAATACATTCCTGGACCCTGACAAAATATTGGCTGGCGATAACAAGATCGTCAGGATGTCTCAATTACAGGATCCTACTACCAGAGATGCACTTCGTGAAGAAATTGCATTGCAGGATTCGAATAAAATATTGCAGGCATTTGACGAAGCGGTGATGCGATCGAATCTTGCAGGTGGGCATCTTAATGCTGCAGGTATATTTCTTAATCCGATTTCAATTGAGAAAGGTGATATCAGCAAAGGTGTCAATGAATTTGTTGGAAGGAAAATAGTCGGTTCGCTCGGCATGGACACGCGTCCGGATTTTAATGATATTTTCCCCTGGTTCAAAAATCCGCTGGAACAATATCGCGATTATCTCGTGGATATATGGGTACAACGTGCCATAAACCAAGTGTCCGGACAACCTTTAAATGCAGCCGGAGCGATTCAGCAATTAAATAACCGCTTTCATCAGAATTTTCAAATACATGATAGCAAAACAGTTCCCGCAAATTCCATTCTGATAAATATTGTAAAACAAATATTACTCGCGCCAACCGGTTCGGGTTTTGGCTTCGCAATTCCCATCGCATCTATCGAAGATCAAAAAGCAAGATCAAACAGGGAATATCTGGATTATCTTATTGGATTGAGTGGTTTGTCTTTTTACGAAATGCAAAACCGTTACCGGATAAATTTAGCATTGTCAGATCTTAATAATTCGAACCCCATCCAACAAAACATCGACACCATACAGCGTTTTTTTACGGATTCATTTCAAAGTGTAACGGATATTTCGTCAATCATTCCAGTACTTACTGCAAACGGATTACCAATTATCAACGACTTCACCTATAGTAAAGCGAAACATGGACCATTTTTTTGGGAATACGAAGAGTGGCTCGAACGCGAAGAACCTTTTTATGGTGAGAATTATTTTGACATCAGAAAATTGTTCTTTTGCTATATCTCCGCTGAAGAAAAAAAATCATTGTTGACAAGAACAAAGCCGCTTGATCAGATTACCAATTCGCGCCGCGACGATCATTCCTATGATCCGCCTGTAACGATTACCGGTACAAATTATTCGCAAGCACTAAAGGCTGGCGACCAATGGGCACGCAACATGCTTGACCTGCAAGACCGTTTTGCCGATGCCAACAAAGATTTTTTTGGAGGATTCTTTACGCAGGCGGAAGAAAAGTATAAAAATCTGATAAGTGTTGTCAGTGATTTGAAAGTACGACTCTCGAGATGGACCAGAACTGTATTTGATTTGTATGATCCCCAGGCAACCGCTAACGCGCAACGTAGTTTCGTAATCAGTGATCCCGATTCTTTGACAAAATTCGAAGAAGCCAATTATACCAGCTTTGAAGGATGGATAGATTGGGGTAGCAGCGGTGCCGGTTTCGCAAAAAGCTGGATTGAAAGCAAAGATGAAATAGAAAGACAGCCTTACCTGATCGATTTACTGCTCAATCGTGTCTTACCAACCTGTCTTGCAGAAACAAGACTAGCCGTCGGAAATTATTGTGGTGCAGTTCAGGGAGGACTTGCAGCCATTACTGAGTTTGATGTGTTTACCGGTCCAACGCCATTTGAACCCGGCGCAAAGATTACTCCAACAGAAACGATTTGGTGGCCGTCAGAAAAGGCTACGGGTTCGCTTCCATTTGCAACAAATAACGCGGTGGCGGACCAGGAAGCATTGCGTTCATCTCAAATCTATTTTCCTGCAAACGAAACAGAGCGCACTTATTTCCGCTTGAAGTTAGGAGATGCGTTACTTGAATGGGCGGATACATTGTACCGTACCGATCAACCAGAAAATAAGCAAAGAGCGCGTGAATTATATAAGGGCGTTTTATATCTCCACTGGGAAGATCCGGGCATTTCACCGCTATGGGACGAATCTGGATTTTTGCTGACGATCAGTCTGTTTGCGCCATCCCGAAACCCCCTATTAACGGTGCAGGTCACCCGAGCAAGGAATGGCTTCGACCAGCTCAATGCGGGCCTGAATTATTATGGTTTTCCAGCCAATTATGTACCTCCGATACGTTATCGCGTTTTAAAAGAAGCATCGGAACACCTTGCTAATTCTGCAAAAAGTATTCAAAACGACTATATTAACTACATGCAGAAATATGAGCAGGCGATCATCGACGAAATGACGGCAACGCTTATGGTGGAGAAAGCTTCTTATTCTATAAAGATTGCAGCAGAACAAGTGGAGATTGCAAATTTTAATGTTGGAGAGGCACAAAAACAAGTTGACAATGTAAAAGCACAAATAGCCGCAAAACAAAAAGAGATCGCAGATGCCGACGGCTTTTTTGAACAGGCCAAAACATTTTTCGGCGGAATGAAAGATGCTGCAGAAGGGCTCGGCAAAAGTTTTCTTGGTGAAATGGAAGCAGGTGGTGAAGCTGCAGCAGGTAGCGGATCGATGGATTGGGGTGCTATGTACAAAGTGATTTCATCAAAAGGCAGCACCAGTGCGGCCACTGCAGGACTAACCGGAGGCATGGCAATCATGGCAGGCTATGGAGCGTTTGCATATGCTGGTTATACCAGCATGCAAAGCATGGCCGATGCAGCTGCCAAAAGAAGTGGTGATTTAAAATCTTTGCAGGAAGTAGCGCTGCCAATGGCGCAAAAAGTGGTAGAACTTAAAAAAAGAGATGTCACTATCGCAAAATTAAATAAACAAATTGCCGAAGCTGATTATCAGTTCGGCCGCAAGATGCTTGCGTTTTATGATTATCGCTTTTTGAGCAAAGCATTTTGGCAACAGCTTGCTTCTTTCTCAAATCGTTTGTTGAGACGCTATCTTGATCTCGGTGGACGAACCGCGTGGTTCGCCGAAAGAGCGCTTTCATTTGAAGCTGATAAAGAAATCCGCATCGTGTCATTTGATTATTTTCCAACCTCACTGAGAGGTGTAACCGGAGCTGATCAGTTACAACTTCATTTGGCAGAAATGGAATCCGCACGCATTCAAAATTTGTCGCAGACAATTCCCGTCAAACAAACTTTTAGTTTGTCAAAAGATTTTCCAATTGCCTGGGGACAATTAAAGAAAAATGGAACTTGTGATTTCTCAACATCTGAACAGTTATTAAAATTGGTTTACCCGGGTGTATACGGATATCGTATTCGTTGTGTCAGCATTGGTATTACATATGTTGATGAAACCATGCCGCATAAAGGAATGTTTTTGAATGACGGATATTCCGTAGTTTCTCAAAAAGATAATAGTTCACATCGGTTGTTACGTTACCCAGATGCATTGCCTTTATCTGAGTTCAATATGAGAAATGATATGTTTGTTTACGAATTACCCGACGAAACACTGCTTCCGTTTGAAGGAAGTGGTATCGAAACAACCTGGCATTTAAATCTTTCAAGATTGGGCAGCGCAACAAGTCTCGAGGGACTCACAGACGTGATTTTCACTTTTGATATGAGAGCAAGATATTCCGCTGTGTTGAAAAGTCAGCAAGACGCATTGCTACCTAGTACATGGAACAAAGCAGTATTGATTTCCGGTAAATCAATCAGTGCGACCGCTATTGCAAAATTTAAAAAGGACGGAGGAAAGCTAACGTTGAAATTCGAACCTGCCTTAGCTGCTGCGAATGCTATTGAAAAATCAAGGACAGTGAATTTGTTAGGTATAGTTTTGAGTGGGGCAGGCAATGATCCTGTTATGGCCAGTTTGCGCGCAGAAACCGATAAGATCGCTGCAAACTTCGAATTCGAAAATGGTATCGCACTTTCGAATACAAGCGTAATGGCTGCCGCTAATGCCGGCGTTCCGCTTTCTTTAAATCCATTAACGGGGATCAACGCAAATCAGGCTTTTATTTTTGAAATGGATAAATCCGACAATGCAGGAATCGATTTTTCGAAGATGGTGGATGTGCAATTATATATTGAGTATGAAGCGAAAATATAAACGTCAACACATTTAGGTTAAAAAAATAAATCAATTATTACAATATTAAAAAAAAGTTATGCAAACAGAAAAAATCAATGCGGTTTTAAAAGCATTACAAAAAGATAGAATGGATACTTTAACCAGGCAATCATTAGTTAATGCTTTTAAGGATGATGGTATTTTTGATTTGGAAACGGTAGCTGAACATATGATGAAACGAATTAAAAAAGATGCGGAGGTCCAGCGGACAATACTGCGGGCAGTCGATTTTTCTTTATTAGGCCAAATTACATCGAAAGATATTGCGAAAAATATAGCGCATAAAGTTCCTGAAATTCCTTTTTTATTAAACGCAGTAGAATACGATCCAAAAGATATAATTCGCTTTAATAGTAATGCGTTATTATTCATTCCAATTAAACGAAGGGATGGAAGCGAATGGCTACAGGTTTTCCATGAGGATATTAAACCGTCACTTGCGAGTTATCTGCAGCTTCGATATATTGATTCATTAATTAACCAATTGGATTTTCCCGGTTTTCCTCCGCAGACTCCGCCTGGCACGCCGCCTGGAACAAGTACGCCTGGTATCCCCACAATTGTTGGTTGTGGTGGGACAACCGGAGTTGCCTGTGGTGCGCCACCAGCGCAGCCGCCAAAAAATACACCACCACCAACTCATGTAGAGCCGCAACCGCCGATAACATATAGCCAAGTACAGATGTTTGAAGATGCGGATTATTCCGGCGACTGGTTTTGGTTAGACGCGCATTATATGTGGACGGATTTAACAGAGGTGAGTCGTGGCGGATGGTTTGGTGGAGACTGGAATGATGAAATTTCCTCACTCAGTTCAACCTATGCAACTTGTGTTTATTGCGAACATACGAACTTACAGGGATCGACACTTTTTCTTGGACCAAACAGTCCAACGCCGCACCTTTCAAAATTTGGTTGGAATGATCGGATATCTTCGGTTGTTAATTATGGTTAGATTATCTTTTGGCTTTTCATGAGATTTGATCTCAGATAGGCAAAGCCCCTAAAGAAACAACATACTTTTAGTATTAAATCCCGGTTTATGATTTCGATAAACAGAAATGTATTAAGTAAAAATTTCTAACAGTGTATATAAAAACATGATGAAAATATAAAAAGTAAAATAATAAATTTTTTCTTCGGTAAATATTTTAAAAGAAGACTATTGCCACTTAGTATTAATTTAAAAAGCATTCATTAAATAGTATTAAAATAACTTTAAAAACATTTTTATGAAAGTAGTTGGATCAACAGGGGATACCGGCGTTCCGGGCGTTTTTGGCCAAAGCCGGGACGGAGACGGTGTATCCGGCCTTACCTTTTCAGATAACAGGTGTGGTGTTTCTGGGGTGGCAGATATGGAAAACGGCAAAGGCGTATTTGGCCAAAGTTCTTTTGGTACAGGCGTATTTGGTAAATCCACATCCGGGCGTGGCGTACAGGGCTGGAGCGATACTAATTATGGCGTAACTGGAGATAGCCACAGTTTTCCTGGTGTGCGGGGTACATCCTCTTTAGGACGCGGAGTAGAAGGCTGGAGCGACAGTGGTGCAGGAGTTTTTGCTATCAGTCAGCATGATATAGGTGTGCAAGCCAAAGGTGGCAGGCTCGCAGGCTTTTTTGAGGGACATGTTGAAATAACCGGAGAAATCCGGATGACAAATGCTGATTTTGCAGAAGATTTCGATGTAATGGAAGACTGTCAGCCAGGCGAAGTGGTTATTTTAACAGACAAAGGAATTTTGGAATTAAGCAGAAAAGAATACGATAAAAAAGCAATAGGAATTATATCCGGTGCCGGAAATTACAAACCAGGAATTATACTTGACAAGCAAAACAAATCAGAGAATCGCAAGCCGGTTGCAATGATAGGAAAAGTATGCTGTAAAGTTGATGCAGATTCTTCTCCAATTGAAATAGGTGATTTGCTGACCACGTCAAATGTTCCGGGACATGCAATGAAAGCGCTGGATCCATTTAAAGCGTTTGGTTCAGTTATAGGGAAGGCACTGGGGTCGTTAAAAAGTGGGAAAGGTCTAATGCCTGTCCTGGTATTTTTACAATAACAGAAGTTAAAAATGGGAAACGTACAATTGCCAACGCTATTATATAATGGTGGTGTTACGAAAAACTCTTTTTATGCACAGCACCCATATTAATGTCACAAGTATAACTTTAAAAAATTCATACTTCAAATGTCTACCATCCACCCATATTATCGGTACATTAAGCCAGATACAACCAGCTATGATCCTTTAAAGATTGATAGTGATTCAAGTCATGTAGATTTAAAAAGTATTCACCTGCCTTCTTATGGACCGCTAAATATAGTGGCTGAAGCTATACGTTTATTTGATGCACGGGCCGCAGCAACGGTAAGTACCGCTACGGGATTAGCTTTTGACGCACCGGGAAGTGGTCTCCTTCAACAGGATAATTTCAATGGAGATGCGCCTACGTTTAACATTCCTACTACTAAATGTTTAGCTTTACTGGCATATCATGATTTTTTCCCTAATGGAAACTTAACAGGTGAATCTTCATTGGTTGAGCAGGCGATTCTGGCCTCAAGCCCAGGTTGGTGTGGGACAAATGGAGATTATGATTTGTCACAAATGCATCTCTTACCTATTGCTTATCGTTACTATGACAAACTTTCACCAGTAGCGCGAGAATACCTAATTCAAAATTTGCTGGCGCAGGGAAAAATTCACCGTCAGGGTGAGGACAACATTGTTACCAGTGGTGGCGCGCCAATTGACTGGAGCAGGCACGGACAAATTTTTGGTTATAGGATCGGCGAAACAGAAAATCATATTTTGATGATGCACACCGTGCGCTACCTCACCAATCAACTGTTGTATCAAAGAGCAGATCATGCCAAAGATCATGATAGCCGGGATCATGACAAAAATCATGATAACCGCAGAAATGGTTTTAATGGCGCGCCGACCTGTATGAATTTATTGCTCTATTTGTTGCGCAATATTTTAACAGATGACTTCTCGGAATATAATGCTAAAAGCTATCAACAAGAAACTAGGCATGCACTCCTCAATTTATGCAGCTACGCATACGACCATGAAGTACGCTTAGCGGCACAAATGGCTTTGGATTATGTTTCAGCCCATATTGCCGTTTCAAGTAATGATCTACGACGGATGGTCCCATTTCGTAGAAGGAATGAAGGTAAGAACGTTAAACGGACGTGGGCTGATCCGGATTTTATGAATGTCGGGCTGGTAGAATGGCAGCAGGGTGCTGATCCCCTATTGAGAAATTTTGCGATCCAGGCAGGGAATACAAGGGTCTTTGAATTTAAACAATTCAGTTATTATATTGGTGATGATGGTAATCCCCATACAGACCGTCCATGGGACTGGGCTATTGCTGATGGTGGTGGCGATATGCTGCTTGATGCTTTAGGAGACTATCGTCTTCCAGAATGTATTCACGATTTATTCGTAACTGATTTGCATCGTCGTTTTTTCCAAAGACTGCATCGCTATTCACTTTATGAAGAAGATGTGACAGGGCGTAATTGTAACAATATGGAGATATATGCTGGATCACCAAGTTATTTGATTACAGCAGGCGGTGAACCAGCTACCTGGGCAATTGACCCAACTTTTTTGGGTATAGCTATTGGTGACCAGGATCAACAATTAGGCGTAGCCATGCCGACCTCATTCATGCCGACCGGATTCCATGCCGGTCCCCATAGAAAAGAAACAGATCCTGCAGATACGAACCTGTTGTGCGAGGGATCCAATTCATTAAATACTGCCGCAGAATTAATCCAGTTTGGAAGTTTTTCTGATGAGCCCGGCAAAGTAGCAAATTACGGTGTGGCACCTGATTTTGCATGCGGGCACAAACTTCATTGGCCTGAATGGACCAATTTTGCTGTTACTGTTTGGCGAGGCAAGTTTCTGTTTATAAATAAAGGAAGTGCGGGTAATGGACCTGGATTCTATCTTGCCTTTCTAAGAGATGAAGACTTAACACTAATGGAAGCTTTTGATACTTGGCTGTATCCAAATGTTAGTTTCGATCAATTTATCAACTCGGTTTGGGAAAAAAACAAGCCTCTGATGGATCGAGGCATTCATAGCAATGTTGAAGATGTATATATTACTCACAACGGAAATCAATTACGTTTTCTGATATGGAATAATGGCGAAAGGGCCGACATTGAATCAGGTGCAATGATATTAAATATTGAATATGGTGCTACTGATCCGTTTGGTGCTTCAGGTGATGCAGGCAATATTACGAATAAGTTCCTCAATGGCACAGTTATGAACAGTCCAAATGAAGGCGTTGTAGAAATTACAAATTATTTCCTGGAAACAAAACTTACGCTGGACATGAATGATCAGGCACATCCTAAACGCATTTTAGAAACAGGTATAATTGGAACTCCTGGTTACAAAATAGAAGTTGAAGCCTCTGGTTCCAATAATGAAGTATATGTAGATTTTGAATGGAGAGGGGAAACTGAGGGAGATTTTTTTCATCCTTTTAATACTATTGCCGCAGCGGCTGCGGCAGTTGCTGACGGAGGAGTGATTAAGATAATACCTGGATATACAAACGAAAGAATTTTTTTACCAGGTAATAAGCGGATAAAATTAGTAGCTACAATCGGGGAAGTTAAACTTGGTGTTCGCTAATTATTTAATGTTAGTTTTTCACCACACAAGCGTTTCGCCTGGAAGGGGGAAAATGGATAAGGGCAAAGTATGACATTAAATAAAACTGCTGCAAAATGGAGAAATATGGAACAGATACAGGTATTCTACAATAAAACCATCATGAAAAAAATAATTCTTCTTCTCCTGTTCCCGGTTTTACTAAATGCTCAAAAAAATTACCCTGCCTTATTAGATGAATATATGAAGGCAGCAGTAAATGTAAACCAGTTCAGCGGTTCGGTATTAATTGCAAATCACGACAGCATTATTTATCAAAAAACATTTGGCACCATCGATTATGCAGGTACAAAAGCCTTAGACAATAATTCTACATTTCAACTCGGCATCATTACAGAGGAATTTACCGCATCAGCCATATTACTGCTGAAGGATAATCACAAGCTAAAATTGACCGATACTATCACAAAATTCTTTCCTGAACTGCCCTATAACAATGTAACCATACAGCATTTGCTTACACATTCGTCAGGGTTGCCGGATTATTATGACGAGGTAATGAAAGGGAAATGGGGCACAGAAAAATATGCCACAAATAAAGATATTGTAAAAGCGCTTGCTGAGGCAAAAGTAGCATTGGCATGGAAACCCGGAACACAGTATAATGAATTTTATTACTACACAGACTATGCTTTGCTGGCAGCTATTATTGAAAAAGTATCAGGGCTAAGTTATGCAGACTTCATGCAGGTAAACATTTTTACACCGTTGCATATGTTGCGCACCAGCGTAAAAGAGGGATTCGATAAACCCGAAAGCAAAGATGCGAATACAACAGAAAGCATATATTTCGACGAAGCAAAACAACAATTTTTTCCTGCAGCCAACTTTTCTGCTTTCGGTTCTGAATATGATCATGTTGCTAAAAACATAGTAGGCAGCAAAGGTGTAAGTAGTACGGCGCAAGACCTTTTTTTGTGGAACAAAGCATTGCAACATCATACACTGATTTCACTGGCGTCGCAACAGGAAATGTTTACACCCGGGATTTTAAAAGATTCCATTTCTACAATATTTATGGGTTATGGTGTGTTGGTTGGAACAAACGATTGCGGCAGTTATGTGGCACAAATAGATGCAGGCAATAATGAAACTCTTGGATATATAACCACGCTTATTCATTACCTGGAGGATGACCTTACTATTATTTTGTTAGCCAACAAGGCAAAAAGTTCTTCCAGTATTGCCGGCACTTTGTCTTATATTTTATTCGATAAAGAAATAGTACCGCCATATATACATAAAGCTGTAACTATTGATACCAGCATACTTGAAAAATACGTTGGTGAGTACACGCAATACCATAAAAGACTATATAAAAAAGAAGGAACGTTATGGATGACTATCAGGGGTGAGCCTGATTTAAAATTATTACCTGAGTCAAATACTAAATTCTTTTCTTCAGACAAAGAATATGATTGGCAGGTTGAATTTAACACAGATAATAATGGCAACATTATTAAAACATATTTCATTTACAGCGGATTAAAGCAGGAAGTAAAGAAAATAAAGTAGCCTTATGAACAACAACATTCCCGACAACTGGTACGAAACTTTTTTTGAAGGTATTAATTGTGAAATGTGGGAGAAAGCAGACACGTCTGAATGGACAAGTACAGAAGTTGCTTTTATTAATGATGTTTTGCATTTGCCGGCCGATTCAAAAATACTGGATATGCCCTGTGGCACAGGCAGGCATTCTGTAATGCTTGCCAGGCAGGGTTTCCAGGTTACAGCAGTTGATATTTCAGCAGAATTTATAAATAATTTGAGAAAGACAGTAGAAGCAGAGCATCTTACTATTTGTGTGGCTCAGGCTGATATTTTATTGGTACAGTTGAATGAAATGTTTGATGGCGCTTTTTGCTTTGGCAACAGCTTTGGTTATTTCACCTATGATAATATGCAAAAATTTATACAAAAAGTTGCCGGCGCATTAAAACCCGGGGCAAAATGGATCATCCATTCCGGTTTAATAGCAGAAAGTTTTTTGGCAAAGTTTTCTAAAGAAGAAATCTATGAGCTGCCTGGTTTAACAATGCAGGTGAATAATGAATATGATGAATGGAATAGTTGCCTGCTCACCACATTAACGTATACAAAAAATGGCAAAGAAGAAGTGCACAGCTTTAAACACCATGTATACAGCATTGCTGAAGTGATACGCTGGCTTAAAAGAGCTGGTTTAAAAACAACTGCTTTATATAACTCCACCAATAAGGAAGTATACAAGCTTGATGATATGAAGGTTTATCTTGTTGCCGAAAAAATGTAAATACAATAAACATATTTTTAATGTTACGCATTTAGTGCAGATAACATAACCCGATCACCTGTTGGGGCAATTGCATCCCGCAGCAACACAACCTATTTTTACAGCAGCTAAAACAACTTCACATGAACTCAGCTAAACTCTCGAAACAGCAGGTATAGCTGCCGCCGTGGTGGTATCAACAGCAAACAAACGAAGCATAGCCGGATCCTCACGCATCAAAAGCTTCCTGAGTTCGTGAGCCGTGTATTTGAGAAAAGAACCTTGTGCTGTTTCTTTCCCATTCATGGCATTTATCCGCCATATTACATGAATGTGATTTGGCATAATCACAAATGCGAATACGTCAATCTTACCGGTACCACGGCGGATAAATTTGCTATAAAACTCATATTAATCCTCGCAGATAAATATATACCCACACTCAACAGCACTCCCGGAATAACCACGGGAAAAATAATTAATCATCAATAGCTGTTTCCGCCATTAACCTGAATTTCCAGCCTGTTTCGTCTTGCCTTTTTCAAAGGTTGTTCTGCCTGTTGTTTTCAAAACAAAAGCCGTATTTTAGCATCAACACACTTCATTCTCTTTAAGCAATACGTTCAATGAATATTATTTTTACCGGCACGTATATTACCTGGCTCTTGTCTGAAATATTACTCAACAGGTTCCTCCGATCTAAGTCTACAGACAAAAAAAACGCGGATAAAAACTCGCTTTCTATTATATGGATTACAATTATTGTAAGCATCACCATAGCTACTTATATTTCCAGCACTTATCCATTACCCATATTTTCTCAACCTTTTTACGAGTATATAGGCATTGCCATAATAATTGTGGGTATAGTATTGAGATTTGCCGCTATTATTTCTCTTGGAAAATTTTTTACAGTTGATGTTACTATCAGGCAGGGACATATATTAAAAAAAGACGGGCTGTATAAATACCTGCGGCATCCTTCTTACTTCGCCTCTCTACTTTCCTTTATTGGTTTTGGCATTTCCTTAAACAACTGGCTATCTTTCATCATCATCACTGTTGCCATCATTATAGTGTTCAGCATACGGGTGAAGGTGGAAGAAAAAGTACTGATAGAACAATTTGGAGAAGAATATCTTAACTATAAAAAAGCAACCTGGGGTTTTATTCCTTTTGTTCATTAACACCGCTGCCCCGTGGTTCGTGTCTCACGAACTACAAAACCGTCGCCATTTTGCCGCCGTGGTTCGTGTCTCATGAACCACAAAACCGTCATAGGTCGTGAGCAGTATTTAAGAAAAGAACCTTGTGCTGTTTCTTTTGTGCAATTATATATACCTGCATTTATCCTAATTCTGCACAGTAAGCAGGTATGCAAGAAGCGCATTATACTCATCCTGTAATAAAATAGTACCAAACTGATCTGGCATCAGTGTATATTTTGAAGCCTTTTTTTCTGCAACATCTTTTTTAGCTACTGAAAACTCTTTTCCTGTGGCATCTGCATATATAGTAGCAGCGCCTTCTTCACGTCTGAATAAGCCTGTTAATACTTTACCGTCTTTCAATTTAATATTATAGCTGCGGAATGATTCAGAAATGTTCCTGTTGGGGTCAAGAATTTTTTCTGAAAGAGACTGTATACCCCATTTGCCAACACTATTTAATTGCGGGCCAATCATGCCACCACCATCATTACCTATGCTGTGGCACGGAGAGCAATTCCTCGTAAACACCGTTCTCCCCACTGCCGCAGAAGGTGCAGGATTCGCAGCACGAAAAGCAGCCACTCTTTCTGCAATCAATGCCTGCCTTTCTTTATTCACGTTTTCAAGATTAACCGTAAGCGCTTTAAGCAAAGCCTGTTGTTTGGTTGAAATATTTAAACTTAATCTTTCTTCCACTTTAGGTTGTATCAATACTCTCGCAAATATTTCTCCTTTTCTTACTTTATCAAACAACAAATCTTTTCCAATGCTGGTACCTGCAAGTGCAACCGCTATACTTTGCTGCAACTCAGGCTCAGGATTTTTGATACCGGCAAGCGTTTTGGAAGAAGCTGTTTCTGTAAATTCTCCCAGTGTATTAACAACGGCTCTTTTAAAATCAATATCGGTTCCTGAATTTTGAATAAGCGTTCCTGCCAGTACCGCATTTTTATTCATATCAAGTTTTAATAAAGCACGGAGCGCGGTTGTTCTTACATCGTTTTTATTGCTGGTATCTTTTGCAATTTCAACCAGTTTTGGCGATACTGCCTGCAACTTATATTTACCAGCCATATCCATGGCGAATTTTTGTTTGTTAACCTGCAAACCATCGCCTTCTACCTTACCGGTTTTTATACTATCAAAAACTTTCAATGCCATGTTTTTGCCCCACTCATTAAACTGTGCCGTTTCTTTTCCTCCCCTTCTCACAATGCCATCCTGTATACTTTTAAAAATAGTATAATCAAGATCAGCGTCTTTACTTCCCTTTTCCATGCCGGCAGCAATTACAGCATTAAGCTGCGCATCGGGAATAAACCTGGCCATATGCATAAATACTTTCGGAAACTCATCTTTAAACACATCATTTCCCTTTATATAATTGTACAGGAAAGTAGCTGAAGCAGGCGTTTGTACGCCAACGAGTACGGTAGCCAATACAGCCGCATCTTCATTTTTCCATTGGCGCCCCGCCATTTCATTCATCAAAAACTCATGCCGCAGTAAATTCCGCAGGCAAAGCCGAATAGTATAGATCATGTGTGTATCAAAATCTTCAACCTTCTTCCTGAAGGCAATCAGCCTTTCTACAGCATCAGCATTCACATACCTGCCCATAAGTTCCACGGCAGCTCTCCGCACGTGTACGTCTTTATCTTCAAGCGCGGCAGTTATTAATGGATACAATGCAGCAGATGTATCTATTTGCTCATTTAATACACGCATGGTATGCAAACGTATTACAGGGTCAGCGTGAGTAGCCGAAGTTTTAATAATATCATCCTGCAACGCATGCAGCCTGTGCAGCACCCATAAACTGTGTACATACTCCCTGGTTGATACATCCTTTTTTTGCAAAATCGCTTTGGCAGGTTCAATGGCAGCTTTTCCTATCCTGTCGGTAAGCTGGTTAGCAGCTTCCATTCTTATTTTTATATTATCAGCATTCAGCGCAGCAAAAAGTTCTTTTACAGAGGCGATTGACAAATCCTGTTTTTTATTGGATTGACCCTTGTAGGTAATGCGCCATATCCTGCCGCTTATCCTGTCGCGTTTGGGATGATCCAGCGGCACTTCATAATGACCTATGATACTGTTATAGAAGTCGGCAATATAAATAGCGCCATCAGGCCCAAGTTTTACATCCACCGGTCTGAACCAGGGATCTTCACTCAATACAAAATCAGCTTCACGTTTACCAACAGGCGTTGACCCTTTAAACGAAAATGAATTCCGGTACACTCTTGATGCTACCACATCACCCATAAACAGGTTTTTACGATATTCCTCGGGAAACAGTACATCTGCATAGTAAGCAAGCCCGGCTAATGCGGTAGCTTCATTTTCAAACGGCTTCATGTCAGGCGCAAAACCCATTCCCTCTTCTTTACCCCATTGAGAATAATCGCCACCTTTGATCAATTGATATAAAGGTGAAGTATGACAGTCTGTGGAGTACAGGTAACCAAGTTCATCAAAGGCAAGTCCAAACGGGTTAATCCTTCCGGCAGTATGATGTTCTATACGACTACCATCGGCTTTAAAGCGGATGGTATTGCCAGAAACAAGGTGAATACTGTCACCATCTGCTCCGGCCACGTTTGACCTGTTTGTAAATCCGTGACACCCGTAGATCCACCCATCATATCCATCTGTAAAATTATTCACCATACCATGCGTATCCTTATATTCAAAAGGGCCGAACAGGCGCTGCTGGCTTTCTGGTTTTCCATCGCTATCAGCATCTGTAAAACGCATTACATTGGGTATGGAATATGCTACCGCGCCATCTTTAACAGGCAAAATACCAATGGGTATATTCAGCGTATCATCAAAGTGAATGAATTTATCAGCCTTTCCGTCGCCATCAGTATCTTCAAGAATACTCACCCTGTCTTTTCCTTTTCCCGGAATGGCAGCAAACGGATATTCGAAAGACTGTGTAACCCACATTCTTCCTTTTGCATCAAACGCAAAATTTATTGGCTTGCCTATATCTGGTTCAGAAGCGTATAACTGAATCTCAAAACCTTCAGGCAATTTAAATCCTTGTCGCTCTTTTTCAGGAGTGCGGGCAATAGTGGAACGAATGTGTTCATTAAATTTTGAGCCACTGTAAAGTGTATCCGGTTTGTCAACCGCTTTTTCATTCGATTTGTTATTACAAGCCGCATGCAGCAGCAAACATAAGATGGCAGAAACTGCAATAATTCTTTTTACATTCATAATGGATAAATACCGTTTTTAGCAGTCATTAGTGAATAAGCGATGAATATAAAAGGAAAAACTGCAACAGCAAAGCATTTGCTTTACAGAAATAATTAAAAAATAAAATCCTGACCTGTTATTTAAAAACCACATTTCTATACAATACCTGAAATGCACGTCCATAGCGGGATTAACAACTTATGCTTTAAAAATACATATCAGCGCCTGCCCGTTAAAGAGCAGTATACTACAGGATAGTTATATCCCCGGGCTAATGCAAAATCACCTGATCAGATGTAAATACTTCTGGCTGTTATCAAAGATAATCCAAAACAATATCGCCCATAATTTCTGCTGTTGCAAGTGTGCATCTCAAATTTTCGCTTCATACGTAGTTTACCTCATCCTGCTTAACGTATATACCCCTCGTGCCTCGGGGTAATAAAGCGGCAAGACGTTGTTTGGCGTTAGGATAAATGTTTAATAATTAAATATAAAGATGACATTTAAGTAGCTTGCCGTAAAAGCCTGAAAAAAACAATCTCTTATAAGTTTTTGAAAGAGGAGATTGCTTCTCCCGCCGTAATATTCTTTCAGTTCAAATGATCGTGCGGGCGGGATCGCAAATACGGGCGGGAGCGTGATGAAATATATGCTTTGTCTTAGTACTGGCAGTAATAAATAATCACTCCGGCACGTCTTTGCGAGCCCGCCAGCAGGTTGTATTTAGTTTGATGTTGTTATGGCGGGAGAAGCAATCCCAGTATTGTTGATGTATGTATGCAGAGCCGGATATTGAGCAGGCTGATGAAAAATAAAATCCTGATTTTCAATCTCGTTGTAATGATGTCATTATAAGGCACGAGGGGTCTGCCTGGTTTCCGATTACAAATGAGCAAAGATTACCGCAACCTACAACTTTACGCTTAATTCTAAACGAGCGAAAATTTGGGATGCACTCTGTTGCAATAAGTGGCATCAGCCCAGGCAAACAAATTGAACGTAGTAAACAGTATAATATGCAGGAGATAAAAAGAAATCAAAATTTAATAGTGATAAATTATCAGAAAATTCACTTTTTCAATAAAGAAAAAAGTAACCCGCCCATAATGGCACCGTATACACTACTATTTAAAGGCTTTGAAGTAATAGGGCATGTTCCGGAATTACAACCTACAAATTTCCAATACAAAAAACCGCCGGCTGCACCTGCAATTACGCCAATTATAACCAATAGGTTTTTTTTAAAAAAATTACTCATTTTAATCAATATCATTTATCATTTTAATAATCACTATCGTATCGGCATCATGGCAAGCACCTGAACAATAAGAGCAGGCAAAACAAGCCTGTTTTGAAAATTGTTTTATTAAGCCTGCATTAACAACCAGGCTTTATAATTTTTTTTAAACCCTGCTTCAGGAAAATCAGTTAGCTTTTTTCTTACAGGTATTTATACCCAATAATGCATACAAAGGGCAAAAATTTATAAAAGATGTAATTACAAAAATGATCGCTACAATTCCCAACACAATAGCCAGGGTGCCGGAAATAATATTTTGAAAATATAAAACGGCAATAACAGCAGCAACAAAAATGCGGATTGCCTTGTCAATTGTACCCATGTTCTTTTTCATAACTGAAGATTGTTTTGATTTTGCAAACAAAGCTAACAGATTATTATTTTCCGTTTGGCTACTTTTGTTATAATACTATTGAAAAACAGATTCCTGTTTGGGTTTAAGTTCAATTATTGTTTTTATTGAATTGGTTACCAGGCATGCGGCCTTTGCTTTTTCTAATATACGATTGAGTTTGTCTGTATCTGCAGAAGGATTTTTCAATATTACTTCGGGTTCAATTACTGCATGGGTTATCTGGTACCTGTTTTCTACCATCTGCAATTTGCAGGTTGTTTTACACTCAAAGCCTTCAAAAGCCAATTTAAAATTGTCGGCAATGGCAAGAAAAGTAGCCATATAACAACTGTTGACGGAAGCTGCATATAAATGTTCAGGAGACCAGATTCCCGGTACACCACCTGCAAATTCAGGTGGTGTTGCGCAGGTAATACTATCATTTAATCCTGGTGCAGATAACTGTCCTATCCTACCTTCTTTCCATTTTACATTTACTTCGTAATAATGTTCCTGGGTTGCCATAATATTTATGATTTTGAATTAATAATCTACAATATCAACAAACATCTAAACAAATAGAAGATATTGACAGCACAAAATTGAGACAGAATAATTAACTGTAAGGTTACTTAAGTCACATTAGGTTAATTTTATTTTTTCTTAACTGATATAATGCAACTCCCCGCACACCGGGAAGTTTTTGTGTTGGGCGCATTCCAAAATGTCGCTGGCTGGTGAGACACCAGCCAGGGCGCCTGCCGTGGGCAGTGTCTTCACTGCCCACATGAAGCCCAATGCGACAATTTGGAATGCACCCTTTGTGTTTGAATTAAAAAATTTAAAAGTTAGTAAATTACTTTAAGCAATCTCTTTCAAAAACTTATAAGAGATTATTTCTTTCACCCTTAAGGATGATGCTTTTGCAGCAAGCTACTTAAAAGGTTTTTTGGCGCTATAACTCACTAATCAATTAGATTTGCCGTTTCTTTTGTAGAAATATCATTTCAGCCTTGCAACAAAAAGGAATATTTTTTCTTACATTTTTTTTCCTGTGTGCAAACCTGTTTGCACAGGACACCATAAATACCACTTTTATTAACAGTAGTAGTTATTCTCAAAAAGATATAATTGATTGTTTTCGTGAATGGTTTAAATTCAAGCCTTCATCTAAAACTGAAGGCATTAAGCCTGGAGACAGAATGGTTATATCTGTTTTGCCTGCTGCCGGATATACATTGCAAACAAGGTTAGCTGCAATTCTGAGTGGTAACCTGGCTTTTTATACCAGTAACTATGCCGGGGCAAAGCTATCTGTTATTAATAGTAATATTACTTATACACAAAACAAGCAATTTACTATTCCGGTTCAGCTTAATGTGTGGCTGCCTGGCAATGAATGGAACCTATCAGGTGACTGGCGTTTTATGAAATACCCCCAAAGTACATTTGGGTTAGGTAGTAATGCAAGCCTTACCAATGAAACGCCTATGGATTATCATTACATCCGGATATACCAGCATATTCTAAAAAAAATTACGCCATATTTTTCTGCCGGTGTTGGGTATGATTTGGATTATCATTGGAATATTTCCGAAACTTTACTTCAAAACAATTATATCTCTGACTATACAAATTACGGAGCTACTGCAAAAAGTGTTTCCTCCGGTTTAGCTTTGAACCTGGTGTATGACAGCCGCAAAAATATCATCAATCCTACGCAGGGGCTTTTGGTAAATGTAAATATGAGAAACAATGTGCAGTGGTTAGGAAGCGATGCGAACTGGCAATCCTTACTTGTGGATGTAAGAAAATATATAAGCTTGCCAGGTATTAAACACAACTTATTAGCGCTTTGGAGCTATAACTGGGTTATACTGGGAGGCAGGCCTCCTTATCTCGACCTTCCATCAACAGGATGGGATGGATATAACAATACCGGTCGGGGGTTTATACAAGGGCGTTTTCGTGGAAGTAAAATGCTTTATTTTGAGTCGGAATACAGGTTCGACATCACCAATAATGGATTGCTGGGCGCAGTTGTTTTCGCAAATGCGGAAACCTTTTCTGCTATGCCCAAATCGTCATTGCAGGCAATTCAACCAGGTGCAGGCGCAGGCATTCGCATTAAACTCAATAAAAAGTCAAGCACCAACATTGCCATAGATTATGGCTTTGGTACACAAGGATCCAAAGGATTATTTGTAAATATTGGGGAAGTTTTTTAAGCATTTAGCAAATGCTGCTACACTACATTGGCACTACAAACGCGCATCCTGATCAATTCATAGAAACATCTTTTCTTTTTCGGAAAATACGGGTACTGATATCCTGAGTACCGATAAGGTTTCCTTTTTCATCGAAATGCGCTCTTACCACAAAAATTCCTTTATCCCATTTATACCGGCGGGTATTCGTATCTATCGGTTTTATGCGGTAATTATCGCCAAGAATATTTTTGTAACCCTCCAGGTTTTGGTGGCCTAAGTTTTTACGCAAATAAGAAAACCTGAACAGTTGAATGCAGGTAAAAACAATCAAAACCGCTCCTGTAGCAATCAGGATAAAATTTAACCATTCCATAAAAAATCAGATTTGTAGGCGTAATTCATTTTGATATCGAACAATCTATATTGCAAATGTGAGAAATTCTTTTTGATTGCTACCCAATCAATATCAAAAGATCATGAATATTTTTTTTCAGGAGGGTAACACTTTAA
>JADLCD010000071.1 GCA_020847395.1 Chitinophagaceae bacterium
CCTTTCTGGCTGCAACCTGTAAAATATTATAAAGGCCCGGCATGGTATCAAAAAACCATAACCATTCCCGTAAACTGGGCACGGAAAGAAGTACAGCTTTTTATTGAAAGAACCCATTGGGAAACCACAGTGTGGATAGACGATACCGAAGTAGGTATGCAAAACAGCATGGGCACGCCGCATATTTATTCCTTATCAAAAATGCTTAAGCCGGGCGTTCACCAAATTACGGTAAGAGTAGATAACCGCATAAGAGAACTGAATGTGGGCATCAACTCGCACAGCATTACCGATCATACACAATCTAACTGGAACGGCATGATCGGGAAACTGGCGCTTATAGCAAAGCCTGCGGTATTTATAGACGATGTGCAGGTTTTTCCCAACCTGCAGCAAAAGGAAGTGTTGGTAAAAGTTACCACCGTCAATCGTAATGCCGGCCAGCTTAATGCCACCGTTGAGGTTTCGGCTGCAGCAAAAGGCGCTGCTGTGCTAAAGCCGCTGTCAAAAAAAGTTTCGTTTGGCGCAGATACAACGGTTACCACGATTGCCTACAGCATGGGGCAAAATCCTTTGTTGTGGGATGAGTTTACGCCACATTTGTATACATTGAAAGTGGCGCTGCGTACACCCGCGGCGGTTGATGAAAAAAGCATCAGTTTCGGTATGCGTGAATTTAAAACGCGGGGGCGTCAGTTTACTATTAATGACAGACCGGTATTTTTAAGAGGTACGCTTGAGTGTTCTATCTTCCCTAAAACCGGCTACCCACCAACAGATGTAAAAGAGTGGCTGCGTGTTTTACAACAGGCGCGCAGATTTGGGCTAAACCATATTCGCTTTCACTCCTGGTGCCCGCCCGAAGCGGCCTTTGAGGCTGCCGACCAGTTAGGCTTTTATTTACAGGTAGAGGTTTCTTCCTGGGCCAATTCGGGGGCTGCCGTTGGCGAGGGAAGGCCACTTGACGAATGGTTGTATGAAGAAAGTAACAGGATGGCAAAATCGTACGGTAATCATCCGTCATTTACTTTGTTAACCTACGGCAATGAACCGGCGCATACACCGCATTATAAAGAGTACCTGGTAGATTTTGTAAAATACTGGCAGCAAAAAGATACGCGGCGTTTATACACAACGGGGGCGGGTTGGCCACTAATGGAGGAAAGCGATTACAATAGCGATCCGGCGCCACGAATACAGGGCTGGGGTCAGGGACTTAAAAGCATCATCAACGGGCAGGCGCCCCGCAGCGATTACGATTTTGAAACCATCATTCATGCATGGCAGCACCCTACGGTAAGTCACGAAATAGGACAGTGGTGTGTATATCCGGACATGAAGGAAATTAAAAAATATACCGGTGTTTTAAAAGCAAAGAATTTTGAAATATTCAGAGACAGGTTGCAACAAAACGGATTGCTGCATTTGGCCGACAGTTTTCTGCTGGCTTCAGGCAAACTGCAAACACTTTGTTACAAAGCTGATATAGAAGCAGCGTTGCGCACTAAAGATTTCGGTGGTTTCCAGTTGTTGGATCTGCACGATTTTCCCGGCCAGGGTACAGCGTTGGTAGGCGTATTGAACCCGTTTTGGGAGGAAAAAGGATATGTAACCGGCGCAGAATACAGCCGCTTTTGTAATGCGGTTACACCGTTGGCGCGTTTTCCGAAAATGATTTATAAGAATGATGAAACTCTTGATGTGCCGGTAGACCTGGCGCAATATGGTTCATCGGTATTTAAAAATATTACGCCACGTTGGAACATAAAAACAGATGATGGGAAAACGGTTTTTGAAGGCATGTTTACAACGGCAGACTTACCGCAGGGAAGCGTATATCGCATCGGCTCCGTTCGCCAATCTTTGGAAGCGGTGCAACAACCTTCGCGGCTTGTACTAACGGTTACGGCAGGCCGCTATTCCAATTCATGGGATATTTTTGTATACCCCTCCGTATTGCCTGCTGCTCCTGCCGGTATTCTGATCACACAAAAACTTGATGCAACAGCCATTGCCGCTTTGGAAAGTGGCGGAAAGGTATTGCTCACACCACAAAAAGGAAGCCTTAAAAAAGAAGCGGGCGGAGATATTGCAGTTGGATTTTCCAGTATTTTCTGGAATACTGCCTGGACTGCCGGTCAGCCGCCACACACCCTTGGCATACTTTGCAATCCCCATCATCCTGCATTAAAGGAGTTTCCTACACAGTACCACAGCAACTGGCAATGGTGGGACGCCATGAGCCACTCTAATGCTATCAGGCTTGATTCCATTGACAAAAAATTGCAGCCTGTTGTGCGTGTAATTGATGATTGGGTAACGGCGCGTCCGATTGCGCTTATAACCGAAGTAAAAATTGGTAAAGGAAAATTGCTGCTGTCGGGTATTGATTTTTTAACCGATACGGATAGTCGCCCGGAAGCAAAGCAACTGTTGCACAGCCTGCTGATGTATATGAACAGCAACCGGTTTAACCCGGCAATAAGTGTGGATGCGGAAAAGATTCGTGGACTGTTTGAATAATTGTGGGGTTTAGTTAGGAGTTGTTTAATGACCCCGTATATTCTTTCTATGCCACAAATGCACGAATACGTCGAAGGCGTATTCGTGCATCAAATTCGTGAACTGTACTTTGTATATAGAACTGCAGGTATTTTTAAATGATTCTTACGAAAGTCTTGCAGCAATAATCCGTCAGGATTTAATCCTATACATCTAAAAAAGCATAAATCTGTTAAAGCTTTTTACAAATTCTCACTAAATATTCGTGTATTAGTGGCTGTATTCTCCTTTTGTTGGCGGTTCGTGCTTCTATCGCACAGTTAAAACCTTTCGCCAAGTTTTCGGAGCATTTCAATAGTATTACAGTATTGTATACCATTTGCAATACAGGCATCAGGAATTTTCACTTTGTTCTTTCTATTGGGTTCGCTTAATTCATGAGTTACTAAAATATGTTGTATCGGGTCTACTAATGCGTGTGCTATTAACCATGCGTCAGCTTCATCAGCATCTAAGAATTCGGCTAAAGCATTAGGCAGATAGTGTCCGATTTTTGATGCTGCCCATGTCGCAACTTGTGAATATTGCGATATAATTGTAGAAGTGTCTTTAAAGAAATCATCTGGCAAATTAATCTCACACCACTGTTTTAAGTCATCTTCATTCTTAAATATTTCATTCTTCACTTTGTCAATGCTTACTATTTTCTTATCTTCTGCAAGTTGTATTACTTTACTCCAAAAACTTGTGGCAACGTCTAATGGATAGCTTGATCGATGTGCTTGTATGAAAAAATTACTGTCAACAATGTAAACACTCATAGTAGTTAAAAGTGTTTATTGAAGAATGTTTGATAGGTATCACCTTTCAGGTTGGTTAATTTGTATGCGTCTCTGTATAAAAGCTTGCCAGATTTTACAGCTTGGTTAACGTGTGCCGCAAACGTGAGACCGATTCTTTTTTTTGCAGTAGCATAAAAATTTCCGCCATCGCCTTGATTCTCTTTTTTAAGAAACTCTCGATTAGAGTATTCATTGTAGAAAGTGAAAAATCCGGTTTTAGTTAGATAGCCTAAATCCAATGCTCTTCTTGCGATAACTATTTCACTTACTTTAAAATATCTTGCGGTATTTGCAATACTTGGTTTTGTTTTCCAAACTTTTACAAAAGATTCAGCAGGAACTAAAAATTCTGCAGAAACTTTATCGCAAAGTAATTCAATAGGGTCATTAGCTGGAAGAAGTTGCCTAAAGTCGAAACCTGCACTATGTCCGGTCCAAATATGGGCAAGTTCATGAATTATGGTAAAGAGTTGAGCCGCTTTCCCATCGGAATTATTGATGAACATAAATGGAGCAATAGGGTCAACAAGTACAAAACCTCTACACTCATCAACATTTATTGGTCTGCTCGTATTGTTTTCAACAATACCATTAAATACTATTGTTATTCCAATGTCTTCTATTTTTTGAGCTAAGTGGTCTAAGGCTTCTTGCCAGGTTTTAAAAGAACTTGCCCATTCATTATTTAACCCAAGTGTATTTCTAATATCAGCAACTATCTCGTTATAGTTTTGGCTATTGCGAAATCTACCCACAAACGGTAGTGGTTGAAATTCATTTTCTATTAAATATTCCCTTAACCAGTCTTGTCGTTGTTGCATTAATAGGATGGTGTCATATACATTTATGCTAACATTATTCTGTCCTCCATTGTTAGTTCTAAAAAAAGGTATTGGCAGGCTTTCTTTAGGTGGTTCGGGCAGGAATAAATAGCCAAATGGCAAGTGTACTTTTTTAGAAAATGCTTCTAATTGCTTTACTGTTGGCTTTTTCTTTTGGTCTACCCAATCTTGAATTTTTGGAAATTTAGTAGCAAAATCAGATAAATCGTATCCTGCTCGGGCTATTGCCCAGGTAAACATATTAGAATTTATATTTACTTCTGTTCGCATTAAGGGTCAAATTTAGTGATTCAAGTCCATAAAATACTGCTAAGGTTAAAGCGAAGATTTTTGAGTAAAGTTTACCAATGTTTGAAGAATACTGAAGAATTAATTTGTCGGCCAAGTTTCCTGACAAATAAGTTTTGTTGATAGCTGTTGTTTATAAAACTTATGAACAGCATTACCAAAAGAAGAGCATTCTTGACGCTAAAGTTTCTTATACGCACTTCAATGTAGCTATATGCAAAAGCAAAATAACTCACCTCCCAAAAAAAGATAAACCACCTGCTGCTAATCTTTTCAAGCCAACTTTTACTCTTCCTCCATTATCACCAAATGGTCTATTGTTAGCCCCAGGTTATTATCGGCATTAGCCTGCACGGCCACTTTACCATCATTGGTATCTTCCCGCATCATTAATATTTTTATCCATTTGCCCCCTGCCGGAATATTGCCTGTTTTCAGTTCGCGCCCTTCAATAGTGATGGCGCCGGATACATTTTTATTTTCAGGATTTAGCAGGTGCAGGTATACATAACCTTTTACGCCGGCCGGCGGTTCAATATCAATGCTAAAATTTCTTCCGGCCCAGGCGGCGCTTCCCAAAGCTGTTTTTATACTACGTACATCTTCCAGGGCATATTTGTAGCCTTTATTAGCTGCCACGGTATCATCATCAGCTTCCCAATTTTTTGATTTTGTGGCTGCGGAACCACTTTTAATATATAATGCGGCGTTTTTAAATTCATCAGGAAGAGGTAATACCTGTGCAGCTTCAGGTGCTGCTGCTAAAACATCTTTCAGTTGTTTTACCGGTAATTCGGTGCCAGGTGCAAAAGCACTTGTCTTCATATATTCCACGAGGCTGTAATAAAGTTGCGTGGCATACGCATTGCCGGGCTGCTGCAGGTTATAACCGCATACAAGCAGTTTGCCCTTGCCAACCATCGTTTCAAAAATGCTACCAAGCTTTTCGTTGTAATGAAAGTCTGAAACCGGCTGTGCAATTGGCTTATAATCTGCAGGCATACCCGTTAGTTTAAAATATTTTGCGCCGGGTGTTATTTTATACCATTGCCAGTTGGTAAAAATTTCTGTAGGAAAATGGTAGAATGCTGCACTTTTATAATCTATTAAAGACCCCAGCGTTTCGTTGCTCTGCCCGGGAAAAAAGCTGGCGCTCCAAAACAATGGCGTAAAACTTACCGGTGCAGAAGTCTTTTTTGTGCCCAGCTTATCTGCAAATAATAACACCTTACCACCAGCAGATAGAGCACTGTCAACAGATGAATTCCATTCGCTACTTACATAAATGCCCTGCGTATTTACCGCATGGCTGCCGGCAGAAGGAAAAACAAAAAATTGCCAATGGTTGCTGTAGCTATTGTCTTCTAAATACAAGCGAAAAGTATATTGTGCGGCCTTGTTGGGAAAACCCGCAAGCGGCAGACTGAGGCTGCCGGCTTTGGTAAGCAATCCCTGCGGAAAATATTTATTTGCTGCAATGCCTTTGTGTAGTTGCTTTCCGGCGGCATCGGTTATTTCCCAGCATAGTGTTTTTTGAATATCAGCTTTATGGTGATTGGCCAGTTCCATTGTAAGTTGTAATGTATCGCGTAGCGTATACGTGAAATTGGCAGTGCGTATTAACGGAACCACTGCATTGCTATATCCTCTGAAATTATTGGCAGACGTGGTGCCTTTATCATCCCAAAAGCAATCTAACCAGCCTATCAGCGCTTCGCCCTGCCCCTGGTAATCCTGCATGCTCAGGAGTTGAAATCCTGCGCTCGACGGAGCCAGTGTAATATTTTCAACAAGATTTTTATACAGCAGTTGTTGTAAAAGGCCTGTGGAAGTATGAAAATCTTTATCCTGGTCCATCACTCCGTTTTTTTGTGCTATTGTTTTAAAGCCTTCAAGGTTTCGGGCTTTCAGCACGCCGCTGTATTTATTAATTTCTTTCCACTCAGGGTATACCGGCACCTGCCCAACCTCGTGTGCTATGATTGGGATATCGGCTTTGCCGTACTGGTTTTCTAATCCTGCGTCTGTTTTATTTAAACTATAGCCATAAGTGCCGCCAATATTGGGAATATTATGCGTTACCATATAGTCATCGGCAGTAGTAATTTTTCGCGCAGTAGACACGGCATACAAACGGCGCGGGTCATCCGTCTTAGCTTTCTCAATCCATTTTTGCATCACATCAAAATCAGAATTGCCCAGTTCGTTGCCAATACAAAAAAACATAAAGGAGGGATGGTTGCCATATTCATTCAGTACCCGTTTTATTTCAGCCTGCACAAATGCGTCAGCATTGGGGTTTTTACCCAAACCCTGCGGGTAACCCTTTGTGTTCATCTCCGGCCGGTCTTTTTGCTCGCCTGCCATCCACCAGTCAAGCCAGATGATTTCTGTTTGTATATAGATGCCCATTTTATCAGCAGCCTCAAAAGCGGCTTTCGGCGGCGTCCACGAATGAAAACGAACCGTGTTTAACCCGTAATCTTTATATTTTTTAAAAATAGCTTCCCAGTCTTTCACATTGCACGATGGATATCCTGTAAGCGGAAAATGTACGCAATCTAAATTTCCGCGAATAAAAGTGGCCTTATCGTTTACCAGTATTTTGTGTTGCGTGGTGGAGAGTTTTCTAAACCCTGTTTTATCTTTCCATACCGATATGCCGGAGCTTCGGTTAACCGTAAGCGTTACTTCGTACAAGTTTGGATTGAATTCATCCCATGTATTTATATCTTTTAAATCATTCAATAAAAAATCAACCCTGGTGCGTGTATCGTCAACAGGTTGTGAAGCTGTTTTTAAAGTACGCGTGGCTACGATTTTGCCGGTTTGCAAATTTTTTAAAGAAGCGTTAAGCGCAACATTAGTTTTTGATGGTAAGTTTAAAAACACTTCCAGCAGTAATTGTTTTTTCTCAGCATCGGGATAGGTTTTTACGGAGCTGATTGCGTTGGCAACCTGCAATTCAATACGACCTGTAATGCCATTCCAGATGCTTTGGGTATAATCGGTATAACCGTGGCCTTTATCACCAATATTATGTATTAAGTCATTGTTGATGCAAATGTCGAGCTTATAGGTGCCAGGCTTTAGCTTGCCCAAATTATGCAGGTGAGGTACATACAGCGGCGATAGTGTTGAAATTTCTTTACCATTTACAAACACTTTGCTCTCCCACAAAACCCGTTCTAAATACAGGCTGATGTTTTTGCCGGCCCATGCGGCGGGAATAGTTATTTGCCTGCGGTACCACGCCGGCCCAATATACTTGTAAGCACGCGTAAGAATGCCATAATCAGAGCCGACAGTTTTCTCGCCCAGTTTTGCTTCGTCTGTTGTGCCGGGCAGTTTTATTGTATGCGCAAAATTTTGCGGCAATTGTTTTTTTGTATAATAGCTGCTGTCGGGGTCGAGTTGCAACTGCCAGTTACCGGCCAGTGAAATATAATCCTGCGCATAACTAAATGATACAACTATGCAATAAGTAAACAAAAACAGTATACCCTTCATAATTGGCGGCTTTATTTTCGGTGACAATTTTTGCATAAAAGTCGTATCCCCCGGGTATGATTTAATAGCCTATCTTATGAAAAGAATGGACAAAATAATGAAGAATATTACAGGAGTTGATTTAGCTGTATTTTGCATCCGGATTACTTCTGCCATGAATCAGACTGCTGAAAATATCAATACACTTATTGCCGGTTGGTATGAGGCATTCCAGGGTGATTTGCTTTTGGTAGGCCAACGGTTAGGATATACCGGCGAAGAGCTCAACGATTTGCTGCACCAGTTTTTTCTTAACCTAATGGAGAAAAATATAGACTTTTCAGACATCGAAAATCCCCGGCCTTACCTGCAAACCGCTTTTAAAAGGCGTCTTATTGATCACTATCGTTCAGAAAAGCGCTATTCGCGGCATCATTCCCTGTATGTAGTGCCGGATGAATACCAACCTTCTGTACAGGAATTGCTGGAGAAGGTACAGGCAAATACTGCCTTAATAGAAAAGGTACGAAAGGTATGTAATCGTCTTCCTGGTACCTGCCGTACTATAATACTGCTTAAATATGGTGAAGGGTTATCTAATGAAGAGATTGAGCAAAAAACAGGTTTATCGCGCAGAACAATTTATAATAACCTGTTTAAAGCCATAAAAAAACTACGTAAAGAACTGGCAGATACAAATGATCTTCAATTCATGGCACTCGTTCCCGCCTTACTTTGCCTTTGTATAAATGATATGATCTTGCGGGGCTGAAAAATATTTCCGGATACCGGGTAAATTTTTTGAAGTCCATCGTCTTTACAAAAAATCAGACAATTATGCCGCCCCGCTTGTCGGTTGAAAAACTTGTGATTGACGACTCTTTTATTAATTACTGCCTCGAAAAAAATGAGCAGGATATATTGCATTGGAGTCAATATCAAAAAAAATTTCCGGAGCAGCAGTTCATTATAGAAGAAGCAAAACAGCTTGTTTTTTTAATGACCGGTGCTTTGCAGGATATGGGTGCTGATTTGCCCCGGGAGCATACCATTACCAGGAAGCGGATTAATTTTTTAAAGATAAGCGCATACGCTGCCGCATCTGTAGCCATAATTTTTATTACATATTTCTGGACTTCTAAAAACGGCAAAGGTTCAACGGCATCTGTAAATATTGCTTCTGTTGAAAATTCGCGGGTTTTTACAACCAAGCCAGGTGCCAAACAAACTATTACACTTCCAGATGGAACTACAGTATATCTTAATTCCGGTTCCACGCTAAAGCTCAGTGAAGGATTTGGTAAATCAAACCGTAAGGTATTCCTTGTAGGAGAGGGCGGCTTTGATGTAATTCACAACGATCAGCTACCCTTTACTGTTAGCGTTGACAAATATGATGTAAATGTAATTGGTACTTTTTTTAATGTGAGGGCCTATCCTGGCGACAAAACCACGGAAACCTCGCTTATAAGAGGCAAGGTTGATATAATTATTAAGGATGGATTTACAACTCCTTTACACATGTCTTTAAAGCCAAAGCAAAAATTTATTTTAGATACAGAAGACGAAGCACGAATAAGCCAGGTTACCGCGGAAGCGGAAAAGAAATCAACAAGGCCGCGTGCTGCCATTGAACCACTTTCTTATAATCGTGATAGTTTAAACATAGAAACTGCATGGATGCATAATGCCCTGGCTATTGAAGATGAAACCTTTGAAATGTTGAAAGAAAAACTGGAACGGTGGTACAATGTTAAGATAACCTTTAAAGACGAAAAGGTAAAGAAATATGGCTTTACGGGAACTTTTCAACATGAGAGTGTAGAACAGGTATTAAAAGCTTTCCAGGACTCATATTTTTTTAACTATACCATTGACGGACAGGATATAACTATTTCAAAATAAAAGGAGAAATGGATTGCGCCCATTCCTCCTGCGTTCAAAAACGAGGTAGGCGTCACTTTACGGGATCTGCCTACCCATATTGTTCATTTTAAACATAACAAAAGTATGAAAAAAAGGGTCTTCCCAAAACTGCCCTGGATTCAGAAAATGTCCAGGATGATTCTGCTTATGAAATGTAGTCTAATTTTAATTTTTGCTACTGTACTGCAGGTGTCAGCTAAAGAAGTCAGCTCCCAGGAAACGCTGACTGTTCACTTTAATAATGTAAAGCTTGCCAAAGTATTAAAGGAAATTGAACGAAAAACAGATTACAGGTTTGTTTTTAGTACAATGGTTATGAAAGACGAGTTTAAAGTAACCATCAGCGAACGAAACATAGCTGTAAACGATTTACTTACAAAAGTTCTTGCCGGAACAGGGCTTGCATTTAACAAAATGTCAGATAAGTTAGTAATTATTAAAAGCATCGAAACAAATTCAATAACCGAATCTTCCGCCCCGCCTGTTAAAGGTAAAGTGCTGAATAGTAATGGTGAGCCATTGGCAGGAGTAACTATTAAATCAGGCAAAAATGTAACAGTTACAGATGCGGAAGGCAATTTTTCCATAGAAGTTGAAAACAGTGGTATTATCGAAGTTTCTTATATAGGATATGCATCTCAAACCATAAAAGTTGGAGCGCAAACCAACATAGATGTTGTTATGCAGGCTGTTGAAAACAAATTGGAAGAAATTGTTGTGGTGGGATATAACACACAGTCCCGGAGAAAACTTACCAGTGCCGTAGCCACTATAAGTGGTGAAGAAATCAATAAAAGAGTTGCAACCAATCCCGCGGCTTTATTGCAGGGACAATTACCTGGCCTGCAGGTAATTCAGGGATCAGGTGAACCTGGCAACGAAAATGTAAACCTGCGCATACGCGGGGTAAGTACATTTAGTGGTGCAGGTAATGATCCATTGGTGATAGTAGATGGTTTACCGGGAAGTTTAACCGTTCTTAACCCCAATGACATCGAATCAATCAGTGTGTTGAAAGACGCCGCCTCTGCAGCTATTTACGGGTCAAGAGGTGCAAATGGGGTAATCGTTGTAAAAACCAAGAAAGGAAAATCCGGTGGTTTTTCGCTGACATATAATTATAACCTCGGGCGTTCCAAAGCTACTTCTTTGCCAGATATGATTTATAATTCCGCAGAGTATATGGAGTTAACTAATGAAGCAAGGGGTAATTCAGGATTACAACCCATTTATACCCAGGAACAGATTGATTTATATAAAAACGCTACGGATAGGGTAAAATATCCAAATCACAATTGGTTGAATGATCAGTTTGTAACCGCCAATGTGCAAAATCATTACCTGAATTTGAACGGTGGGAAAGATAATACAAATTACAGCCTTGGTATTGGTTATACCGATCAGCCGGGAACAATGATTGGTTTTCAGTATAAGAAATATACCCTTGATCTTGGACTGCAATCAAAGGTTCATAAAAGAATTACCATCGGCACCAATATACAAATGCGCTATGGCGATAAGAAAAATCCGCGTCAGGGCGCTGTTGACCAATTCTTGTCTACCCTTGCGCAATCACCACTATATGCGCCGGTTTCACCAGATGGAACAAAATATATTTTAAAAGCCTATCAGGCAGAACAGGGTAACAAAAATACGGTTGCTATAGTTCGGAATGATGTAAGAACAAGAACGGATGATTATTATGTTCAGGGCAACCTGTCTCTCGATGTTGAAATATTAAAAGGTTTGGTATGGGAAAACAGGGGCGGCGCAAATTTTGGTACAAATAAGTATAATGATTTTCGTCCTATCATACCGCTGTACTGGTGGACTGATTTAAGTTATGCAACCAATCTTGATGTGGGTTCACCGGGTTTGGATGTTGGCAGAACAGACAATATGTATACTGTTTATTACAGCCAGTTAAATTTCAGGAGAACTTTCGGCGACCATACTATTTCTGCGCTTGCAGGGTTTCAGCAGGAGCATAATAAATACAGTTTTTTAAACGCAGGACGTGTTCAATATACGACTAACCTTCTCAGGGAAATTGATGCCGGCCCTACCAGCGGAATGTATAATTCAGGTAGTTCAAATGAATGGGCAATCCGTTCGTATTACGGCAATGTAAATTATGATTTTCAGGATAAATACTTGCTGGGAGCAAGTGTAAGATATGACGGTACTTCAAGGCTTCCTAAAGACACGCGTTGGGGGTTGTTTTATTCATTCTCCGGTGCATGGAGGGTTTCGGCTGAAAACTTTATGCGTAATGTATCATGGATAAATGATCTGAAAATCCGCGGATCGTGGGGAGAACTCGGTAACCAGAATATCGGTAATTATCCATACCAGTCTGTTTTACAATCAAGGGATTATGTATTTGGCACAGCCATAGCGCCGGGTTATGCGGCCGTTGGCCTGGTTGACCCAAATCTTACCTGGGAAACAACCAGGGTGCTCGACATAGGCGCCGATATGACGTTACTGAATAATAAACTAACCATTGCCGCCGACTGGTTCAACAAATACACTTTTGATATTTTGCGTGCTTCGCAGGTTCCGCTGTGGCTTGGCTTAAACGCCCCAACTATCAATAACGGTGCAGTAAGGAATAAAGGCTTTGAGCTTAGTGCCCAATACCGTGATCGTATAGCCGGGGAAGTTGGCTTTACGATTGGTGCAAATGTGCAGTCCTATAAAAATAAGTTAGAGAAATTTGGCGCACGTGAAATAAGCGGAAACACTATTCGCGAAGAAGGCCGTGCACTTGATGAATTTTATGTTTATATATGGGATGGGATCTTTCAAAGCCAACAGGAAATTGACAATTCACCCAAGCAACCTGTTACACCAAGCCCCGGCGATCTGAAAATTAAAGATGTGAATGGTGATAAAATAATTAATGATCAGGATCGTACTTATGTGGATGGCAAGTATCCGGCATACCAGTATAATTTCACTTTAGGATTTGACTGGAAGGGCTTCGATCTGTCTGCCCAGTTATATGGATCACAGGGACAAAAAGTATATGTGTCAGGTTGGGGTATTGAACCATTCAGGCAGGGATCCGTACCAACAACAGATTGGCGTAACAGGTGGACTCCCACTAACCCCAGTACAACGATGCCTAAGATTTACGTTGCCGATGGTTATGCTCCGGTTCAAAACTACGCGTCAACTTATTTCTTAAAAGATGCATCTTTTACCAGGCTTAAAAACATTCAGATTGGCTATACTGTGCCATTAAAAATCGTAAGCAGGGCCGCTATGAAAAGCCTTCGTGTATATTTTGCTGCCGATAATGTATTTACTATCAGCAAGTACCCGGGGCTTGATCCAGAGCGCATAACAGGAGGGCAGTATGTTACCTATCCTCAACTCCGCACGTTTACATTTGGCGCTACTGTTCAATTTTAAAAATAAAATTATTGGATATGAAAACCATTAAAATATTTATTGTATTTATTGTTTTTACCACGGGCATGCTGTTGCAATCCTGTAAAAAAGGATTGCTTGACGTAGCTCCGCCCGATCAATTATCTACCGCTATTTTCTGGAAAACGGAAGCAGACGCTGATTTAGCATTAACCGGCTTATATAATTTTCTCTATGAACCGGGTGGTAATTGGGCAAACTCCCAATATAAAATTATGGGATGGGATACCTATACTGATGATTGTTATGGGCAACATGATTATGGTGGAGGCAGAAGCGCTACTTCTTCGGGCATCACTCCTAACTCCGGCGCCTATGTGTTGAACTATTATAACAATAATTACCGTGCCATTGCTGCCATCAACTCTTTTTTGACAAACGTTGATAAAGTGTTGACTGGTGAAAAAGCAGACCGCTATAAAGGCGAAGCTTATTTTTTGAGAGGATTTAATTATTTGTGGCTTGCAGCTTTATACGGAAATGTTCCCATCATTACTGAAGATCCTTTTACTTTAGACTTCTCAAAAGGCAAAGCAAAATCTTCGAGGGCTGATGTATATAAACAAGTGGAGGAGGATTTTGATAAGGCCATTGCTGTTTTACCTGATGAAGCATATAGTTCAGGACATGCAACTAAGGGTACCGCACAGGGATATAAAGTAAGGGCGTTGATATATCAGCAAAAATTTTCAGAAGCTGCAGCGCTTGCTAAGCAGATTATAGATGCAGGTAAATTTTCGCTTAACCCCAATTATTCTGAGAATTTTTATAAACCCGGCCAGGAAAACAGCCCGGAAATTATGTTCAGTGTTCGGTTTCTGAAACCCAATATTGTGCATGGAGACGGCGCTGCACTGGTGGTAACCATGCAGGCGTGGGCTGGCTACATGGGTACCCAGGATTTGGTAAACGAGTACGAAGCAGGAGATCCCAGGAAAGTACTAACATTTTTTCAGCAGGGCGATGGCCCTGCCCAGGCTTGGCCTTTCAGTAACCCGGCCGTTGCTACACCTGGTGAAGGTTCGTGGAGCGCAGGATTTTATCTTCCCCGCAAATGGATGACTCCGGGAACGTGGAACCCGACCTATGGCGTATTGGGAGACCAGGACTATGTGTTGTTACGCTATGCTGATATTAAATTAATGTATGCGGAAGCACAGAATGAAGCTACAGGCCCTGATGCAGAAGTGTACAAACAGATAAATGAAGTAAGGGCGCGCCCTGGTGTTAATATGCCTGCATTGCCTGGTGGACTTAGCCAGTCTGCAATGAGAGACAAAATAAGACACGAACGCAGAGTTGAATTTCCATTTGAAGGTTTAAGATATTTTGATTTGAGAAGATGGGGAATAGCTACGCAAAAATTGAACGGCTTCGCTCAAAATCCTTTAGCACCCGATATCAAAATCAAGTATGAGGACAAATATGAATTTTGGCCCATACCACAAACAGAGATAGACAGAAACAAAGGAGTGCTTGAACAAAATCCAGGATACTAATCTCCTTGTTTGTCTTTAAAATATTCCAGCAGTTGGTTTAGCATACAAGGCCGCCCCAATACATAAGGCGGCCTCTGTGCTATATTTGAGTTACGCTGTAAATAGCTGTTGATGGTATATTATGCGTATTAAAACACGCTATAATAAAATAATCTAACTACGTTTTATTGCCCTGTAATGAATAAAAGAAAATTGAAAAGTACTGGTCTGACTTTTTTGAGCGTTTTCTATTCTTTGTTTCTCCATGCACAATTCAGGCACGATTACTCGCAAACGCTTGTAATGAAACTGTTCCTCTCAAAGCCTGATGAAACCGGCGGCTCATTCGTGAATTGCGATTTTGAAAAAGCGCTTGCCATCATACAACAGGTTGACGAGCTTACATTGCAAACACCGAAAATCATTTACCTGGTAGGGTGGCAGTACAAAGGTCACGATGATCAATATCCTGCTTTTTTTGAGGTCAACCCTCTTTTGAAAAGAAAGCAGGATATAACTGCTTCAGAAAGTTTGCAATGGCTGATGATAGAAGCCAGGAAACATCACACTACGGTGAGTTTGCACATTAATATGACTGACGCTTATGACGATAGCCCCTCGTGGGAGACCTATGTAAAAAATGATCTGATCTCAAAAAACAGGCAGGGCGATCTTCTTATCATTGGCAATTACAATAATCGTAAAGCTTACCAGGTTAATTACAGGAACGAATGGGAAAAAGGATATACTCAAAAACGGATTGACAGCTTATTCGTCGTTGTGCCGCAACTGAAGCAAGCCGGAACCATTCATGCTGACGCATGGATAGCAAGGGAAAGCCCGGGGCATTACGAATCAGCCATTGAAGAAGCGAAGTACCAGGTTAAGGCAGCCCGTTACTGGCAACAAAAAGGAGTAGATATTACCAGTGAATGGGTAATGGATTATATGACAGGAGTTGTTCCCTTTGCATGGCATTTTAATAACAGGGGTGTATCCGATTATTTATCTATTTCTGCAAACATATATACCGGCAGCGGACTGAATCCAGATTTGAAATGGACCGATTTTGGGCTGGGCTTTTTATTTGGCACAAGTATGTATGGTGAAGATATTTTTCCTAAGAAAGATGATGCCGATCAACATGCCTGGGTGAAATTATTTAACCGGGAATTTTATCTTAACTGTCTCCAATATTTTTACCTAAACAGGTATAAACGTTTATCGGTGCAGGGAGAAAAAAATGAACGTAAAGCTTTTTTCTCAGACAGCGTTGTGGTTTCGCTGGCCGATAGCAGCGTATATAAAGGCGATACCCGGCTCAGGAATAAAAATTTTGTTTGCTTTCCTGTGGTATGGAAAGAAGAAAAAATGCTGGCTGTATATGCAGATGCTGATACCACTGCGGCAATCACTATTCCCTTACAATGGGGCAGTCCGGCATCCTGCAGCATTTATGAAGTAACGCCGCAGGGAAAAAAGCTGCTTGCTTCAAAAAAATTAAAGAAGGGACAATTGTTGGTACAGCTTAAAAAAGAACAGCCCTATATAATTGAACCTGGTAAAAATTGAGCACTATTTTTTTACGATATTAAAGATATATACAGATGAGAAATCACGTGAATGGTAAGAACCTGAAAATGTATTGGTCAACATTTGCTTTTTGTTTTGGATTGTTTTTTATGCTGAACGCTCAGCTATATGCGCAAAACAACCAGCCGGATCATTTATACAAACTGCAATCGGCTTTTGTTGATTTAAGGTTTGGTGTAATGCTGCATTTTAATATGGGCACTTTCACCAATGAAGAGTGGGCTATACCCGATCATGATCCCCGGAAGTTTAACCCTGTAAAATTGGATTGCAATCAATGGGCAGATGCCTGTAAGGCAGCAGGTATGACTTACGGTATTTTAACCGCCAAACATCATGATGGGTTTAGTTTATGGGATACTAAATTTTCTGATTATGATGTAGCCAACAGCTCAGTAAAGAGAGATGTTGTTGCTGAATATGTAAAAGCTTTCAGGGCAAAAGGGCTTAAACCCTGTTTGTATTTTTCTATCTGGGACCGGCATAATGGTATTGAAAATGGCGGTGCAAAAGAAGAAGATTTTGTAATGGGTCAGCTCACCGAACTGCTTACCAATTATGGAGAAATACCACTTATTATTTTTGACGGGTGGAGCTGGAAGATGGGACACCGGCTTATTTCTTTTCAAAAAATATACGATCATGTAAAAAAGTTGCAGCCCGATTGTTTGATTGCCGAGCACAATGGTAACAGCAATTGGCAAACAGATATTATTTATTATGAAGGACCTAAAGGCGTTTTTCCGCCGGGCAATAATGTATATGCTTCACAGATGGCCTTAACCCTTACAGATGGATGGTTTTGGCATCCGGACGCACCGGGAAAAGTAAAAGACCTCAGCTTCGGCTTAGATAAATTACAAAGATTGGAACCGTTGTATTGTAATTTTATGCTTAATATTTCTCCTAACCGGGATGGACTTTTTGATGATGAAGTGGTAAAACGTTTAAAGGAAATAGGACGAAGCTGGAAGCCTGATAAGAACAGACTGCCTTTGCCTCTTCAGCCCGAGGTGCTACATACCAGTTATAATATTAAGAACATAACTGCTTCTGGTGGAGAAGCCATTGTATCTCCTAACCCGCCTGCTACTTTAGGCTCTCCGGTGACTTCAATTATTACCGACAAAACAGAAAATGTAATGATTGACGGTTGTATTGATGTGGTGGGCGATCGTGGTGGTTTTGCACAAACACAAACCTTGTGGAAGTTTCCTGCAACGCTTCCTCAATACGTAGTGATTGACCTGGGCGAAGAGAAAAACATATCGAAGTTGTATTATTTACCTGCTCAACTGATGGGGTATGATGGATTGATAATAAAATATACTTTAAGCGCAGGTACAAACGGAAAAGATTTTACAAAGCTGAGAGATGGTATATGGAAGAAAACCACAGATATGAAAGTATTGGCTTTTGATGAAGTGCGTGCGCGATATGTAAAATTAGAAATTACAGATGCTATCGGTGGGGCAATGATTAGTGAAATAGGAGTAGGGAATTAAAAGAGGCAACAACCTAAATCCTTCCGAATGCTTTAATGATTATTTTGAAATATTAATTTTTAAAAATGGCTTTTATCAAATCCACCTCAATCACATTTTTGCTTTTCATACTCGCAACACTAACGCTTGCGCAATCATACAAAATTGATGCTTCGCAGCTTGTTGAAACGCAACCTCAGCTCATTCCTTTCTCCGGCGCTAACCCAAGTGGTATAATGCTTTCAGCAAACAACAGGTATTTCTTAAAAAACAATCAACCCTGGTTTCCGTTAATGGGTGAAATACATTATAACCGGGTGCCGCCGCAGGATTGGGAAAGCGGCATACTAAAAATGAAAAGCGCCGGTCTCTCTATTGTGGCTACTTATATTTTTTGGAACGAACATGAAACCGCTCCCGGCGTATGGGATTGGAAAGGCAATCGCGACCTGAGAAAATTTATTGAGCTCTGTGCCAAACATAATATGTATGTATGGCTGCGCATTGGTCCCTGGGCACATGGTGAGCAATTGCATGGCGGTCACCCGGAGTGGATTGCAAAAATGCCGGGCAGAAGAACTAATGACCCTGCCTATATTGCTGCATCTACAAAATTGTTTAATCAAATAGGCGTGCAAACGCAGGGGCTATTTTTTAACGAGGGCGGCCCCATCATTGGCACACAATTAGAAAATGAATATGCCAGCGGACAGGCGGCGCATATTACCAAGCTAAAACAGATGGCGCTTGAAGCAGGCATCCGGCCTGTGTTTTGGACTGTTACCGCCAATACCGTTTTTGATGATAGTAAAATGGAAGTTATTCCGTTGCAGGGTTCCTACTGCTACCGTGGTTGGGAAAAAGCAGGAGGTGGTCCAACCAACGATTTTTTGTATGGCGATGATCAGTGGATAATGACAGGAGCATTGGGTAAAGTATATTATGATGTAAGCCTGTTTCCGCGTGGACTTTGCGAGCAGGGAGATGGTAGTCAAATGATGTATCAAAATCGTTTTGTGGTGGAACCTTATGTAGAAGAAGCGCATTTGCAAAACCAGATAGGACGCGGCATGAACCTGGTTGGATACTATATGTTTCATGGCGGCACGCAAACACCTGGATTAAAAGAACCCGGCTTGCCGGAAAGCTACGATTTTCAGGCGCCTGTGGGTGAGTATGGTATCATCAGGCAATCGTACAGGAATTTGAGAATATTGCACCAGTTTATAAACAGCTTTGGAACTGAGTTGGTGCAAATGCAACCGGTAGAACCTTTAAATCCGGTGAGAGATATTTATGATACTGCTAATCTCAGGTATATAGCAAGAGTAAAAGACAACAGTGGTTTCCTGTTTCTATGCAACACGCAGGTACGCATACACATGCCTGATAAACCTGTTACAATGCAGGTGAAATTGCAAAATGAAACCATAGATTTTCCTGAAATAAACCTGAAAGGACAAACCACACTTATTCTTCCTTTCAATATTGTTGTGAATGACATACGTATAAAATACGCTACAGCCCAGATACTCAGCAAAGTTGAAAACAAGGATGAAACAATATTATTCTTTATAAAGCCAGAAGGAATTGATCCTGAAATAGCAATAAGCAATTCTACTATTAGTAAGAATGCCAACGGTAATGAGTTGACTACTATAACCAGGCTTTTGCTGGATACTCCTGTTCATTTTACTGCTGCAAATGGTAAAAAATTAACTGTAATCTTACTCTCCCGGCATGAAGCTGAACAAAGCCTGCATGCTACTATAAACGGAAAAAACGTTTTACTGGTTTCCAATGCAGACTTAATGGTAGATAATGGTTCTTTGCGAATGGAACAATCCCTGCCTGATTTTACGTTGAAAGTATATCCTGCCGGTGCAATTTCTTTTGCAGGTAATCATATTTTTTCTAAACAAAAGAATAATGCGGGGTTTGATATATTTAATGTTTCAGTTAATGCATATACGGCTCGTATTAAAAAGAGATCCATCTCTGAAAAAGAAATTGTATTGTCGCTGCCGCGTAAAATGCCTGCTAATGT
Source organism: Chitinophagaceae bacterium (assembly GCA_020847395.1). Taxonomy (GTDB): domain Bacteria; phylum Bacteroidota; class Bacteroidia; order Chitinophagales; family Chitinophagaceae; genus Agriterribacter. Next base: position 19,930 of record JADLCD010000071.1, read on the forward strand.
GAGTGATGTTATTTTGAAGGTCGATTATCTCGGAGCATCCTGTGATGTACTTCAAAATGATAAAATCATTTCAGATAATCTTGTAAACGGCTTACCCTGGTTGATATCGGTAAAGCGTTTTTTAAAAGAACCATTGTTGAAACTGCGCATTCATGACTGGAACGATTCAATAACAGGAGTGGCACCGGAACTTGTAAAGGAAATTAAAGCAAGAGGCAGTATGTTTACGAATATTGAAGCGATACCAAGGTATAGCGTAAAGCTGAGGCTTATTGATAAATAGTGTCATGGGTATATTTCAAATTTTCGCATCTTGTAAACATTCCGGTTGGTGTCTTACCATAACCGTCAACTTACGGTTTTTCCGGCATGTGAAGGGATATTTGCCGAGGCAATCCAGGTACATTCAGGGATTGCTTCTCCCGCCGGATCTTCGTTTTAAGTCAAATGCTGATGCTGGCGGGATCGCAATGACGGCGGGTGGTTGAGTGAATGTATGCTTTGTCTTGGTGCTGGTTGTAAATTCAAAACACTCTCGCCCGTCACTGCGAACCGCCAGCAGGTTGTATGAAATCAAAAGTATGTTGCGGCGGGTGAAGCAGTCTCTGGAAGGAAGATTATCGCGAGGTAGCGACAACTACTGGCGGGTGTTTCAACCGCCTGCGAAAATTAGAAATACACCATAGTGTCAGGCTAAGATTATTATACTGCATATATTCGTGAGACCTGCCTGCCGGCAGGGAGGAGTGAAATGTGAAATGTGAGATTCTCAGGTCAGCATATTGGCAGACAGATTTATCGCCTGATATTTCACGATTAACTTAACAATAGTTTTAATTTACAAACATGAAGGTATTACTGGTTATATTGTTTTTTTCAGTTACTATCGTCAATGCACAAACGATAAATGTTGCAGACTATGGCGCCGTGCCCAATAGTTTCGCTGATGCCACAGCAGCGGTTCAAAAAGCCATTGAGGCCTGTCGCGAACAAAACAAAAGCGTTATTTCTTTTCCTGAAGGGCGTTATGATTTTTGGCCAGACAAAGCCATTGAAACAAGATACTATATAAGCAATTCTTCTTCTGAGGTTGAAGTGCCTGAAAAAAAGCAACGTGTGGGGCTGCTCTTCAAAAACCTGAAAAATATTACCATAGAAGGAAATAATTCCTTATTTGTATTTCATGGTAAAATGATTGCCTGGGTTATTGATAGTAGTGAAAACATAAGCGTTAGAAATGTTTCCGTAAACTATGAACGCCCTGGAATGTCGGAAATGACGATCAAAGAAATAACGCCGGCATCCGTTACAGCAGTTGTTCACCCTGATTCTAAATTTTCAATTATTGATGGACATTTAGAATGGTATGGCGAAAAATGGATTATGCGCAATTTTCATGCAGTGCTGGTGCGCCCGGCTGAAGGAAGATTGTTGTATAGCAGTTGGACGCCTTTTTTAAACAGCAGGGCAGAAGTAGTTGCACCGCTTACTGTAAAATTCACTGGCGATTTTTCCTCTTTCAAGGCAATGCCGGGTGATATATTAACTATACGCGACCGCTACAGAGATTATGTAGCTGTTTTTCAAAACCGGTCGAAAAATATCTCGCTTACCAATATACACATGAATTCTATGCACGGGCTTGGTATTGTTTCACAGTTTTGCGAGAATCTTGCTTACGACAGTGTTTTTGTGGAGCCTGATCCGCATAGCGGCAGGGTGATAGCATCTTCGGCAGATGGGATGCATTTTTCCGGTTGTAAGGGACAGATTACAATCAATCATTGCAGGTTTAATGGTATGCATGATGACCCTGTGAATGTACATGGCACACATCTTAAAGTGATGGAGATTATATCTCCCACAACATTGAAGCTGAAATTCATGCATCATCAAACCTATGGTTTTGCTGCTTTTGCTGCAGGCGATAGTGTGGCATTTTTACATGCAGCATCCTTGCAAATATTTGGCGCCGGTATTGTAAAATCTGCAAAGCTTACAAGTGAAAGAGAAATGATGATAGAGATGGAGCAACCCTTTAGCAATAAACTAAAAGAAGGCGATGCCCTGGAAAATACTACATGGACGCCTTCGCTTGCCATCCGCAACTCAAGGTTTGCCGGTACGGTTTCAAGAGGTACTTTAGTAACTACATCCCGCAAAGTGATTATTGAAAATAATGTGTATTACCGTACAGGCATGCAAGCCATATTAATTGAGAACGATGCTTCCGGCTGGTATGAATCAGGCCCTGTAAGAGATGTTACCATACGTAACAACCAGTTTATTGAATGCGGCTATAATTCCGGCGAAAATAATTATGTGATTAGGATTAATCCGGAAGCCCACGAGTTGGTACCGGGCTATTATGTACATAGCAATATCAGGATTGAAAATAATGACTTTAAGGTATACGATTATCCGGTGTTATTTGCAAAAAGTACAAACGGGCTTTTGTTTGCCGGCAATACTATTGAAAAATCGAATTTTATAGAGTCGGGTGTTAAAAGGCCTTCCATTCGTTTAATTGCCTGCACTGGTGTAAAGGTTAATAATAATATATTTAAAGATGTTGAGCCGGAGCTTCAGGTAGAAAAAATGAAGAAGAAAGATGTGAAAACAGATATCAAAGAAGTTTTAACGCAAATACAATAAAGCTGTTCGAGAGTGCCGTTGTTGTGTGTTTGTGACCGGCAAAATGCGTTGGCAACAGCAACGGCAGTAAAATGGTCAGAATTTTCCGTGTTCGGTTTGCTTTAAGAATAGATAATGTTTTTATGACTATTGCTTTTTGTAGATTGTTTTTCCTTCTTTGATGCTTTCCGGAATTTGAATAGTATGAATATCCATTGGGTTTATTTTCAATGGATTTTTTTCAGAGCCGTTGGTATTCTCAATCGTCGTTCGTCCTGCGGACGAAACGAGAGCGATGTTATTGGGTGCCGTATTATGTCTGTCGCTTTAGCTGTGTCCGAAAATAGCCTCTTAAATAAAGTTTATGCTGCTTAGTTCCTTTCTTTGGAACTGAAACTGTTTCAATAAATTCAGCATCAACGTAGCCTATTATTGTATCACCAATTTTGTAATTACTCCTATTCAGCTTCAGCTTTTGTTTTGTCACCCGATACAAAATCTTTTGCCTGGGTATATACGATGGGTAAATTGTTTTAGGCTTAAAATAAAAACTGTCACCCTTGATATAAAGAAAAAACTCACTTGCATATGCTGGAAGTCCATCATAAAATGTTAGGGTTGTGATGCCTTTGTCATTATTGGCGAAACAATATCTTATGTCGTAACCACCTTGAACATTTGTGAAACAGTTTGCCGTATAATATAAATGCGCTGTGTCTGCTGCTGTTAAAGGTTGGTCGTCATTTCTTGTAAATTCTCCTGTGCTGTCGTCCTTAAACAGCTCCCAAGAGTAATCCCATTTTTTTGCAAATGAAAATGTGTCTTTGATTTGTCTGTCAACAAAAACCTTTGAATATTTAGTTTGAGCATTTGTGATTTGTCCAACAAATGTTAGCAGTGTCAAAGAAATCATGAATAATCTGATGTTCATTGTAAATATGGCAGGTAACATCGCTTTTATTTCTCGTCCTGCGGACGAAACGAAAGCTAGTTATTGTACGTTGTTATTATATCCTTTTACCTCGTCTTACATATTGTTTTACTGTCGTATTCTTTACTTTTATCTTTCTTAGAATTGTTCTTCCCGGTCCGCAAAATTGCCAACGAAAATGTTCTTTTCTTTCTGTCGCTTGCACCAAGTATTTTCTAATAGAGCTAATGTCAATTATCAGCAGGCCCGAACTGGTAATATTTTTCTGTAAATTTTTTGAAGTCTCGTTACTATTACAGTAAATCAATTCAAAGTCTTTCAGATTGGTAAGTTCTATAACGAAATTGAATAAATCAAGAAGGTGAATAACTTCATTTTCTGTCAAGTTGTATTGAACTGAAATATGAATATCGTCATCCTTTTGAACCACTCCTCCTAACCAGCTTGTAAAATCAACATCATTATAGCTTAGTATATTGATATTACTGTTATCATTTAATGTCGATATAATAAACACATAAGTTTCAAAGTTATTTTTGTCTTGGATTGTTAAACTACTTACTCCCTGTCTATGGTCTCCATATGAATGCTTTTTACTATCGAACTTATCGGTTAAGTATTCTTTTATTTTCGATAAAGTTTCCGGAAATATTAAAAGATTTTTTTCGGCAGTTAAGATTCTTGCATATTGTTTTGACAGCAAAGTATAAATAATCTGTAACCCTTTTGTTCTTTTTGTACCTTGAAATACTACGTCAGGGAATTTGGCATTAATCTTTACAAAATTTAAAAGTGGTATAATAGATAGTTGAGGCATTGGTGACTTAATAACGTACAACGGCCACAGCTTTGCGTTCGGCAGGGCATTTGGAAAACGTCCAGCCCGGAACTGCTGCCGGTGTAATATACAAAAGTTGAGAATATATTTTATTGTTCATTAGCGTTCGGTCAACCGGATATATAGCTGATAGTAGCACTGCGATGAGGATTTATTCGTTGTCCCTGCTGACGCAAAACTGAAAGTTCCGTTCAACATCGCTTTCATTGCTCGTCCTGCGGACGAAACGAAAGCTTAGTTATTGGGCGTAGTTTTTTCTATCTCGCCATTTTCAATTTGCGTTTGCTGATATATTCTTTAAATTCAGCAAAAGTCATTCCTTGTGTTTCTTTGGCAATTTTTTCTTTTACAGCCCTAAAGAATTTAACCGTGTCAAACTCTTTTTCTTTTGCGTTAATTTGTTCTTTATTTTTCATTTTCTATAATGTCTTTTGGTGAACGAATGTCTAATTGTGAGTAACCGTTTTTGATGTTAATTGAGTTGTAACCTCGTATTCTAAAAACGTTTACGATATGTTTGAAGTTCCAACTTACCAAATAGTCCACCTTGTTTATAGTAGCACAAGCAATGTGTCGGCAGTCATCAATGCTGGTTTCTCCAACTACTTTTTCGACAACATATTCTTCGGCAAGTGCATTGATTTCTTCCGTAATTTCTGCAAACTCGGTGGTGTTTCTGTCTAAATTGATAAAGTGTTGTTTAATTCGTTCGGGTGCATTTTCTAATTCAAACTCTGTCAAGTCAGAATATACGCAAATAATTTTACCTGCTTTGACCATATCAAACAGCTTTTCGGTTTCTTCTTGAAACTCAATGTCGTAAACGCCTCCAAACACAGAAGTGTCAAAATATAGTCTCGGCTTCTTCATAGCGACAAATTTACGAAACTTATCTTTGCTTGAACTTTATTTCGTTAAATTAAACCCCATTGTAGCTGACATAATCCTAAGCCTCATTAGTGGTAGTTCTTTTCGTCTTACAAATTGTAAAGGCTTTCAACTCTATTATTTTCTATATATCCAATGTGGCATTCCAAATTACGTGATACTTTGTTAAGAACTCTTAATAAATATGGGCTAACTGTGTCCATATTTAAAGTGCCAGAAAGTTGAAAGCCATGATAGTTATGCAAATGTAATTTTATGTTAGAGATTTCTGTTTGGTCAAGTTATTGAAAAAGGTTTGTGTTTTTATAGTCAGCCATCGGCGACAAATGAATAAAAGCACAATCTAATTTATAAACTGAATTTGTCCAGCCGTGAAGCCTGTCGGTTAAGTCAACCATGTTACGGTCTGTCACAAGTGTCCTGGAGTTAGGAAGTGTCCACTTTGTATTTTGGAATGTCTGCGAAATAAAATGTTGTCTCGTATTTATGTCCTTACTCAACAAAAAAACAGCTCTTACTAACGAGTCAAGTTCTTGTCTTAAAACTGATATGAATTGTCCATACAATCTATTATTAAAAAGTAATCGCCGAGAAGAAATATTTTCAGCAGAACGTTCTCTCAAAAGTTGGCAAAATTGTTCAGTCTCTGTCGTAGTTGGGGAGGTCTTATAGAATTACAGCTAACGGACATGGATTGACGATATGTCGTTATTCGTCGGCTGGAACAGAAGCTGATTGATGAACAAAAAGTTGAGCATATATTCGTCGCGCCGCCGTATAGCCAAGCCACCTGTTGAACTAAACTTTCAGTAGCCTTGCGAGTATTAATAGCCTATATTTTGCTTCTTTATTTCATACTTTCTCTTCCGATTTATGCTGAAAACAGCCCGCTATCGATAACTCCATAATATAGAATAAGGCTACTGAAAGTTCCGTTCAACATCGCTTTCATTGCTCGTCCTGCGGACGAAACGAAAGCTTAGTTATTATGCACTGGGCTTTGTTTGAGTTTCCAATTTTCTTTTCTTAAAATACTCCACAATTTCTTGTTTTGTCATTTCGGATAATTTTTCACTCAATTTTTCTCGTTGTTGATGCATAAATTTTACTTCGTCAAACTTTTTTTCAGTCATTGTCTTCATAATTTACAAAGTCTCTTGGCGAACGAATTTTTAATATTTTATAGTCATTTTTCATATTTATGGCGTTATAGCCACGTATTCGTTGAACATTTACAATGTGTTTTTTAGAGCCGTTAGTATTCTCAATCGCCGTTGTTGTGTGTTTGTGGGTGATAAAGTGCCTTGATAACAGCACCAACAGTAACTTTAGAGGTGCTTTTGCAGGGTTGACGTACTACGTTGTTGTTGGTGAAGCCAGCTCACATATCTGTGTTCAACACTAACAACGGCAGCCCAACAGTAGGGCTGCCGCTTGTATGGAGTTGCATATAACTGCCGGTATTAAAAAGATCTTACTGAGATATATAATGATAACTATATTTACCATCTTTAATAAAAAATATATGAAACGCCGCGATTTTATTGCAAACACAGCCGCAGCATGTATAACCATTGGTATTTCCACAGCATTTAGAACTGAAGCGAGCGCAGGAAAAAAACTAAAGATCGGACTGATTGCCGACCTGCACCAGGATTTGATACACAATGGACAAGAAAGATTAGAAGCTTTTTTGGAGGAGATGCGCAACACAAAACCCGACGCGATTATGCAGCTCGGCGATTTCGCTTATCCCGGAGATAAGAATAAGGCAGTGATAGATCTTTTCAACAATGCACACCCCACCCGCTTGCATGTAATTGGCAATCACGATACGGATGCGGGTTACAAAAAAGAACAATGCATCAGCTATTGGGGAATGCAGGGCAGGTACTATGTACAACAGGTAAATGGCATATCGTTTATTGTGCTCGATGGTAACGACACAGGTTCGCCTGCATATAAGTCAGGCTACCCTTCCTTTATCTGTCCCGAACAGGTAATATGGCTTAAAGAACAATTGAATACTATTAAAGATCCTATTGTAATTGTATCACATCAACCATTAGCCGGCGCTGCGGCGGTAGATAATGCGGAAGAAATACAGGAGATATTGGGCGCTGCATCGGCAAAAATCCTTGTAGCCATCAACGGGCATACCCATATCGACGCATTGCTGAATATACAGGGCATAAATTATGTTCACATCAATTCTGCTTCTTATTTCTGGGTAGGCAGTCAATTTAAACACGATAGCTATCCGGCGGATATACTTGCCTCACACCCGTGGATTACCAGCACCTGTCCTTATAAAGACCCGCTTTTTACCACAATGACCATCGACCTGAAAAAAGGTAAAATTACTTTTAAGGGTAAACGATCTGAATGGGTTGGGAGATCGCCTGAAGCGCTTGGTTTTACTGATGAGTTAGCTTTGAAAGATAACGAAGAAATTGTTCCATTCATCAGGGAAAGGGGCTTTATATCAGGTGTGCATCAAAAAGCATGAGTGCACTATACAGGAATACAGCACGGGCAACAGTAAACAAAAGATTTGGCGCAAGGCTGGCTGATTGAGTAACAATCATCATTTGTGCTACTATCAGCTAATATCGGGCTTGACGTTGGCGATAATTTTGTGAACCAGACGCTTTAAAAGATACAAATATGGATTTAAAAGTTTTACCAGCGGCTGAAGTACTATGGGCACATCTTGAGACATTGTTTGGCAAAAACGGTGCCTGCAACGGATGTTGGTGTATGTATTGGCGAATTGGACCCGAATACAACAAAAGAGATAGAACGCTGAATAAAAATGACTTCCAAAAAATCATTTCGACAGTCAAACCGAGTGGACTTATTGCCTTCAATGACAATGTTCCCGTTGGCTGGTGTCAATTGACGCCAAAACAAGACCTTCCCTGGTTGATTAAAAACGGCTATGGCGACTTAAAAAGCACAAAAAACATTTGGTGCATTTCTTGTTTCTATATCAAGACAGGATATAGAAAAAAAGGGCTGACAGCAGAGTTAATAAAAGCTGCTATTAAATACGCCAAAAAATCAAAGGCAGAAATATTAGAAGCGTATCCAAGAAATTCTCCCAGCTCGTATACTGGTTATCTTAAGACATTTGTGGAAGCCGGGTTTAAAATAGTTGGCGATGGAAAATATGAGCGAAAAATTGTTTCAATTCAATTATAGAATTTCTAAAACTACCGCCAACAGGCGGTAATTAGGAAGGCAGGCAAACACACTGAGATAGCCATAACCTTTATTAAAGGCCATCTTTTATCTTTTTGCATCTTGTTCACTAGCAAATTTATCTTTAAGTTCCTGAATAACTATTTCATAGTGTATAAGATTACTATCTGCTATTTTTATGTTGTTTTCAAAAAGCATAATTTTTTCACCTTTGTCAAATACAAGTTTATAATTTTTGTCATGCCAATTTTTTGAGACAATAGCATCTGATTGTAAAAATGAATTTGATTGTTTCTCTAATTTGGCGGAAATATTGTGTTTACCTAATAAAAATAGCATTAAGGATATCAGCATAATTAATCCAAATACCATTGCGAAAAGGAAAGTCCGCTTTTTTGAAACTTTTTCTTTTTGTGGCTTCGTTTTCTCCACAATTAAGTTATCTGTAATAGCGGCATGAAGTATATAGCCCTTTTTTGGAATAGTTTCAATTACCTGTTTACCAGTGTCGGCAAGTGCTTTTCTCAAAAATGAAATTCCTTGATTTAAACCATCTTCTGCACCTCCATAATTATTCCAAATTTTTGAAATAAGCGTTTCTCTGCTAACCAGCTTTCCTTCATTTTTCGCTAAGATGCATAATATTTCTATTAGTCTTGGCTCAAGCTTGGTTTGCAAACCTGTTTCATTATTTGTGAGCAGGTTCTGCGAAGCATCAACAAAAAAGCAATTGTTTAGTATAAAAAACGTGTTCTCCATGATGAATTTTTAATAAAACTATTAAATAATAAACGGTTTGGAAACATCTATAACTAAACAAAAGGTTTTCTATAGGAGTAAAACAACAAATGTAGAATAGCTTTATGCTTCAAAATAAAAGACTTATAAATGAAGCTAAAAATTGTTGCCCTTTTTTTACTTAGTATGACAAATTCATTTGCTCAAAACAATGCTCAAAAATTAGACAGCTTATTCAATTCACTTTACACTTACAGGCTGATTAATGGCAATGTACTTGTTGCTGAAAAGGGGCTACCGATTTATCAAAAATCTTTTGGGTTCTCAAATTTCAAAACCAGGGCACTCAATAATGAAAATTCAGGATTTTCCCTGGCTTCGGTTTCAAAAATATTTACATCAACTGCCATTTTACAGCTTAAGGAAAAGGGGAACCTAAAATTAGATGACCTTGTAACAAAATATTTCCCGGATTTCCCCTACTCTGAAATTACTATCCGGCATTTGCTTACCCATACATCCGGCTTGCCCGAAATAGAAATTTTCAGACAACAGGTAAAAGAAAATCCAAATAGAGTTTTTACAAATAAGGACTTTTTGCCCACCTTAAAAAAAATAAACCAGCCTTTATCCTTTAAACCGAATGACAAATATCAGTATACTAATGCTAACTACATTTTATTAGCATTACTTGTAGAAAAAATTTCCGGTCTTACTTTTCAAGAGTATTTGCAAAAAAACATCTTTAGTCCCGCAAAAATGACAAGTACTTATTTTCAAAAGGATATTACACAAATGGAAAACAAAAATCGTGTTGTTGATTATGATTACCCTTTTCTTTTTTCTGCCGAACCAGAAAACGTTGATAGTGTAAAAAAATACAAAGTAAGAATGTTGAATTTAAGCGGCTTCGTTGGTAATGGCAATATTATATCCACTACCGGCGATATGTTGAAATTTGACCAGGCGCTTTACACAAGTAAATTAATTACACAAGCATCATTGACAGAAGCATTCACACCTAACAAATTAAATAATGGACAACTGACGCAAACGGTTTTTGGAGGAGAAAAAGCATCTTATGGACTGGGCTGGTTTATTGCATCAGACAGTTCAAAAGGAAAAATTGTCGGGCATACAGGGGGTGTTCCCGGTGCGTTGAGTATTTTAGTACGAAACATTGACAAAAAACAAACGGTTATTCTCTTTGATAACACATTTAGCAAAAGCCTTCATCAAAATGGTTTAAATGCAATGAATATTCTTAACAACAAGCCTGTATCTATTTCAAAACAATCGTTGACACAAACCTATGGTAGCACATTGGTTGAGAAAGGCGTTGATGCGGCATTTATTAAATTTCAGGAATTGAGGGATGATTCTTTACATTATTATTTGAGCGAAGAAGATATGAACGATTTGGGTTTACAACTTCTTTATGGACCCGTTTTTAATGGACACAATGAACTTGCTTTAGAAGTACTGAAACAAAACACTTTGTTATTTCCAAATGGCTTCAATACCTATGACAGTTATGGTGAAGCATTGGCAAAAGTGGGAAAGAAAAATGAAGCCATTTTTATGTATCGTAAGTCTCTCAAGCTTAACCCAGGCAATGAAGGTGGGAAAAAAATGCTGGAAGAGTTATTGAAAAAATAAGGGTCGTTAATTCTGGCAAAAAAGGTACGAACGCACAAAAAGTCACTGTTAACCGTTATCAGCAGCTATATAATCCTGGTATAGTGCAGTTCTTTGCAAAAACGTTAATGGCAGTTACTAAAAACCCTGTTGTTCACGTAAATTACACTAAGTTTTATAAAGTGTTTATGCAACAATGGGGCCTTGTACGTACTTTTGGAAGTGGGCTTTATTATGGCATTGCAGGATTGCAACACGTTCTTATAAAATCAGCAGGAATAAATGAAATGTTTGCATTGGTGACAAATATTTCAATTTTCCTTTTATTGCTTGCTTACTTTGTGACAACGATTTAATTGGCAGGCTTAAAACAGTAGCCAACATTCGTGTATGCTATTTTAAAGATCAGTAACCTATATATTGTCAGCCATCTTATTCGGACACTTCTAAAATTAAAAACAATTAACACAGAACAAAATTCCTTTGAGATTAGAAAAGCAACTGCTGCTGATGTAGAAACCCTGGCTGCCCTGCATGTAACAACGTTCAATGAAACGCATGGCGGTTTTAAAGCACCAGCTTATGAAACACGTGAGTGGCAATGGCAAAAGGCTTTTCAAGACAAAGATGACAGTTGGTTTTGCTTCGTAATTGAAAAGAAAGGCGAAGGTTTAATTGGATTTGCCAAAGGACAACCTTATAATCATACTGACCATGCAGCATTTTCGGGAGAGCTAAATAAAATATACCTTCTTCGCAGGTATCATAAATTAGGTTTAGGACAACAATTAGTTTGTAAAGTTGCCAATGAATTTATAAAGCGTGGAATAAATTCAATGTTGCTTTTTGGTGACGCAAATAATCCATCAAATAAATTTTATGAACAAATGGGCGCAGAAAAGTTATTTGCAAAAAATGGAGAATTTCATGGCGGTTATGGTTGGACAGATTTAAAGAGGCTTATAGCTAATTGTAAAAATGTTTGACCGTTGCTCAATATTTTTCAAGAAACTTATAAGACAAACAAAGCAGTTTACGGCAAAAGTATTGCTGCAAGCAAGGCCGGCACAGCGCAGCGCCAACAATAGTACGATCAGGTTTTTTTAGGGCAGATCAGTCGCTCATTGTATGGTAAAAGGCGGCGAGTAATCCCAAAAAACAATCAATTTAAATTTTATGAGAAATCTAATTTACACAATCAATCTTACCATTGATGGTTGCTGCGACCATATTCAAGTAGGAATTCCTCATGATGATTTGTATGATTATTACCTCCGTCTTGTTCAAGATACTGATGCATTTGTCTACGGACGTAAAACCTATCAACTGATGGTTCCCTATTGGCCCGACATAGCAAAGAGTCCTTCCGGTCAGGAAAAAACAGATATCGAATTTGCCAATGCATTTGTTGCTGTAAAGAAAATTATTGTTTTTTCAAAAACACTGGACAAGGCAAAAGGCGAAAACACGGAAATTGTGCGTACAAACCTTAAAGACGAAATACTAAAACTAAAACAGGAACAGGGTAAAAGCATACTAACGGGCGGCGTGGATTTACCTTCGCAACTCATACAACTTGGCCTGGTGGATGAATATCGTTTTGTCATTTTCCCCGTATTTGGTGGAAAAGGCAAGCGGTTGTTGGAAAACATTCACCTGCAGGAAAAATCAAAATTAAAACTTGTGGAGGCAAGGGCTTTCAACTCAGGAGCAGTTGCACTTCATTACAGAAAACAGTAAAAACAATTTCCTGATTTCAGAGTTACCAACTCTAAAGAGACCATCACAGCAAACAGGAATGAATTAAAAGTAGAAGCATAAACAAAGCATTTTGTCTATTCTTTAGCAAACTTCCAAGTCCACCCACGACCTGCCTGGGGAGCTTTAAACTTAAAATGCATTAAATTATATTTTTTGCAACATTTTTAAATTTGATCTGTCTAACTCACTAAGTGCACTATAAAAATGAAAATAATGTGGCAGACCAACTCCTGGTTGATAAGGTATTGCGTGGCGACACGAATGCCTTTAAGTTCATTATGAAAAATACAGAAGGTTTGGTAGCTCAAATTGTTTTTAAAATGATACCCAATAGGGAAGACAGAAAAGATATTGCACAGGACATTTACTTAAAGACATTTCAAAAATTGGAGGGCTTCAGGTTTCGATCAAAACTTTCTACCTGGATCGGACAAATTGCCTATAATACCTGTATAAACTATCATGAGAAGAAAAAATTAGTACTTCCTGACAATAATAACGATGACAACAAATCCGACGATGAATCCTTAGAAATACTGAATAACCAAGTTGACCTTTTTAATAATGAAATCGAAAAAATCATTTTTGATAAAAAGCTTTCGGAAATTTTAAAAATTGAAATAGATAAACTTTCACCTGTTTATAAAACATTAATAACCCTCTATCACAATGAAGAATTAAGCTATTCAGAAATAGCTGAAATAACCGAACTGCCTGAGGGGACGGTGAAAAGCTATTTATTCAGGGCAAGGAAAACACTAAAAAATAATTTATTGCTCACTTATAAAAAGGAAGCATTATGACAAACAAACATCTTAACGATGCTGAGATTCAGCAATACGTTTTGCAAATAACAAATTGTGATGTTGATATTATAGAACATGTTCAGCATTGTACAAACTGTAAAATAAAAGCAGAGCAATATAGATTTTTGTTTGATGGGATTAGAGAACAGGAGAAACCAGTTTTTGATTTTAATTTGGCTGAATTAGTTATGGAGCAATTGCCCAAATGCCAACAAAAAGTTTCAAACGAAACCCCGCTTTTTTACTCTATCGTTTCCATTGTAATTTTTTTCGTCTGTATCTTTTTTTATCTTTTTGGAAACAATCTGTTAACCCTTTTTGAGGGAATTACACCGGTATTAATTGGCTTAATAATTACTACTGTTACAAGTATTTTAGTATTCCTGTGCATTGATATGTATAAAAAACATCAAGCACAAATGAAGGCTTTAAATTTTAATTGAATTATTGCAACATATAATACGGTTGCCTGTCTAATAAAATATACATCTTAAAATGAACGGAAATGAAAAAAATTATAAGTATAGCGACCGTAATCGCCACGCCATTCTTTGTAAATGCTCAAAACACTAATACACCAGCTATTGACAAGGAAATTTTCAATATATGTGCAACTATTTTTGTGGTTGGGTTATTTATGATATTCATTTTAGTAATCTTAAAAAAAATTATAGACTATCGCCTTAAAAATAAAATCATAGATAAAGGAATTCCGGAAAATGTTATTTCATCTATTTTACAAACAAATCCTAAAGAAAACAGGAATTCAAATATTAAATGGTTTGCAATTCTAACAGGCTTAGGGATTGGGTTGACAATCATTAACTACACACTTCCGCTTGGCTTTCACTCTTTAGCAATTATGGCATTTAGCATTGCTACAGGCTTTTTGGGGTACTATTTATTTGCAAGGTATTCTGAGAAGTAAGTTATCAATGGAATTTATTATGTTATCAGTAACCCTTCTATTTGGACAAACCACAAAAAAGGATAGCATTTGGCTTCCATTAAAACCATTCGCAGGACGATGGGTTAGTGAAGGTGGTGGTGAACCAGGCAAAGGAACTTATGAAAGAACTTACCAGTTCATACTCAACCAAAATTTCATTGAGATCAGCTATAGGGTTCCGAGCCTTCCAAAGGTTCGGAACCCTGTGTGAAGATCTATGAACTTTATAGACCTTATAAAAAACTACAGCGACGCCATATCTATCACAAACCGGTATTTTACATCGCCTTTTTCCAGGCGTTCAAATGCGTTATTCACATCCCGGATGTTGATGATTTCGGAATCCGCAGTAATGTTGTTTTTGTAACAAAAATCAAGCATTTCCTGCGTTTCGGCGATACCGCCAATGTTGGATCCGGCCACACTTCTTCGTCCGTGTACCACACTGAAAGCACTCACTTCCAAAGGTTGTGCAGGTAAGCCAACTAAAACTACGCTGCCGTCATGATGTAACAAATTCAGGTATTCATTCACATCATGTTTGGCGGAAACAGTATCAATAATAAAATCAATTTTCTGGCTGTATTTTGCCATCGCTTCTTTATCCGAAGACAAAACAGCGTCATCTGCACCCAATCTTTTGGCGTCTTTTACTTTGCCTGGCGATGTGGTAAACACAATGATTTCTGCACCCATCGTTTTGCCGATTTTTATGGCCAAATGCCCCAAACCGCCAATGCCCAAAACACCCACTTTTTTACCCGGACCAGCACCCCAATGTTTCAAGGGCGAGTAAACCGTGATTCCAGCGCACAGAAGTGGCGCAGACGAAGCCAAATCTGAGAAAGGGGGCATTTTCAACACATATTTTTCATGGCACACGTAAAATTTAGAGAAACCGCCATAGGTTCGCCCACCTAAGATTTTATCCGGACTATTGAACGAGAAGGTTACGCCTTCATCACAAAATTGCTCAATGTCATTGTTGCAATACTCGCAATGCCCACAACTATCCACAATACAGCCAACTGCTGCCAAATCGCCAATCTTAAAATTTTTCACATGGTTGCCAACAGCCGTTACTCTGCCTACCATTTCGTGCCCCGGAACAATAGGAAAAGTGGTGCCACCCCAATCATTATGCACAGAATGCAAATCCGAATGACAGATGCCACAATATAAGATTTCAAATTCCACATCGTGTGGTTGTACTGTTCTACGGTTAATTGTCATTTCATGCAATGGCTCTGTTGCTGAAGTGGAGCCAAATGCTTTTACAGGTTTTGTGTTCATACTATTTTTATTTTCTGATTAGTTTAAATGCATGCGTCCAGGAATTATTTTTGAAAGCATATCTAATCCACAGCATACCGAAAGTTTCGAGCCAAAAGGATTCGGAAATATCACCAAAGTCAACCACATCCTTCCAACCCCAATTTTTTGCAATAGCCGTTACATTTTCTTTTGCAACTTCATCATTTCCGGCAATCAAAATCACGGGGTCGCCTTCTTCTCTTTTTGGATTGACGATAATGTGCATGCTCAATGTATTAAATGCCTTCACCACTTTGGCATTGGACAATTCCTTTTGAATTTGTTCGCCCAATGAATTGCCTAAAGCTCCGGTAAATACTGGCGGCACACCTTGTGAAACATCGAGCGGATTGGTAACATCAACTACGATTTTGTCATTAAAATTATCTTTCCCTGCCAATACTATGGCATTCAGAGCGGTATTTCCAAACGTAGCTATGAAAATGATATCGCCAAATTTTGCTGTTTCTTTAAAAGAGCCGAGTTGTATAGCCTGATGCGTTTGCTGCCATTCTTTGTAAGGCGGATTTCCAAGAATATCTTTTTCATCTTTAGAAAGCGTTGCAGCTACATTTCTTGTGCCAAGCATCACTTCATTTCCTTCATAAATAAATTTTTCAGCCAATATTCTACCAACCATTCCGGTGCCAAAAATTCCTATTTTCATTGTTTATGATTTTTTATTGATTTAATCTGCTAATTGATATTGCCCCAAACTCTTTATCAGCTCAGGATTTCTATGGCTAAAGAAAAGGCTGTTATCAGTATCCAAATGCCTGATACTTTCCATGTCTTCATTCGACAATTCAAAATCAAAAACATCTATATTTTCTAACATGCGTTCTTTTTTCACTGACTTTGGAATAACTACGATTTCCCTTTGAATGAGCCAGCGGAGCACTACTTGTGCAACCGACTTATCATATTTTTCACCTATTTGGCTTAAAATTTTATTGGTAAATAAATCATTTCGTCCTTCTGCAAATGATGCCCAGGATTCCATCTGAACTTTGTTTTCCTTTAAAAATTTCTGATCGTCCCATCTTTGGTAAAAAGGATGCGTCTCGATTTGATTAACCGCTGGAACAATCTTGTTATGCATGATCAAATCTATCACACGGTCGTTATGGAAATTGCTTACGCCGATAGCCCGGATCTTTCCTTCGGCATACAATTCTTCCATAGCACGCCAGGAACCATATACATCACCAAAGGGTTGATGGATCAGGTACAAATCCAAATAATCCAATTGTAATTTTTTTAGAGAATTTTCAAATCCTTTTTTCGCATTCTCATACCCTGCATCCGAAACCCAGAGTTTGGTAGTAATAAACAACTCATCTCTTTTTATTCCGCTATTTTTTATGGCATCGCCTACGGCTTTTTCGTTATTATAAGCAGCAGCCGTATCTATTGAACGATAGCCTGTTTCCAGTGCGGTTTCTACTGTGTTTCTACTTTCGCTGTAGTTTGGAACCTGGTATACACCAAGTCCTAAAATTGGCATTGCTACGCCGTTGTTTAATATTACAGTCTTCATTGTTTTATATTTTTATTGATTTGCTTTATTAAATTCTTCGTTGCTTACGGCATTCAACCAGGTAACTTGTGTGTCGCCCAAATAATGGCTAATGGCAATATGTGTCATCCCGCTGCGATTGGTGGCACCATGCCAATGCGCAGTGTTTTCGGGAATGTTGATGATGTCAGCTTTTTTAATAGTTTGCGCAGGCTTCCCTTTTTCCTGGTAGAGCCCTTCGCCTTCCGTTACTATTAGCACCTGACCTTTGGGATGCGTGTGCCAATGTGTTCTGGCATTTTCCTCAAAACTTACACTTCCAATAGTAAAGTCATTGTTTTTGTCTCTTGCCAAAAGTGGTTGCAGATAAGCGTTGCCTGTAAACCATTGTTCCGGTAATTTTTCCCCTTTTGGAAATAGGAGATTACTTTGTTCTGATTTCATTTTATTTAAAATAGTTGTTGAAAAATAGCTTGTTTGATTTTCACATTGCAAAGTTGTGATGAGAAAACAGGTTAGAAATTATATCAATTACTGCTTTGCTTACCATTTTTACAGATTTGCTGTTTGGGGCGTAAATAGTGATTTTAGATTGTATAATTTTGGTTTATCAAATTGATTTACCATGGAAAAGATTACAAAGATTGATACGGTAAACGCTTACAATAATCTGCGTGAAGTTGCCACAGAACATCCTTTGGTTTCGATTATCGATTTATCTAAAACCACGGCCCAGCCTTTCTTTGGCACTACCATCAATTATGGCATTTTTGCGGTTTTTTTAAAAGAACAAAATTGTGGCGAATTGAGATATGGACGTGGCAGGTATGATTTTCAGGAAGGAACGCTGGTTTTTATTGCGCCCGGACAGGTGGTAAGCGTTTTGCCAAATGCAAATCCACCGGAACCTAAAGGATGGGCACTGCTCTTTGATGCCGAATTGATTAAAGGAACCAATTTGGGCAGAAATATAAAAGAGTATTCTTTTTTTTCATACGATGCCAATGAGGCGCTGCATCTTTCCGAAAAAGAACGACAAATCGTATTGGATTGTTTTGAAAAAATTCAATACGAAATAGAACAGGCTATTGATAAACATAGCAAAATGCTGATTGCGTCAAACATAGAGCTGTTTCTCAATTATTGTATACGTTTTTATGACCGCCAGTTTATCACAAGGGATAATTCAAACAAAGGCATTGTCGAAAAATTTGAAACATTACTGAACAAATACCTGGCTTCTGAAAAACTACAGGATATGGGTCTTCCTTCCGTTTCTTATTGTGCAGAACAGCTCAACTTGTCAGCCAATTATTTCGGCGATTTGCTCAAGAAAGAAACCGGTGTTTCACCCCATGAGTATATCCAATCAAAAGTGATTGATGTTGCCAAAGAGCGCATTTTCGATTTAGATAAATCTATTAGTGAAATTGCATACGAATTGGGGTTTAAATATCCTCAGCATTTTACCAGGTTATTCAGGCAAAAAACCGGCATGTCGCCGCTGGAGTATAGAAGTTTGAATTGATAGTTGCAATATTTTTCTGTTGATTTATTGCTGCGGTAGTATGCCGCTAAATTATTTTTGTAAACTTAGTAAAGAATATTTCCTATAAATCTTACAAATCAACTCCAAAATAATACAACAACCGGCAGAATAAATAGATGCAACTCAACCTAATATTTTACATTACAAACAACAGAAGCCATCAAAGCAAAAGATAAAAAAATGAAACATATCCCCATTAACAGGAAAAATAATTTCCGTTTACTATTAATTTTTTTAAGTATCATGCTAAGTACCGCAAGTGTATCAGCCCAATCATCCAGCAATTACATGCGTATCGCAAAAATAGTGGTGGACAGCGCCCAATTAGAAAATTATACAATTGCATTAAAAGAACAAATGAAAACCGCCCTGAAATTAGAGGAGGGAGTACTGGCATATTCTGCAGTGCAGGATAAAAATAATCCTACGCATATTACCATTTTAGAAACCTACGCAAGCTTAGCGGCATACCAAAAACATACACAGGCACCACATTTCAAAAAATACAAATCTACGGTGGAGAATATGGTAAAATCATTGGAGTTGACAGAGGTGGAACCAATAGCAATATCAGCAAAAAAGTAACCCTTCATTTTCCTGGCTTAAACAATGGTGGGGACTTAAACGTAAATTTCGCAAATCAGATAGCATCAAGATTTGAATTGGATGAATGTTGCGGCGGGAGAAGCAATCTTTCACAAGTTCAAAATATTTCATTTAAATTATTAACTGCGTTTAGTTCATGGCTTTTCACCTTATGCCGGTGTGTCATAGCTGTAGGGGTTCCGAACCTTCCAAAGGTTCGGAACCCTGTGTGAATGCTGCTGTGTCGTTTTTTATTTGTGTTTTTCAAATAGCCATTTCGGAATTTCGTCAATAAGTTTTATAAGTTTGAATTTTGTAATTTTATAAATGATTAAAATTGAAACTTTAAACGATCTCTATAAAAATCATTGGCTGCCTGAAGGGCATACATTGAGCAATTGGTAAATGCAGGAATGCCAGGAACCAGCGCAGTTTTTTTCACTCATGCACTTAGTGAAGTAAGAAATGGATTGGTTGCTGATATTTATGATGATGTAAAAAAGCTCACAGGCAAATCGCCACGTATTTTAAGTGATTATGTGAGAGGTAATCAAAAGAAATTTACTGTTTAAAAACGTCCGCCAACAAAAGTATTACGTGTAGTTAACATAGCCTAAAGAAAAGATAAATACAGCATTACTCTGGTTAACCATTTTTAGATAATTGTAAAGGCATTTCAACTTTACAGAAAATACCATCGCTTTTCCTGTAAAAAGTTAATATGCCTGTAATGTCAGAAGCATTAATGATTCCGGTAAATGATGCAATGTTTTGAGGAAAACTGCTATCGTCCTGTTTAAAATATACAATCAGGCTGTTTCCACTTATAAAAAATGCTGACAATGCATAGGAATGCTGGCTTTGCTGGGATGCGGGTATGCAATTGCCTGTTACCACTTTTTCTTTCATGGTAGTGGTTATGGTAGCAGTCAACACTGTTTGATTAAGATTGTTTAGTTTAAGATCAAATGCAGTGTTACTGTATTCAACACTCCAGGTGCATAAGCCTTTAAAATTTACCGCATCGGAAATAGCCAGTGTGCTGGAAAAATTATTATCATGTGCAGCCATTTCTGTTTTTTGGCAAGCCATAAAAAATAATAAAGCAATTGCGAAGGAAAATAGTTTCATACGTTTTTATTTACAATTATAAATAGCGGTAGCTTGCGAAGTCCCCCGTATAATGCCACCGCTTGTATTGGTATAACTTATTGCAGAAGGTAGTTTGGTAGTCGCATCGTACTGATATGTATAAGTGAGGTAATCGCCTTTGCTGTTTGTTCCCTGATTATGAAGAAACACTTTGAGTGGATTGTTTGCAGAGGGCATGTATAAATAGTAGGCAAAGTATCCGGCGGCAGTATATGCATTGGCGTTAGCTATGCGGTGAAGGTTAAATTCTGTTGCCAGGCTTTTGTAAAAATTAGGCTGGGTATCGTAGCCATCTATTTCAATGGCTGTATAAACAGCACGGGCGCCGTTCAATGTAGTGCGGGCAGATCCTTTTATAAAATTTTCTTTGGCATCATACAAATAGTCCACCGTGTCTTTGCTGTATGGTGCATCATTCATATCATAGGTTTGCACAATTGCCTGGATAATATTGTTTTTGGCGTTATATACATAGTCTGTCTCATAGTCTCTATGTGCTTTTGTTTTTTCCAGCGAGTGTTGTGGATAGCCTGCTGCATTATAATTTGAATATGTAGTTATAGCGCTGTATTGATTGTTAGCAGCACTTCCGGCGCTGTCGTAGCTACGGGTAAGCCTGTTGTTGCCATCATACTCAAACAACGTGGTTGAAGGAGGCAAGGAAATTCCATTGGTATATATTCTGGCTTTCAATAATTTTCCAGTACCTGCATATTCAAAAAAATAAGGATTTGCTGTTTCGGTAGCCATCCATTTTACAAGCTGGCAGGTATTTGTTGCGGGAGGAGTTACCGGAGGTGTACTATTGTTCTTTTTACAGGCGCTAAGCGCCAATAAAAAAAATAACGTGAAGCTAATGATTGTTTTCACGTATGCTGTTTTGAAGAGAATATTCATATTGTTCCACTTTAAAGTTTTTTATTTATATCGTCTGTTTCGTTACACAATGCCTCTTTATAATTTCGTATCAATTCATCATCTATGGTAGCCGATGTTCCGTCAGGCACTTTTACTGTTACCCCTTTACCGAGTGCGATAGTGTTGATGTAGTATTCCATTCTCACTTCGGTTGCCATCATATCAATATACAAGCCTATCTTGCTATTATCAAGAGTGCCATTTAGATAGGCAGCTTCATTGTTCTTTAGAAAGTTTTTCGCTTTAGTATAAGCGCTTTGTACTTTTTCTGCGGAATAACAGCGCACTTCATTCGCCGATTCGCTGTTTTTCTTTTTGCAGTAATAATTGGGGCATACTGCAACCCACATAATTATACCCCATAACCCTTTATGCAGGTGTATAAACTTGGATGCTCTAATTATCATAATGTTTTTTTAAGGTGAATGATATGATACCGGTCAGGCAGACATTTTTCGTACACCCCGTTATTAATAATTGTATTGAAAATTATAAGCGGTCTCATCAAAAGTCCAGGCTGTTTTTCCGTCAACTATAATCAAAAATGAAAAGTTGATTTTGTTGGTGGTATTGAATATTTTATTTTTTACGGGTGGTCTGTTGTAGTCAATCGGAACAGGCCTTGGATATCCAACACCGGCAGCGGTTTCTGAAAAAACCAATTGATAGGGATTAGCGCTCATAGTGTTTTCCTTCCATATATGCCCAATTACATCTGCCGGGGGATCGGGTATTTTTTTAAAAGCTCTGTCAAACAAAAAGTTGTCGGGCAAAGGCTGTGTAACTTTTGTAAAAAGAGAATCGCCCTGTAATACTGCCGCCCACTTATTTTGAGCACCGGTAGCAAATCTGAAGCGTGTAGTATCTCCATTTACTGACCAATAGCCTTTAAGTGTAAAGCCCGCGCTGTAAAAGGTAAAAGCTGAGTCGGTACCGAAAGCAATGGCATATCCCCTGTAGCCAGAAATATTACCGTATGTTTCTTCTCCTTTATTACGGTACAAACCATACCATTCGGTATTTATAAGAGCTGCCCTGTTTTTTTCTGTGAGTGCTTGTAAGGGATCAATGCTGTTTTCTTTTTTGCAAGCCATGCTAAAAAGGAACATCGATAGGAATACTGCTTGTCGTTTCATAGCTGTATGTATTTATAACAAACCTACCTACGCCGGCAGGCAATACAAATGGCAAAACGACGAAACGGTTTTTAAATCGGCGAAAATGCAAGGGCAGCCAAAATCACTATATTTGTTATATATGCCGCCAACAAAATTCCCTCCGGGTACTACTGAGAATATTTATAGCTGTTTTGT
This sequence comes from Chitinophagaceae bacterium, assembly GCA_020847395.1. Taxonomy (GTDB): domain Bacteria; phylum Bacteroidota; class Bacteroidia; order Chitinophagales; family Chitinophagaceae; genus Agriterribacter. Next base: position 42,667 of record JADLCD010000071.1, read on the forward strand.
TGTTGACGATGAGGAAATAGACAGGCTGAGTACCCTATCGTTTTGCCGGCGCTACCCTTTTTTGCAGGTAACAGGTGTATATGCATCGGGGCTTGCAGCACTGGAGGCAGCCCGCATTCATCCCCCTGACGTATTATTGTTGGATATTGATATGGAAGATATATCCGGGCTGGAACTTCGGGAGCGCTTACTCACTGTTCCTGCTTGCATTTTTATTACCGCTTATCCTGATTATGCGGTTGAAAGTTTTGAAAAGGCTGCGCTTGATTTTCTTGTAAAACCTATTTCAGCAGATCGTTTTGCTCAAACAATGGAAAGATTAGCACAGTACCTTGTTCTTCATTATAAAGCCAGGCTGCTGGATTATACGCTGGGTGGGGATGCTGTTTTTATTAAAGAGGGGCATCACCAGGTTAAGATTTTGCTTCATGAAATATTATACCTTGAAGCATTGAAAGACTATACCGGCATTGTAACTGCCACTAAAAAATATTGCGTTTTGTCTACACTAACCGGTTTACTGGAGCAGGAGGTTTTTTCCATGTTTGTACGCATTCATAGAAGCTATGCGGTACAAAAAAACTATATCACTAAAATTACTCCCAAAGAGATTTTTGTAAATGATATTGTTCTGCCTGTTGGAGGTGTTTACAAAGCATCGTTGAATTTTATTCATTCCTAAAAAAGCGAACCATGCGGTTCTGTTTTATTATTGTTCTATCGCTGATGTATATCGTTGCGCAATCTCAGAAGCAGGGGCGTTTATTGATGGATTCACTTCTTAAAGCGCTTCCATTAGAAACCAATGATACAGTAAAGGCAAGAATTTATAACCATGTAGCAACGTATTATGTATATGTAAATACAGACACTGCTTTTTTGTATGCATCGAGCGGAATGCAATTGGTCCAAAAGATGAAATGGATGAAAGGAATAAGTGCATTTCATGTATGTTTTGGCAACATCTTTTCAAGCATGGGATCGTTAGATTCCTGTATCTCCCGGTATCAGCAGGCACAGGATATTTCTATTGCCATAAACGACACTATAAACATGGCCATCAATTACAATAATCTTGGTGGAGTAGCCAATGCCAAAAGTGATTTTGTATCGGCTGCCCGGTATTTTACGGCTACCCTTACATTAGGGCTGGCATCAAGAAACACTTACTCGATTAGCCTGGCCTGTGAAAACCTGTCGTTGGTTTATTTCAATCAAAAAGATTATCAAAAATCCCTCACTTTCGCCCGCCAGGCGCTGGATGCTTGCGAAAAAGGAAAGCATACAGAGTTAAAACAAAGTGCGCTCAAGGCCATTGCCAATGCCTTTAGGGAAATGAAGCAATATGATTCTGCTTTTATATATTACCAGGAAGCTTTAAGGTTTTGCAGGCAAAACGATAATAAAATGGAGGAGGCAACTACGCTTGGTGCATTAGCAGAGTATTACGCTAATCAACAAAAATATGACACAGCGTTGGAGTATGGTCTTGCGTCAAAAAAAATATGGGATGCTACAGGACCTTTGTTTGAAGACGCTATTACCAATACCGGCTTTGTAGGCAGTAACTATTTGCAACTGGCTAAGCGTATAATAGATAGTGCCGAAGCTTCCAGGCAAACAATTGCCCCTTCTTTTCTGTTGAACAGAGCCCGTTATTTTTTATCGGAAGCTGTGAAAAATAATAAGCTGGCTGGCAACAAAGTGGCTGAATTAGAGTTTCAACGCAGCCTGGCGGAAGTGTATGCAATGACGGGAAATTATAAAGAGGCTTACCTGAACGTGATTCACTACCAGGATATAAAAGATTCAGTGTACTCGCAGGAAAATAAAAACAAAATAGCTGCGGCCGTAGGCCAATTGGAAATTGATAAAAAGAACCAGGAAATCACCATTAATCAACTCACTATTGCTAATCAACACAGGCAACAAGCTTTTTTTGTTGTTGCTTTGATGCTGTTAGCGCTTGTTGGAGCGCTGTTTTACCGGCAAAGCATTCTTCGGAAAAAAACCAATACTGCTCTTGTGGCGCTTAACAATCAATTAGAGGAAGCCAATAGGCTTAAGTCAAGGTTTTTTGCCATACTAAGTCACGATTTCAGAGCGCCGGTTGCCAGCCTGATTAGTTTTCTCAGATTACAAAAAGAGGATCCCAACCTGATGACTGCGGAGCAAACACTTACCGGGAAGCAGAAAATTACTGCTGCATCAGAAGCATTATTAGGAAATATGGAAACCATGCTGCTATGGAGCAAAGGACAAATGGAAAATTTTACGCCGGTGATGAAGGCTGTGCCTGTAAAAGATTTGTTCGTTTATATTTCAGGTTTTTTTGCAAATTCACCAAACGTAAAATTTGCCTTTGCCGATACGGAAAACATAGAAATATATACTGATGAAAATTACCTGTGCACCATCATGCAAAACCTCACAGCCAATGCCATTAAAGCGCTTAATAACACACCCGATGCTTGTATTAAGTGGCAGGTAATCAGCAAAGATCAAATGGTAAATTTATCAATCAGCGATAATGGTCCGGGAATGAGCCAGGTAGAAATGAATGCTTTTTATTCGCATGAGCTCGTTGCGAACAAGAAATATGGGTTTGGTTTATACCTTGTACGCGAACTTGCCAGGACTATTAATTGTAGTATTTCGTGTCACTCCCTTCTTCAACAAGGCACTACTTTTGTACTTGCATTTCATAAATAACAAATTAAGAGTTTAAGTTGGAGCAGTAAAAAGGAAATGGGAAAGTTAATAGTATACCCGTTAATCCCGTTTAGCGCCATTGTGCATAACATCTTATTCATCGCGTTCTGTATTTTACACAGTTAGGTTGGATAATGATACACGATATTAAGCCACAAAAAAAATGACTTTGAATTTCCATATTAGTACGGGTTATGTTGCAGCTATATAAAAAATTAACCGGTATGCACAGGTGATCGTAGTCATTGTTTATTATGATATCTATCATTAGCCTGTGTAACCAAACATACATAAGCCGGGTATGAATTGCTGAATTTTGATGTAAAGAAATTTTATATGATAAATCAGAAATGCAATACAAGATGCCCCTGATTATTTTATAGGGACACAAAACGATTGATTTAAACAGTATGCTCAATTTTTAAAATCACTCATTATGAAAATCGAACAAATTTATACGGGTTGCCTTGCAGAGGCGGCATATTATATTGAAAGTAAGGGTGAAGCGCTTATTATTGATCCACTTAGGGAAACCGCACCTTATATTGCAAAAGCTAAAAAAGACAATGCTAAAATCAAATATATTCTTGAAACGCATTTTCATGCAGATTTTGTTAGCGGTCATGTAGAGCTTGCCGAAAAAACTGGTGCAACTATAGTATTTGGCCCAACTGCGGCTCCTGGATATAACGCTTATATTGCTAACGATGCGGAGGAATTGAAAATAGGAGATGTTACGATAAAGGTTTTACATACACCAGGCCATACGATGGAGTCTACCACCTATTTATTAAAAGATGAAAACGGAAAAGATATTGCCATTTTCACCGGAGATACATTATTGATTGGCGATGTAGGCAGACCGGATCTTGTTCAAAAATTAAAAGCAGAAATTACGCCTGATTATTTAGCAGGATTATTGTTTGATTCTTTGAGAAATAAGATTATGCCTTTAGCTGATGATGTGATAGTATATCCGGGGCATGGCGCAGGCAGTGCCTGTGGTAAAAATATGAGCAAAGAAACTACCGACACATTGGGCAATCAGAAGAAATTGAATTACGCACTTCGCGCTGCTATGACAAAAGAAGAATTTATTAGGGAAGTTACAAACGGGCTGGTTGAACCACCACAGTACTTTCCTTATAATGTGTTGATGAATCTGAAAGGTGGAATACCCACTGTTGATGAGGTAATAAAAAGAGGCACTACACCGCTTAAGCCCGAAGATTTTCAATTGGTATGGGAAACAGAAGAAGCGCTGGTTATTGATACAAGAAGTAAAGATTTATTTCCTGCTGAATTTATTCCCGGCTCTATCTTTATTGGGCTTGATGATAATTTTGCTCCATGGGTAGGCGCTTTGGTCACAGACCTGAAACAGCCTGTTTTACTAATTACAGAGAAAGGAAGAGAAGAAGAAGCTGTTATCAGGCTGTCGAGAGTGGGTTATGATAATACGCTGGGATATCTTGAAGGAGGAATAGAAGCATGGAATAAAGCCGGCTTTGATACAGATACTATTACTGAGATAAATGCAACAGACTTTGCAGAACTGTACACAAAAGATAAAACTTTACACTTGCTTGATGCCAGGAAGAAAAGCGAATTTGCCAGCCAGCATATTAAAGACGCTCAAAACTTTCCGTTAGATTTTATTAACAGCAATATGGGCGTTCTGCAAAAAAAGAGTAAATATTTTATTCATTGTGCAGGAGGATACCGATCTCTCATTACAGCCTCTATATTAAAATCAAGGGGCTATGATGTAGTTAATATAAAAGGCGGATTTAAAGCTTTAAGTGCAACAAATCTTGAGAAAACGGCATATGCAATGCAGGAAACAATGCTTTAATCGTTAACCGAAAGCATGTTTAGGCTGATTGTATTAATGCAATCAGCCTTTTTTTACATTATTGTTTTCGGGTTATTAATTGTCAGGGATTGTGTTTGCGTTTTCCAACATAGAAAATTTTGACTAATTCGAAATACGCCTGTTTAATAAGATGGTTAAAGTTTATTTTATCTTCCGGGGTAACTATTATCACTTAAGTATAAATTTATTCAGGTTATTTTGCCTGTTTTAATATTAAACGTGTATAATGTCAAGGCAATTTTGGGATCAACGGTATACCGATAATGAAACCTTATATGGGAATAATCCTAATAATTTTTTTAAACTTTTTATTGACCTGCATAAGCCCGGTGCATTATTATTACCTGCCGAAGGAGAAGGCCGAAATGCAATATATGCCGCAAGCAAAGGGTGGCAGGTAGATGCTTTTGATTTTAGTGAAGTAGCTAAAGAAAAAGCACTGGCTAATGCAAAGGCCGCAAATGTGCATATTAATTATTGGGTTGGCGATATTGATGGTTTTAAAGCATTAAAGCAATATGATGCTGTAGCGCTTATTTACATACATGTTCTCCCGCATATTCGAAAAAAATTTCACGCAGAAATAATGAAATCATTAAAACCTACCGGTTTTTTAATATTAGAAGCTTTTGGAAAAGAGCAATTGACTTTATCATCAGGCGGTCCAAAAGATGAAGCAATGTTGTATGATGCCCCTTCGCTCTGTAGTGATTTTCAGTTTTTGCATATATTGAATTGTGAACAGAAAAACGTTTTTCTTGAAGAAGGAAGCTTTCATCACGGTGAAGCTTCTGTGTTAAGATTAAGCGGGCAGAAGTTATAATAATAATAAAGTAATATTTGCTTCTATACCGAAAAATAAATCTTTGGTAGTACAATTCTTGAATGGATAAAAGACAAGCATGGTTTATTTTTCTAAAAAAAATATTCAACTGATTATTCGTAAGTAACCATAATCACAGATAACACAGTGTATAGCTGCCATCTTTGGTAAATAAATTATGCCACAGGTGGAAATAGCAGGTTACTTAGCATCATTGGTTATAGGTATCTCATTAGGATTAATAGGAGGAGGTGGATCTATCCTTACCGTGCCGGTATTGGTTTATTTATTCAGGGTTCAACCGGTAATAGCAACGGCATATTCACTTTTTATTGTGGGCTCAACCAGTCTTATAGGAAGTTATCCCAAATATAAACTTGGACAAATTAATCTGAAAACAGCGTTCATTTTTGGTATCCCTTCTATTGCTGCAGTATTTGCAACAAGAGCTTTTATTGTTCCGGCAATTCCTGAAAATGTATTTTCAATTGGGAATTTTGTTGTTACAAAATCTTTATTAATGATGTTGCTTTTTGCAGTACTTATGGTATTTGCATCAGTATCCATGATAAGCGATAAGCAAGAACCTGCGGAAGAGGTAGTTGAAGAACAAAAGTTTAATTATCCTGTAATATTACTTGAAGGATTGGTTGTAGGAACAGTAACGGGATTAGTAGGTGCAGGAGGCGGTTTCTTAATTATTCCCGCACTGGTGCTGCTTAGTAAGTTACCAATGAAGCAGGCGGTAGGTACATCGTTGCTTATTATAGCGGCAAAGTCATTAATTGGTTTTACCGGCGATCCTGGCAAAGAAGCAATGAACTGGTCGCTGCTTTTTACAGTAACGGGCCTTGCCATAGTTGGAATATTTATAGGCAATAAACTTAGCGGCAAAGTATCTGCAGGCAGTCTTAAAAAAGGATTTGGCTGGTTTGTACTGGTAATGGGTATTTATATTATAGTAAAAGAACTGTTTTTTCCCGGTGCCGGAGGAGGACATTAAATTCAGAAATATTGAAGCAATAACAACTGGTATTGGTAATATACACACTCATATTGCCTGGGTAAACGTATATGAGAAATAGGGATGCACCCAAAACTGGTGTGTTATTTGAGTTTCAATTATAGCTTTGTAAACTGAAGAAAAATAATTGCTGGTTGCTAAAATGCTTAAAGCTGTGGCTAACGGAAAAGCAACCTGTAAATGGCAGACCGGTATTTTGAAAAAAATCATTGATGTAAATACTTTAGTATGCATTGATTGTTGAGTGTGACTTATGTCATTTATGATTGAAAAGAACTGTTGGATATTTATATTAAAATAATAAAAACCATAAAGATGAAAATAGAACAAATATATACGGGGTGTTTAGCACAAGGCGCTTATTATATTGAAAGTGATGGAGAGGCAGTGATTATTGATCCGCTGCGCGAAGTGCAGCCTTATATTGACAGGGCTGAACGCAGCAAAGCCAGGATAAAGTACGTTCTGGAGACGCATTTCCATGCAGATTTTGTATCAGGTCACCTGGATCTTTCTAAAAAAACGGGCGCATCTATAGCATACGGACCTAATGCAAAGCCTGCATTTGATTTTTATGCAGCAAAGGACGGTGAGGAGTTAAAGGTTGGTAAAGTAACCATTACAGTTTTACACACTCCCGGGCATACTATGGAAAGCACCTGTTATTTGTTAAAAGACGAAAAGGAGAAAGAGGTAGGTTTATTTAGTGGCGATACATTGTTTATTGGTGATGTTGGCCGACCTGATCTTGCACAGAAAGTAAAATCTGAGTTAACGCAGGATAAGCTTGCCGGATATTTATTTGATTCGTTAAGAAATAAAATTATGCCTCTTGCAGATGATATTATTGTATATCCTGCACATGGAGCGGGCAGCGCTTGTGGTAAAAATATGAGTAAAGAAACTACTGATACATTGGGACATCAAAAGAAAACCAACTATGCATTACGTGCAGATATGACAAAAGAAGCGTTTGTTAAAGAAGTAACTACCGGTCTTGTTGAACCTCCTGCTTATTTCCCGCTGAATGTGATGATGAATATACAGGGATATGAAAGTATTGATAAAGTGTTGGAAAGGGGTTTGCATGCAATGTCGCCTGATGCTTTTGAAACCGCAGCCAATGAAACAGGTGCATTAATGCTTGATGTAAGAGCAGCTCAGGATTTTGCAAAAGGATTTATTCCCAATTCAATTAACATTGGTCTTGAAGGATCATTTGCCCCATGGGTGGGTGCTATGATACCTGATATTAAACAGGAAATATTGCTGATTTGTGAACCTGGTACTGAAGAGGAAGTAGTTACACGTTTAAGCAGGGTAGGGTATGATTATGTGATTGGCTACCTGGAAGGTGGTTTCGAACTCTGGAAAAAAGCCGGTAAAGAGGTTGATGAAATTAAGAGCATTAGTGCAGGTGACCTGGCTGATTTGCAGGTAAAAGATCCTTCATTATCTATACTTGATGTGCGTAAAAAGAGCGAATTCCTGAGCGAGCATATTGTAAATGCGGAAAATGCACCGCTCGATTTTATTAATGATGCAATGAGCATGATAGACGAAAATAAAACATACTATGTGCATTGTGCGGGGGGATATCGCTCAATGATATTTAACTCCATCTTACGGGCAAGGGGATTTGATAACCTGGTTGACATAAAAGGTGGTTTTAAAGCAATCAAAGAAAGTAATCGCTTTAAGGTAACCGACTATGTTTGCCCTTCTACCTTATTGTAAATAATTTAAAAAATTTATAAAAGAACTGAAAGAAATAACACAAACCCAACAACATAATTTGATGTGTGATAGCAGGTGGCATTATGTGAAAACAAAGCACCAGGATTGAATAAAAAATAAAATCATTAGGGATAATATGCCTTTCGGTAATATGTCTACCAATGAAATGGGCACTTATTTCATTGCTTATGCAAGTTTATTCAGTACGGTTAAAAAAATGCTGAACAATATGTTTATTGGTGTGCCTGCTGGTAATTACGACAGGCTGCTTGATTTCAGCGTTGCCAGAACAGGCACATTATTCTTCGTTCCTTCGGTTACATTTTTAGATAATATTGCATCAGGTTTGCCGGCATTTGGAGAATAAATCCCGCCACTTTTTAAAAATTATATTTTTCATACATAGTACATTAATAGCTGAAAATGCTCTTTTCTGTTTACAAACTTTTGGCAACTTATTTTAAAAACGAATGATGGTAAAAAGTATATAGATTGTTATCCCCGGACTTATTTAAAAGAACAGTATGCATTCAAGGCGATTATTCATTAAGCAACATGCTTTAGCCGGTCTTGGGCTGGCAACAGCTTCATTTGCTTTTTGCGGCCCACAAAATAATGCAGATGATATACAATTCATTAGTCCCATTGATGGAGATATACTGCATAAACACGATGGCATCACAAACGGCTCTTTTCTTACAATAAAAGCAAAGATTGCTGCCCCTGCCGGTAGTTCAATTACGATCAACAATATACCTGCAAAAAAAAGCAATGGCATTTTCACCGCAGATATAACGCTTGAGCAGTATAAAAACAGCATTGAAGTAACAGATAAAAAAACAGGCACCAGAAAAAGTATTACTGTATACCGCTGTAAAAACCTGGCAGGCAAATACAGGCTGTCTATTGATGATGCTACCTGGTTTTTAAAAGATATTCATGTTAATACCAACACATATACTTCTATATTTGAAAACCCATTCCTGAAGTTTTTGAAGCAGGTGCATGATACTTATGCCACCAAAGTGCATATCAATATTTTTTATGAAACAGATGGATTTAATCTTTCCCAATTAACAGATAAATTTAAAAGCGAATGGATAGCAAATGCAGGTTGGCTGCAATTGAGCTTTCATGCCAAAGCTGAATTTCCGGACAACCCCTATAAATATGCAAACTATGCGCAGGTAAAAAAAGAATGCACTGCAGTTATAGAGCAGATCAGGCGTTTTGCTGGTGATGAACTCGTATCTCATATCACTACATTGCATTGGGGAGAAGTGCCGGTGGAAGTATCCAGGGCTTTAAGAGATTGCGGTTATACAGGACAGTTATGCGATTTTAATGTAGATGATAATCTTCCTCCCTGTTCTTATTATCTTAATGTGGCACAACGGCGACACATGCAAAAAAGATTTGTTTGGAGAGATAATAAGGAAGACATCACTTTTATTAAAAGCAGTATTATCATCGACACAAAAAAGTTGCCGGAAATTATTCCTTATTTAAATCAGTATGAAAAGGAAATGCGCAAGCCGCCTTATGTTGATTTGCTGGTGCATGAACAGTATTTTTATGAGGGCTATCACAACTATCAGCCAGACTATCATGCAAAAGTATTAACAGCTGTGAAATGGGCGAAAGATAATGGATACAGTCCGGCTTTTCTTGGCGAATGTATTTATGAATGAAGCAAATAGATTAAAGGTTACTATCTTATAGGATCAAATGTTTACTATTTATGTTTTATAAAGCGCGATTAAAGATAATCCGGCATAAAAACTATCGTTCATACCTATTGTTGATAATACATTTTGTAACAGCAATTTTGTTTAGCGCCTGCGGTAAAAAGCAGCCGGCTGTAACAGATGGGCTGCGCGTTCCCGAAGGATATACGATTGAAAAAGTAGCGGGTGAAGGTTTGTTATCTTATCCCATGTTTGCCAGCTTTGATAACAATGGCAGGCTATTCGTTTTTGAATCAAGTGGCAAAACAACAAGTACTGAAGATGTATTAAAAAATCCAACTTTTATTATCCGGGTTTTGGAAGATGAAGATGGCGATGGCGTATTTGATACGAGCAAAATATTTGCGGATAAAATTCCTTACCCCATGGGTGGCAGTTTTTACCAGGGCAGTTTGTATGTAGCTGCCCCGCCTGATCTTATACGGTTTACAGATACGGATGCAGATGGCGTTGCGGATAAACGTGAGATTATATTAAGTGGATGGACACTGCATCATAATGCTGCTACTTTAAGCGGCCCTTTTATGGGCCCTGATGGATGGTTTTATATGGCAGATGCAAGGCGCGGGTTTAATATCAAAACAAAAGAAGGTGATTCGCTAAAGGGGAAAGGTGCAAGAATATGGCGCTGTCGTCCGGATGGAACAGGGCTTGAATCAGTGTCTGGCGGAGGTTTTGATAATGCTGTTGAAATTGCCTTTATGCCTTCTGGCGAAACACTCGGTACAATGACGTATTTCACTGATCCGAAGGGCGGATTCCGCGATGCTGTTATGCATTGGGTAGAAGGCGGCGTATATCCCAAACCACAGGAAGTTATTGAAGAAGATCATCTTAAGTTAACAGGAGAGTTGATGCCGGTAATGACAAAATTAGCGCGTGTATCACATGCCGGATTAATGCGCTACAGGGGCGATGTTTTTGGAAAAGCATTTAATGGAAACCTTTTTACCGCCCAGTTTAATACTGGTCGTATCATGCGTCATATCATTACAGCAGATGGCGCTACTTTCCGCACCGACGATGAACCTTTTGTACAATCCGACAGTGCAGACATTCATTTTACTGATGTATTGGAAGATGCAGATGGCAGCCTGTTGGTGGTGAATACAGGCGGGTGGTTTATTGCAGGCTGTCCGCTATCGGTAGTGGCTAAAACAAATGTATTGGGTGGAATATATCGTATAAAAAAAACCGGCGCGGCCACAGCCAGTGATCCCTGGGGAAAGAAAATAGATTTTAAAAATGCAGCGCCACAGCAACTGGTTAATTATATGATGGATGAAAGACCGGCGGTAAGAGATCATGCCATTGAGGAAATAGTGATGAAAGGCGATATTGCCGCTGACGCGCTAAAAAAATCATTGCCTCTTTTTAAATATGAAGAACAAAGGACTGCTGCGGTTTTTGCACTTTCACGCATACAAACTGCCACTGCAAAAGAGGCTGTGCGCAATGCAATGAATGATGAAAGTGTTATGGTTCGTACTGCTGCGGTGAGAGCAGCAGGGTTGGCAAAAGATAAAGCCGCGCTCGACGCGTTGATAACAATTGTGCAAAATGACAAAGCGCCTGTTCGTCGCCAGGCCGCTACGGCGCTTACACAAATTGCAGACGAAAAGGCTGTTCCCGCATTATTAAGTGCGGCAACAAATCCTGAAGATCGTTTTGTGGAGCATGCAATAATATATGCATTGATTACTATCGGTAAAGCACAACCGCTTATTGATGCGTTAAACGATACTTCAACCAGTAAACGAAAAGCTGCATTAATAGCGCTCGACCAGATGAATGCATCGCCATTACAAAAAAGCCAACTGGCTGCTTTTTTAAACAGCAGCGATACTTTGTTGCGCAATACCGGCATATGGGTTGCTATGCATCATACCGGCTGGAGCGATATTGTTGTAGATTTTATCAGCAAACAATTCAATGAAGCTGATTCATCAGGAAAAACGCTGGCCTCAATAAGTAAGTTGATGGAAACTTTTTGCAGCAAAGAAGCGCTTCAGCATTTTATCAGTTTCCAGTTAGGCAATACTGCCACACCTGTAGCAAAAAAAATATTTTTAATGGGTGTTATTGCACGTAGTAATCTGCCTGATATACCACAGCACCTGGTAAAACCCCTGGGAAGTATTTTGAAAGGAAGTGATGATCAGCTTCGCCTCCAGGTAATGAGCCTTATTGAGTCGAGGCATATGGAAGCCATGAACAATGTACTGAACGGGATTATTCAAAACTCTGCAACGCCTGTAGCATTTCGGCTCAAGGCATTTGCTGCAAGATTAAGGTCAGAAAAAAAACTTTCGGATAAGGAATTTGAAACATTGAGCAACTACTTTGATTCATCATATGAAGCGCCTGTAAGGCAGGCTGCTGTGCGATTGCTAACGCAGGCAGAGTTGAATGAGGAGCAATTAATCATACTGGCAAAAGAACAAATTCCAAAAGCAGATGTGTTTTTATTGCCTGGTTTTGTACAGGCTTTCAAAGGAAATAAATCGGAAGCAGCCGGTAAAGCGCTTGTAGTGGCGCTCGGAAGTTCAACCGATCATTTAGCTAACCTGTCTTTGCCGGATGTAGAAGGACTAATAAAAAGCTTTCCTGCTTCTGTGCAGGTTTTGGCAGAACCGCTTATCAAAACACTCAAGGCGCAACAGGCAACAAGGCTATCGCAATTGCAGCAGTTGGAGGCAAGCCTTACAAGAGGAGATGTTGGCGAAGGGCAGAAATTATTTTTTGGAAAAGCTACTTGTTTTACCTGTCATGCGGTAGCATCGCAAGGTGGGAGTTTTGGCCCAGATCTAACGAATATTGGTGAGATAAGATCCAAACATGATCTGCTGGAAGCGATAGTGTATCCCAGTGCGAGCTTTGCCCGTGAGCACGAAACATCACGCATAACAACCAAAACAGGTAATTACACCGGCATTATTACAGCACAGCTACCCGACGCTGTTATGATTGCCACAGGGCCAGGATCTAAAATGAGTATAAACCGTACAGAAATTATTGCTATTGAGCCCCAGAATATTTCTATGATGCCTCCCGGACTTGATAAAATGTTAAACGGGCAGGAGTTGTCGAACCTGCTGGCATACCTCTCATCCCTTCCTGATGGGTTAGGGCAGATTAAAGGTCATTAGAACAATAAAAAAATTACAAATGAAAATTTTATGAGCTATGGTTGTAAATAAATTATTTTTTTTACCAGTATTGATATTACTATCATTATCACTGACAGGGGTAACCGAAAACAGGTTATTATCACATAAACCTGCGCCAGGTGATGCTGTAAATAAAACAGCAGATGAAACCATCAAATTGTTTAATGGCAAAAACCTTGATGGCTGGTATACATTTATTAAAGACCGTGGGCGGGATAAAGATCCGAAAGATGTATTTACCGTGAGAGATGGCGTAATTCATATCTCAGGTGAGGAGTGGGGCTGCATTACCAGCAACAATGAATATGAAAATTTTTCGCTTGTTGTTGAATTTAAATGGGGTGGAAAAACCTGTGAGCCAAGATTAAATAATGCAAGAGATGGTGGAATACTCATTCATTCCAAAGGAGTAGATGGTGGTTATTCCGGTACATGGATGCATGGTATAGAATGCCAGATTATTGAAGGAGGAACAGGTGATATGCTGGTAGTAGGTGATGGCAGCAACAATTTTTCGATTACCTGTCCTGTAGCAGCAGAAAAACAAAAGAGCAGTTATGTGTTTAACAAAAATGGAGATAAGGTTACCATACATAGCGGACGTATTAACTGGTGGGGCAGAGATGCTGATTGGGATGATATAAAAGATTTCAGAGGCAAACAGGATATTGAGAAACCTTTAGGAGAATGGAATAAGATGGAGTGCATTGCAGATGGGAAAAATATTACTATTTATTTAAATGGTGTGCTGGTTAATCATGCGGAAAATGTGCTTCCATCAAGCGGCAGAATTCAGATACAATCAGAAGGAGCTGAAATATTATTCAGGCGTGTAGATCTCACGATGTTACCGGCAAAGAAAAATTAATCCATCATTAATGAAACATATTACGCAAAAGAATCGCGCAGGAATATATCATCTGCACACATATATAAAATGTTTGTTGATAGTATGTACCGTAAGTTTGTCAACCGCTTATGCGCAGCAAATAGAAGTAGCCATTTTTAACGCGGATGTTACTCCGCCGCCTGGCAGCCCGGTGGCGTATGCTACTGCAAGATCTGTGATGGATCCATTGAGTGCGAAGGGTATTGTTGTGATGCTTACTAATGAAAAGCCTATTGTACTTTGTGCGGTTGATTGGATTGGAATTGCGAATGAAGGATTAGAAGTGTGGCAACAAAAGCTGGCAGCGGCGGCACATACTACTGTTGACCGCGTATCCATTCATGCGCTTCACCAGCATGATGGCGTGCATTGCGATTTTACTATGGCAGAAATATTAAGTGAATATGGCGTAAGCAATAGTCCATTCGATACCGTTTTTTTAATGAAGGCGATTGAGCATGTAGCCGAAGTCGTTAGTAATGCGGTAACGAATGCGCAGATTGTTACGGATATAGGTTTTGGTGAAGCGAAAGTAGAAAAGGTTGCATCAAACAGGCGAATAATCGGTACGGATGGTAAAGTAAAAATCATCCGCTGGAGCAGTACTAAAGATTCAGCCGCAATTGCTTCGCCGGAAGGGCTAATTGATCCCTGGCTGAAATGCGTAAGCCTGTGGAATAATGATAAACCTGTTGCTGTAATAACTTATTATGCCACGCATCCTCAAAGCTATTACGGGCAGGGAGATGTAACCTGCGAATTTATAGGCATTGCCCGTAATGAACGGGAAAAAGAAACAGGCATACCCCATATTCATTTTAATGGTGCCGGTGGTAATATAACTGCAGGAAAATATAATGACGGCTCAGAAGCGATGCGTCCTATATTGGCTAAACGCGTGGAAGCAGCAATGGAAGCGGCATGGAAGCAAACTAAAAAAACCGCGCTTGCAGGTAAAGATGTGCAATGGAAAAATTTGTATATCACACTCCCGCTTGGAAAAAATATTGTTGAAAAAACAATGCGAGATACATTGGCAAGTACAACAGCTTCGCATGCCGATAAAATGGCGGCTGCCGAAAAATTAGCATGGTATAAGCGCTCTGTTGCAGGGCAAAAAGTAAATATTTCTTCGCTGAGGTTGGGTAAGATATGGTTGCTGAATTTACCAGGAGAATTATTTGTAGAATACCAGTTGGCTGCGCAAAAAATGCGCCCCGGTGAGCAGGTGTGTACTGCCGCTTACGAAGAATATGGTCCCGGTTATATCGGAACAAAAATTTCGTATACACAAGGTGGTTATGAAACAACCGGGCTTGTTTCGGGCACAGCTCCTGAAGTAGAAAAAATATTAATCAGAGCAATTAAAGAGGTATTAAAATAGGTAGCGCAAATAATATTTTGGTAGAAAGCTAATTGCATTTCAGCGTTGTTAGGGTTCTTAACCGGCAACATTGTTGTTGGTGAAGCCCGCCCACATATCTGCGCTCAACAGCAACAACGGCATCAAAAATTCATAAATGTTTTATCATCTTAAGGAAACGACATTGATTGCCTATTCACCATTTGACGATCAACATCACCAACAACAAGTCTCCAGCACTTCCGCTTTATCTCCCGATCTGTTTTCAGTCTTCTTCGTTCATATAGTCAATAAAACGACTTTGTATATTATTTTCTATCTCTTTTTTGTTTCTGTTTTTTCAAATGTTAAAAAAGTATACACTTTCACTTGATTATTGAATTTTTTTTGAAAACAGCATTGATAAATTTACTGTGATAAGAAATTCTTAAAATAAAATTAACCTGTAACTGATACAGCAAACAGAATTTCTGCCAAACAAATTTGTGTTTAGTTAAATACCAAATACTAATTCTTATGCCTCAAAAAAATCCACTTCTGCTATTGGTAAAAAGCTTACCAGGCAAGGCTTTTGGTCTTTGTACTGCAGCACAAAGACGCACACTTTTTAAATGCTCGCTGGTTTTTTGTTTATTGTTATTATTAAATGCATTTCAGCAATTGCATGCACAAAACGCGATTGTTGTTAAAGGTAAAGTGCTTGATAAAAATTCCGGTGAACCTGTTTTCGGCGCATCTGTTACGGTGCGGGGTTCAAACAGGGGAGTGTCTACAAGGGAAGATGGAACCTTTTCTATTAATGTTCCATCAGTCAATACATCACTGGTTATTTCTTCTGTAGGATACGAAAAACAGGAAGTAAAAATAACTAACGCTGCTGATGAGCTTGTAGTGAGCATTAATCCTTCAGGCGGTGAGCTGAGTGATGTAGTAGTTACAGCGCTGGGTATTCAGCGGACTGCAAAATCACTTACTTATGCCACACAAAAAGTTTCCGGCGACCAATTGAATGAAGTAAGAGATGCTAATATTGCGAACACGTTAAGTGGAAAAGTAGCGGGACTAACGGTTACGTCTACCGCAAATGGTCCGGGTGGTGCTACAAGGATTATTTTAAGAGGTAATCGTTCTATACAGGGTGATAATAATGCATTGATAGTAGTAGATGGTGTGCCGATTGATAACTCAACCCCTGCGGGGCAGGTAAGGGAAGATGCAGGAAGCAGCAATACCGCGCAAAGTGGTAGCGATGGTATTTCCAGTATAAATCCTGATGATATTGAATCTATTAGCATTATGAAAGGCGCTGCCGGCGCGGCTTTATACGGAAGCAGGGCGAATAACGGCGTAATCATCATCACTACTAAAAGAGGTAAACCCGGTAAAATAGCTGTTAATGTAAATTCGGGCATTAGTATTGAAAATCCAATGACGTTACAGAAATGGCAGGATCAATATAGCCAGGGAGCCGGCGGTGAATATTCAACCAGGTCAAGCATAAATTTTGGAGAGAAAATATCCGGGCAACAGGTTATGGATTTTCATGGTAATGCTGTTACATTAAAAGCTTA
This sequence comes from Chitinophagaceae bacterium, assembly GCA_020847395.1. Taxonomy (GTDB): domain Bacteria; phylum Bacteroidota; class Bacteroidia; order Chitinophagales; family Chitinophagaceae; genus Agriterribacter. The sequence goes on from JADLCD010000071.1 coordinate 59,580, forward strand.
CCCCAACAATATCAAAGATTTTTTCAGCACGGGTTTATCTGTAAACAATGCTGTTGGTATAACAACGGGGTCTGATAAAATACAGGCATATGTATCTTATGCCAATAACTACATCAATGGTATTGTGCCTACTAATACTTTACGTCGCAATTCTTTCAATGCCCGCCTGGGCATTAATATCACGGATCGTTTTTCTGTTGATGCCAAGTTGACGTATGTATTGCAGGATATACTGAATAAACCCGGTGTAGGTGGCGATGGATTGATTGCTGCTAACTTATACAGAACACCTGTTAGTGTTAATTTAGAAGAATACAAAGATTATAAAACCATTGCCGGCGGTGTTGAAAAACCATATTACTGGGTAAGTTCAGACCCGGTATATACTAATCCATACTGGACCATATACAATACGCATCACAATGAAAACAGGAGCAGGGTAACCGGCTTAGTAGCATTAAAATATAAACTTACTGACTGGCTGAATATACAGGCAAGGGTTAGTAATGATAGTTATAATGATTTTATTACCCAGTCTTATGCTAATAATACACCAAACTATGCCCGTAAAGTTGGAGGTTATTATTCCGAAGAAAATGACTATATAGCTGAACGCAACGTAGATGTATTGATTAACGGAACCAACAAAATAGCCGGAGGCCTGAAGCTTACTTATAATATAGGTGCATCAGATGTAGTTCGTTCTTTACGCACCAGAAGAAATATAGCAGACGGGTTAAATATCACTAACAAATATGATTTATTATTTGGCACTACACTTACTGCATTAACGAGTAAGCAAAACAGGGAGATGCAGTCTGTATATGGTACGGCTCAATTTTCTTATAATGATTATTTGTATCTTGATCTTACTGCCCGTAACGATTGGTCAAGTACCTTGCCTTCTCCATATTCTTTCTTTTATCCTTCCATTGGCGCAAACGCTATATTATCAGAAATGATGAAGATGCCGGATTGGATTAATCTGTTAAAAATTCGTGCATCGTATTCAAAAGTAGGTAATGATGCTACTCCCTATCTTATCAATCAAACCTATAATTACATTGCTGGCAATTATGGCGGATATGTAGCCAGCAATACTATTAAATCAATTAGTAATCTTAAGCCAGAGCTTACAACATCCATAGAGGCAGGTACGGAATGGCGGTTGTTTAATAACCGGTTAAGTTTTGATTTTACTTATTACAAAACAAATTCAAAAAATCAATTGCTTAAAATACAAATGCCTACATCTTCCGGATTTGCAAATACCTATATAAACGCGGGTAATATACAAAATGCCGGTATCGAATTAATGTTGGCATATAAACTTGTTCAGTCCAAAAACTTTACCTGGGATATGGGATTAAATTATGCACTGAACAAGAGCAAAATAATAGAACTGGTTCCTCCTGATGCGCCAATTTATTTGTCCTCTAATCAGAATGGGCGCGTGGCTTCACCCGTAGTAAAACAAGGGGGTGAGTTTGGTGATTTGTGGGGATATAAATGGCAGCGCCAGGATGGACAATTTGTTGTAAGTGATAATGGGTTACCCATCAAAGGAGCTAAGATTGAGCGGCTGGGTAATTATAATCCAAAATATACTATTGGTTTCAGCAATACATTTAAATACAGAAACTGGGTATTGGGTGTGTTGGTTGATGGTAAGTTTGGAGGTGTAGTTGCATCCGGTACTGCAAGCCAGTTGGCTTATGCAGGCGCCTCAGAAGTTACACTTAAACATCGTACAGATACATGGACACTGCCTGCTGTGCATGCAGATAAGTCAACTAACACTACTGCTATTAATGCTGAACAATTCTGGCAAATTGTTGCCCAGGGCGATTATGGCTGGGGAGAATTTTTTACCTACGATGCTACCAATGTAAGATTGAGAGAGCTTTCATTGGGGTATGAGTTTACCAAACTGCCGCGCTTCTTAAAAGCGGCTAAATTTTCTTTTGTTGCGCGCAATGTATTTTTTATATATAGAGGAAGCTCCATACTCGATATTCCCGGTATAGGAAAAAGAAAACTGGATTTTGATCCTGAAGTAAGTTTTGGCAACAGCAGTTACCAGGGTATTGAATATTACAACCTGCCTTCTACCAGGAGTCTTGGTGTTAATCTTAAGCTTTCATTTTAAAAACTGAAGTGTATGTATAGCAATATCAAAAACATTAAACCAACTATAATGCTCAACCGCATTTTTTGTATATCGCTTGTGTGTTTTTTAATGAGCGGATGTACCAAAGATTTTAAAGCCATTAATACAGATGCTAATTCTCTCAGCAGTGTAGGTACGAACGAATATCCTTACATGTTTTCCTATGCATTAATGAACCCAACGTTGAGTCCTGATAATTTTGAAATTGGTGAAGGCACTATCGCATCGGTATATTCACAATTTTTTTCACAGGCAGCAACATCCTTTCCTACAGACAGGTATGTAGTAGTGCAGGCATGGATGGGAGCCTGCTGGAACCCGGTATATGTAAGCGCGGCGCCGCAGTTAAAAACAATTATGGAAAATACAGATCCCCAATCAGCGGAAAACGCACTGGCAAATATCTGGTGGGCATGGATGTTTCATCGCGTAACAGATTATTTTGGACCTGTACCATATTTTGATGCGGCCTCCGGTAACTCATCTGTAGCATATACACCGCAGGATTCTATTTATTACGATTTCTTCAGCAGGTTGACAAATGCCGTTAGTGTATTAAAAAATCATTTGAGCGAAAAGCCTTTTGGAAATTTTGATCTTTTATATGGAAGTAAAGGTACACCTGTACCTTACTGGATAAAGTTTGCCAACACATTACGCCTGAGGCTGGCAATGCGTATTTCAAAAGCGGATCCGGCAAGAGCTAAAACAGAAGCTGAAGCGGCCGTAGCAGCGGGTACTTTTGAAGCTACAGGCGATGACGCTTATATGCCTAAAAATAAAGTGTTTTACAATGAATACAACGGTCTTGCCGTATCGGCAGGATGGGATGATTTAAGGATGAGTGCTGCCATGGAGTCTATACTTGTTGGGTACAATGATCCACGACTATCTGTTTATTTTCAACCTGCAGTGGCAACTAATGAATACTCCGGCGTTAGAAACGGTTTAACTGCGGCAGAAAAAACCAATATAGATGCTAATTCACGCCCTTATAACTCCAACCTGGGAAAGAGATGGACATACTGGGATCTGAATGTGAATGACTGGAAAACAAATTATGATGTTCCTTTTGATATTATGCATGCTGCTGAAGCTAATTTTTTGAAAGCGGAGGGTGTATTAAATGGATGGAATATGGGAGGGGGAACCGCGCAGTTTTATTATGAGCAAGGCATAAGGACATCAATGACGCAATGGGGTATTACTGACCAAACAGCAATTGATAATTATGTGCAGAGTACAAAGAAACCAGTTGCAACAAATGATTATTTTAATTCTCCGGCAGTAAATGACTATCCTATTGCCTGGAGCGGTGATGCAACGATGCAGCGTAAACAGGTAGCTCAGCAAAAATGGCTGGCGCTTTTTCCTGATGGTATGGAAGGTTGGGCTGAAGTGAGAAGGTCGGGATATCCTGAATTGTATCACATTATTCACAGTGATAACCCTGATATTACGCCTGACCAGTTTATCAGGAGAATGACCTACCTGGATGCGGAAACGCAAACCAATGGTGCTGCGGTAACCAAAGCAGTTCAATTGCTTGGTGGCCCGGATAAAGTAACCACGCCGCTTTGGTGGGATAAAAATTAAAAATTTTAAGTGTTCATCACGGGGGCATCTTTTGGTTAGTTAAAATTCTTTTACGGAATTTGCTCAACTGAAAGATGCTCCTGTATTTTGGAACGCGGCTCTATTCGGTTGTATTCCAAATTGTCTCATTCGGATGGAGGTGAATCGCTACTGGCGCTACGTGAGACAGGTACCACGGCTACCGCCCGGTACGTGTTTCACCATAGTCGTTAAGCTAAGATTTTTTGTTTATTTGTAAGGATTCATAATGAGTTTGTTTCCTATGGTGTTTCACATGCCGGAAAATATGAACAACAAAAACCTGAAATATACCCCTCTATTCTATGAACCTATATAAATTGTAATCTTTGTGCAACTTTGCACCTTGGTATCTTTGTGGTTTTTTACAAACGGGTTTTAAAATTGTTCTCAGCAGTTCATTATATTATGAAATATTTTTTATTAATAGCAATAATTATCCAGCTTGGGCTTCAATCAAAAAGCCAAAACACCCAGCTAATTATTCCTGCCCCACAACAAATCAAATACCAGCCGGGAAAATTTTTGTTGAGTAACCTTTCCATATATACAGATCAGGCATACGACGCGCAAGTAAATTTCGCTCTGAATGATTTTGCAGCTTATATAGAAAAGCGGTTATCCATTACTGTTAAAAAAGCATCGTCCGCTGCAAATGCAACATTGCAGTTTAAAGTATACCAAAAAGGCTATAAACTTCCGGATTATGATTCCCCGCCGGCTACCCGTAATAAAAGAGAATCCTATACCATAAAAATTTCTGCCAATAAAATTTATATAGAAGCCTATGCGGCTACAGGTTTATATTATGCGCTGCAAACGCTCAGGCAAATGCCGGAACTGTATGGAAAAGCTGCATATTTCCCCTTAGTTGAAATAGCAGATGAACCAAAACTGAAATACCGTGGAGTGATGATGGACTTTGCGCACGGTGGTTTGCTAAAGGTTGATGAAATAAAAAGACAGATAGATTTTTTAGCCAAATGGAAAACCAATCAATATTATTTCTATAATGAAGTAAGCATTCAATTAAAGAGCTATGCAGGGCTGCAGTATAAACAATCATATACTCAAACAGAAATAAAAGATATTATAGCCTACGGAAAACAGCGGCATATTGATGTAATTCCTTTCGTAGCGTTTTATGGCCACCTGCATGATTTATTGAAGAATGAAAGTTATGCTGATCTGGCTATCGGTAATTACGGACACGAATTAGACCCGCGCAAACCCGCCGTGGCCGCATTATTGAGGAACTGGATAAAACAATACGCTGAAATATTTCACAGCCCGTTTATACATATAGGCTTTGATGAAACCTGGGAAACCAATCGTATCTCTAAAGAAAAGGATTCAACCATTAACGCGGAAAAACTGTGGATTGATCAATTGACATTGCTGAGCAATGAACTAAAAAAATACAATAAAACAGTTTTGGCATGGACGGATATGACCAATTATTATCCTGAACTGATGGCGAAGATTCCTGAAAATGTTATTCCGGTTATTTGGGAATATTCTCCTGATACAACAGCCCTATACAATTTTATGAATCCTGTGTTGAAGGCCAATAAACAATTTTTTATTCAGCCTGCGGTGTCGGGCTGGGGACATATTTATCCCGCGGCAACATATACTTACGATAATATTGATTTGTGCCTGAAAGAAGGAATCAAAAAAAACACATTGGGTTTTATTACTTCTGTATGGACGGATGCTGTTGAACCTTTTGTTCGGCCATCCTGGTCGTTTATGGCATACGGTTGTATCAGTGCATGGCAGGGCTCTTCTCCCGATAGAAAAATATTTGAGCAAAATCTTTATCGACAGATGTTTGATACTGCCGGCGTAAAAGTGCAGCAGGCGTGTACCAATCTTGCGGGAGCGGTGGAGGATTTGAAAAAATGTTTCGGAAAAAATACAGGTAATATGCCGGGCGGCACCATAATCGAGAGTTGGTCAAACCCGTTTCAGCCATATTATATGAATATTGTACAAACGAATACGGATGCGTTAAAACAGGCGCGTATTAAATGTGAAGCGGCTGAAAATTTATTGCTGCAATCTATGGCAGGGCTAAGTGATGCTGATAAAGATTTCATAGAATCATTAAGAGTAACGGCAAGACTGATGCATTATGAAGCTACCCGTTTTTTATGGGCCAATGTTATCAGCAAGCGCTGGGATGATGCGATGCTGGGGAATAAGAAAAGCAATTTTGTGTTTTATGATATTGGCTATATATGTCATGGTTTAATACAGGATATAATGGATGAATTGGGTATGTTAAAAGATGATTACACTACTGCATGGCTTTCAGAAAGCATGCCTTACAGGAAGCATACTATTGTTGGTCGCTTTGATGTGGAATATGGTTTATGGCAAAAGTTATTGCTGAAATTAATTGACTTTCGTGTACAGCATCCGGAAGATTATATTGCTCCGCAATCTTTTGTGGAAACATTTAAACCGGATTTTTGAGAATAATAAACTACCATCAAACAGGTGGATTATGGGTAAAGCTATAAGCTAAGTTCCAAGGTTAAAGTCAAAGCCCTGTGGATTACCTTTTTCTTTACACTCTTCTTCCTGGTATTTCATATATCGCCTTATCATATCTTCATATATCCCTACAGTATTCACAAAATAACCCTCCAAAAATGATTGCCCCGGTATGGACGCTTTTTCAACATCGGGTAATTCTTAAATATTCGAATTACGCAAATGCTAATACCTATTCAATAATAAAACGAGATAACTTTTTACACTTTTCTTATAATGTCTTACTTTACTAACATTTGTGAATAACCCAAATATTATTTAGATGCGTTTGCACTGATATTTGTTTTAATCGCGTTTAATAAGTCCATTTTTTTAAACATATTGCAACAAATTTATAAAATAGATAAAAAATGCTAATTGGAGGGGGTTTGGTCGCAAAGGCTTTTAAGGCATATGAAAAAGATGAGAATGTTATAGTATTCGCGTCTGGCGTTTCCAATTCAACATCTGAAGATGTATCATTATTTGAACGGGAAAAGCATATGTTGTTGAATATTATTACTAAATATCCGAATAGTAAGCTGATATATTTCAGTACCTGTAGTATTTATGATAATTATTCGCGTGGAAATGCATATGTAGAACATAAACTTAAGATGGAGGAATTTATAAGAACACAACAAGCTAATTACAATATTTTTCGAATATCAAATCTTGCTGGTTTTTCTACAAACCCTCACACTGTTTTAAACTATTTCTTTCATCATATCAATAAAGGCATTTTTTTTTATATTTGGAAAAATGCTTCGAGAAATATTATCGATATTGATGATGCATATATATTGTGCGATTATATAGTAAAAAATAATTTATTTAAGAATAAAATTGTGAACATAGCTAACCCTGAGAACAGCAAGGTTATGGAAATCGTTGCAAATATTGAATTGCTTCTGGGAAAAAAAGGTAATTACGAAGTAATTGAAAAAAGCAGTGATCCTGTAATTGATGTTGAAGAAATAAAGCCATTATTTAAAAAACTACAACTTACTTTTGATGCTAATTATTTGAGTAGAGTAATTTCAAAATATTATTCTTCCAATAAAGTATGACATATAAAAAAGCACGGTTAAAGTTTTTTGTTGAAGAAATTATAATGTTCCCTTTTGTTTTCTTAGGAAAAATTGCAGGTATCATTTTCCCTTTAAAAACAACACATGATTTATTTTTCTTTTTCCCGAATGCAGACATAGGCGGCGCGCCAAGGGTTAATATAGATATTACAAATTGTGTTAGGGACAAAAAACCACTAATCATTTTCTCTAAAAAGCCGAAGAATAATCAATTTAAAGACGAGTTTAATATTGAAGGTGTAAGAATTATTGATTTGCATAAATATATTGATAATAAGTTTTTTCATTTTGTAAATTTTTTCTTCAGAGGTGTTATTGCATCCTGGGTGAATCGGAGAGAAAAACCGGTTTTACTTGGAGGTGAATGCATGTTTTTTTATAAAGTAATTCCTCATGTAAAAAAGCAGGCAAAATGTGTTGAGCTTAGTCATCTACCAACATGGCTTAATTATAACCTTGGACATATCAAACATATTGATCTCCGTATTTTCAGTACACTGAAATTAAAGCAGGAGGTAATAGAGCAATACAAAAAAAATAATATAGATAAACAATACTTTAATAGATTATTGTTTATCGACAATGCTATAGATATCCCGGAGCCTTCTACCGTCAATAACCAAAAATTAGAAATCGTTTTTATTGGACGAGGATCTCCTCAAAAAAGAGTTTATTTAATAACTGCCATTGCAAAAAAAATGTTTGAGGCAGGTGATGCGGTTCACTTTTCTTTTGTAGGTGATGTTGAAAATGTGATCAATATTCAGGATTACCCCTTTTGTACATTTTATGGTAATATTAAAGACCAGGAAAAAATGGAATCAATATACGCACAGTCTGATGTATTAATCCTCACTTCGGCTTTTGAAGGACTTCCTGTAGTAGTAATGAAAATGATGGCACATGGTAAAGTAGTTTTATCAACAGCAGTAAATGGCATTCCTGATTATATTGAACATATGAAGAACGGGCTGCTTGTTTATGAGACTGATGAAGAAAAAATAGTAGAAAAGAATATACAATTATTAAGGGAGTTAATCAGGCAGCCTGAACTTAAAAATGAACTTGGAAAAAATAATCGTGAAGTTGCTATTGAAATGTTCAGTAGAAAAGTTTTTTGCAGATTTTATAGGAACATATTAGTGGGAGTTGAGTAGTTATTTTATAATGGGTCTATTATATACCTTTCTGAGCATTCTGAAAAGCCATTGTGTCAATATATTGCTATCAATTAATAAGGCGTACTTAATTCCGGCTTCATTCCTGAATGAGTAAGAAGGGTTTTCTGAAATGATTTTACATTCTTTTTCAAATGTTTTTACCAATTGCGATACCGTTATATGCACATGTGTAGCATAACAACGAATACTCCCGCCATTAATATGAATTTTGAATGCCTTTATATGTTGAGGGAAATTATTTTAAAATATTTGTGTTACCAGATATAGCTTTCTCAAAAATTATATTATTTTTACGATATAGAAACCTTTAAAAAGCATGAAAAAGAAACCCGTGAAGGCCCTTTTTGCTCTCCTTGTCATAATAGTAGCATCTTCAATTTTTTTTTCATCCTCCGGTTGTCAGAAGGAAGTTATTAAGACAGTGCGCGATACCGTCAATATTGTAATGCGCGATACGTTGTACAAAATTGACACGGTCGACTATGATAATGTATGCCCGTTGAGAGGGCTTTATGTAGGCACTAATACACAGTCAAATGGTGAAAGGTCAAATTCTATTTATACTTTTTACGAGAATCATTTCGCAATTGGGCAGGAGGTGTTAAATGGGCCTGCCACTTCATGGAGTGGATTCAGGAATACTTGCGACAGTGTAATCATGTCTGTTTATTATGTAACCAGCCATAGTTATTACTTGCTAAAAGGTAAAATATCATCCGATAGGAAAACGATATCGGGAACTTATGCAACAACGGATGGAAGATATTATGGTGTGTTTACTATGTCTAAATAATCTATATAAGTAAGGTAGAGTTCAGCTTTTTTATTAGCAGAGATTATTATTGGATTACAATGGTTATGGTAGAGCAAAGGATTGAAAATCCTTATGCTGGCAGTTTAATCCGCTCGTAATCCGTTGACCATAAGCGATTTTATTATTCTATGAAACATATTTATGCGGCAAAGAGCTTTAGTGTATATAAAACTATTGTCAGCGAATGTTAATAGCCTATATAATCAACAAATTCTTAGAACACTGCCTGTTAGTATAATATATTCTAACTATCTACATTCCAATACCACATTCAGCCGCAGCAACAACCGCAAGGGGGTAAAGTAGTTTATAACAGAAACAACATTGCTACACCTAAAAATTTTTTATTCTGAATCGCTGCAATCACAGTCTTTTATGAGCTATAATATTATATTAAGGGATTAAATCCCACATATATTTAACGGATATACAGAATGTATTTAACTATTTTTTATTTGATGAAGAAAAAAGAAAAGAATATAGAATTATTAAGGGAGTTAGTCAGGCAGCCTGAACTTAAAAATAAACTTGGAAAAAATAATCGTGAAGTTGCTATTGAAATGTTAAGTCGAAAAGTTTTTTGCAGATTTTATAGGAACATATTAGTGGGAGTTGAGTAGTTGTTTTATAATAGGTCTATTATATACCTTTCTGAACTTTCTGAAAAGCCAACGTGTCAACATATTGCTATCAATTAATAAGGCGGACTTAATTCCGGCTTTATTCCTGAATGAATAAGAAGGGTTTTCTGAAATGATTTTACATTCTTTTTCAAACACTTTTACTAATTGCGATACTGTTAAGTATTTCCTTTCGGCTAATCTATATCGTAGTAGCTTATGGCTGATACTTATACAATAATGTGAAATAAATAGAGGCGCATTTTCTTGAATGGATTTGTGTAATAAGGGATTAGTACTTAGGTTCTCTAAAAATGTTGTAAACTGTTTTAGTGCATTACTATATACTATTGGGTCTGCCAGTTGAGATGTGTTTTGGTGTAGCCTGTATTGAAAAGCCTTAGTTTTGGCTATTGCCACTTTGCCATTTTGAACTAAAGAGAACCATAGCGCATAATCAGCAAACATTAGTTTGGAAAATAAAGGAATGCCATTGATAGCATCATAAGCTGAAGAACGAAACATAAAGCCGGTGCCATTGATATCAATTGTTCTTTGCAAGGATTTTACAATAAATGTATCAGCACCTAATTTTTCATGCATGGATAAACAATCTCTAATCTTATTTCCATTTGCGTCAATGAATATAAAATGTGTTTGATAAAGATTTGCATTAGGATTTGCATTAATCAATTCATTCATAGTTTCTAAGTATTTCGGTAACAGCAAGTCATCGTGGCCAATCAATGTAATAAATTCATTTTTTGGGATATCTGCAATACGCTTCCAATTATCTTCAATTGACAATGCTGTGTCAGCCGGATATATTTTTATACGATCATCATTTAATGATTCCAGCCATTCGCTCGTTCCATCGGTGCTTTTATTTTCAAGAATTAATAAATCAAAACTTTGAAGCGTTTGTCCGAGAATACTATTCACACATGCTTTTAAATATTCTCCTCCATTTTTTACAGGAAGAATAATGCTATACCTTTTCACTTCAATGAGTTGGCTTTAAAATACCCAAGAATAATTTTACTCTGAAAATTAATTCTTTTATTTTCAACCGGGTCTTATTCCTTTTCATAAACGGCAATCGGACCATTTCTTTTGCAAGTGTATCTATTTCTTGTATTCTTTTTTTATCAGGTAAATTGACAGAGTAATATCTTTTTAAATTATAAATAATTGCGAGAAGCCAATCTCCGAGATGTTGGTTGATAGCTTTCCACTTAGAATCCTGATCTCCCTCCTGTATATTTAATTTCATAGTTTTATAGAATTCAGTGCAACCTGTTATATATGTTTGAAAATTGAGCTTAGAAAAATTTGTATTGTGGGAAGTAAGGGAACTGTACATTTTGTTTATAATTACTCCACCTGTTCGATCACCAATCAAGGCTATAAAGGCATGGTCTGCTAAATGCGGGCTACCATAATCTGGAATATTTCCGATTATTGTAGCGGCTTTTTTCTTTAAAACACAACTTGACCATAATATTCCGGGCGTCTTTTGCCAATCTAAAATTTCTGCAATGAAATTTTCTTTTTGTATTATTTCAATTTCTGAAGGGCGTTTGTGTTTTCGCTGAAACCCTCCATATATTCCGTAACCGGGTTTTGTGACCCACAAAGAATGTGCAACTGATAAAAAATCATTCTCTACAGGGTCATCATCTGTTACCATGACGATAAAATCCGTTCTGGCTCTTTCAATGCTTTTATTAAAGCTTTTGATCATTCCAAGGTTTTCTTGGTTATGGAAATATCGTATTCTGTTATCTTTAAAGGAAAGACATACATCGCCTGCTGACCCTTCCGGATCATTGTCTGAAATGACTATCTCAAAATTTGTAAACGTTTGCTTGAGTAAAGAAGATAATTGCTGATGCAGAAAATCAGGGCGTTTAAATGTGCTGATACAGAAACTTACCCACGGAGATTGAATATTTTCTGTCATTAGTTTGTATTTATTTAATTCTTCTTAAATATCCTTTAGGTGCTACGCTTATCAGTAATTTATTGTCAATCGAGCTATCAATAATGAAGCGATCATTATCCTTTATGAATTCATCAACTGCTGTCATGGGGTTGTTGCCAATTCCCCATGGCCTTTGTTGAGAAAAATAGCCCTCAGGTAAATTTTCAACAATAGTATCAAAGGCAACAATGTATGACCCTATGCTCACAAACGGTGAATACATCCTTAACTCTTGCAATACATGTTCATGTGTATGATTAGAGTCTAAGCAAACAATTATTTTTTCTTTTCCTGCTGCGTACTCTTTCACCTGCTGAAGCGTATCCTTGCTGATTGCAGATCCTTCAATCATATTAATTCGCTTAAACATCGGGTGTTTTTCAATTTCAGCCTTATTATGTTGCCTGATATCAATGTCAATACCAAGTACCTCTCCTTTTCCAATCAGTTCCAGTAACGAAGCGTAATATATCAGAGAACCACCATGTGCAATACCTGTTTCAATAATAAGATCTGGTTTAACATCCCAGATAATTTCCTGCATGGCAATCATATCCTGTGGATATTGAATGATTGGCCTTCCCATCCATGAAAAGTTATAAGAATATTGAGAACTGTTTGACGCTGTATTAAATGATCGGGCTGCCTCTTGCAAAACCTTATTTTCGCCATTTTTTTCTATTCGTTCAATGCGTTCTTGTATAAATTCCTGAACAGGATTACTCATGAATTATTGTTTTTAATTTGCTATCATCTCCCCAAAAATGCATTGGTTCATAATCAGGATAAGGATAATAGCCCAAGTTTAATTTGATGGTTGCGTTTTTTTGTTCCAAATAGTTTAATACCAATTGCCTGACTGTTACCGGAATACCGCTGCAACAATTTATTATTCCTGTTACACCTGACTGCACTGCAATATCAACAATATATTCCGCTACTTTTTCAACAGGTAAAAAATCTCTGGTTTGCTCTCCTCCGCTCATTTTGAATACTTCATCTTTTCGATTAATTGCCTGTTGCAACTGCGA